>JABAYY010000095.1 GCA_018608765.1 Flavobacteriaceae bacterium
AATTTGTAACTTCTATATTTTTAGATTTAAGAAATTCTATAATTCTAAATTTATAATCTGTGCCTGCATGATCGTTTCCGATTGATATATTCATTTGGTATAACTTTAATTATTAGTAAATTTACAAAAAAGACTGGGACTTAAATTAAATTGTTGATAGCCTTTTTAATTAATTGTTAATAATTAATGAGCGATTATGAAAACTTAATTTTTATATATCAATTAATTTTATCAACCGGCTATATAAATTTATAAAACTAATTAAGTTGTCTTTTTTCATTCTGAACTTATGAATACCAAAAGTAGGTTTATGAACAAAAAATACATAAATATTTATGAGTTGTTTTGTATAAATCTATGATATTAACAATATTTAAAAAACTATATTAAATAACTGTAAATCAATTAACTAATAAAAAAATAGGTGTTAATTATATGTTTATAATATGTAAATAAGAAAGAAAGCTACTAATTTTACATAAACTTATATCACCTATTCACAGACTATAATAACCATCATTAGTTTTTAAATAATTAAATAAAAAATCAATATAATTATATTAAATGTGGATAAAGTTAAAAAAGGGATGACTCTTGGTTGAATTAAAATGGTAGCTTTGCTTAATTACATACTTTAAATGAAAAGGAAAAAGAATAAAAAACAATCGGTTAAAAATTACAGTCAAAGTATATTAACAATATTGAAATCCGATAGAAAAAAAACATTCAATCACAAGCAGATAGCTGCTAAACTAAAAGTAAACGATGCTAGCAGTCGGAACCAAATTATAAAAAATCTTCACAAACTAGCAGCTCAGAAAGAAATTGAAGAAGTAGAACGAGGAAAATTTCAACTGATAAGCTCAACAGAATATTTTATTGGAAAAGTAGATATGGCTGCAAGAGGTAATGCTTATATAATTAGTGATGCTTTTGAAGATGATGTTTTTATAGCTTCTAATAACATGCACAAAGCGTTGCATGGCGATACGGTAGAATTATATATTTATAACCGTAAGAAAAATGGAAGACAAGAAGGAGAAGTCACTCAAATTATAGAACGTGCACGCACAGAATATGTAGGTGTTGTACAATTGAATGATAAATTTGCTTTTGTTGTTCCTGATAGTAATAAAATGCCTGTAGATGTTTTTGTGCCTTTATCAAAAGCGATGAAAGCAGAGGATGGTGATAAAGTACTCGTAAGTTTAGAAGAGTGGCCAGAAAAAGCTGAGTGTCCTAACGGAGCAATTATAAAAATTCTAGGAAAACCAGGTGATCACAATACAGAAATTCATTCCATACTAGCAGAATACGGACTACCATATGAGTTTCCTTCCGAAGTTGAAGCATTTGCAAATAATATAGATACCTCTATTACAGAAGGAGAAATTGCAAAACGTCGCGACATGCGATCTACACTCACATTTACAATTGATCCAAAAGATGCAAAAGACTTTGATGATGCTTTATCTTTTAAACAACTCCCGAATGGAAATTATGAAGTAGGTATTCATATAGCCGATGTATCTCATTATTTACAAGAAGGTACTATTTTAGATGATGAAGCTTACGAACGTGCCACATCAGTTTACTTAGTAGATAGAGTTGTCCCTATGTTGCCAGAAGTATTATCAAACAATGCCTGTTCTCTACGACCCTTAGAAGAAAAATATACCTTCTCCGCTGTTTTTGAACTCAATAATAAAGCAGGAATAGAAAATCAGTGGTTTGGAAGAACAGTAACTTATAGTGATGCACGATTTGCCTACGAAGAAGCACAACATATTATAGAAACTGAAGACTGTGTGATCCCAGCAGAAATAGCACTAAATAGCAAAGCTTATACTGCGGATACTGCTGTTAAAGACGCTATTTTAAAGTTAGATGAACTAGCTAAAATAATGCGCTCTAAACGTATGAACAATGGTGCTATTTCTTTTGATAAAGCAGAGGTTAAATTTGATTTAGATAAAGAAAACAACCCTGTAGGTGTATTTTTTAAAACTTCAAAAGATGCTAATAAACTTATTGAAGAGTTTATGTTATTAGCTAATAAAAAAGTTTCTGAATTTATAGGAAAACAATCCCCACAAAAAACATTTATATATCGAATTCATGACGAACCAGACGATCAAAAATTAGCTGGTTTACAAAGAATAGTTTCTCAATTTGGACATCAATTAAATCTTAAAAGTAGAGAAACCACCACACACTCTTTAAACACTCTTCTTAAAAATGTAAAAGGTACAAAAGAACAAAACCTTGTCGATACACTCACTATTCGTTGTATGAGTAAAGCTGTATACTCCACAAAAAATATAGGACATTACGGACTTGCTTTCAACCATTATAGTCATTTTACATCTCCAATTCGTCGTTACCCAGATGTTATGGCACACCGTTTGTTACAATATTATTTAGATGGTAACAAATCAACTAGCGAAGATCTTTATGAAGAAAAATGTAAACATTCTTCTAACATGGAATATCTTGCAACAAAAGCAGAGCGTGATTCTATAAAATATATGCAAGTCAAATACATGCAAGACCATAAAGATGACACTTTCTTAGGGGTTATTTCTGGAGTCACTGAATGGGGTATGTATGTAGAAATTATAGAAAACAAATGCGAAGGTATGATAAGAATTAGAGATATTAAAGGTGATTTTTATAGATTTGATGCCGAAGAATTTGCTTTAATAGGTGAACGAACTAAAACCAAATACCAATTAGGAGATGAAGTTGAGGTTCGTGTCAAACAAGCTGACCTAGTAAAAAAACATTTAGACTTTATATTAAACATTTAAAATACCCAATCAAAAATGAAACCATATTTTTTATTTTTCTTATTATCTAGCTTTTTAGTAAGCTCTCAAACACCCGTTAGTAAAACATTAGGTGAATTTTCAGAACTAAAAGTTTATGACCTCATTAATGTTGAGCTAGTAGAATCCAATGAAAACAAAATAGAAATTACAGGAGAAGACACTTCTAATGTTTTAATTGTTCAAAAAAACAACCTTTTGAAAATTAAAATGGCTCTAAATAAATCGTTTAATGGAAATAAAACATTTGTAAAACTCTATTATAACAAAATAGATATTATAGACGTCAATGAAGGAGCAAAAGTGGTTTCAGAATCACTATTTAAGCAATACGAATTAGAATTAAAATCGCAAGAAGGGGGAGAAATTTCAGTTATTACAGATACAAAACTATTATCGGTTAAAATTGTAACCGGTGGAATTATAAATGTAAGCGGTGCTTCCGAATCTCAAAATATAAATATTAGAACAGGAGGTATTTATGAAGCATCTTTATTAAAAGCTCTTAATTCTCAAGTAAAAATAAAAACAGGAGGTGTTGCAGATATAAGCAGCTCCGAACTTATTGAAGTAACAATATTTGCTGGTGGAGATCTAATAATTCATGGGAAAACTAAATATGTAAAGCAATTAAAAGTGATTGGTGGAAGAGTTATTTACAAAGATTAATACACATCTCTAAAATTAAAGTACTATGATAGATGATATCCAAGCCGCCATACCACTTGGTTTTTTCTTAGCCTTCATGATAGGCCCTGTTTTCTTTGTATTAATTGAAACCAGTGTTACAAAAGGCTTTCGAGCAGCAGTTGCTTTTGATTTAGGAGTTATTATTGCAGATATTATTTTTATTGGAGTGGCTTATTTTAGTAGTTTCCAATTATTAGAAAACTTAAGCAACCAACCCGGTTTATACGTGTTTGGAGGTACTATTTTAGCAGTCTATGGATTGATAATTTTTCTAAAAAAACCAAAACGAAACGATCTCAAAGCACAACTATCTAAATCCTTTAAGGTTAATTATATAGAGTTATTTATTAAAGGCTTTTTACTCAACTTTATCAACGTAGGTGTATTGATTTTTTGGTTAGGTATAATCATAGTAACAGGTCCAAGTCTAGAAAATGATATTAATCGTTTTTATGTGTTTTTTGGATCGCTGATCGTAGCTTATTTTATCACAGATTTATTTAAAATACTGTTAGCTAAGCAACTAAAAAAACAACTAACCCCTAAAATAATTTTAAAAATTAAAAAATTACTAGGAATTATTTTACTTATATGTGGAATGGTTTTGATTACTAAAGGTTTTTTACCAAAAGATAAATTAAATCCACAAACGATTATTGAAGAAATAAGAGAATAAAAAAACCACAACCGATATAAGTTGTGGTCTTTATAACTTGAGGCGTCTAGCGGATTCGAACCGCTGTAGAAGGTTTTGCAGACCTCTGCCTAGCCACTCGGCCAAGACGCCCAAAAAGGAACGCAAATTTAAGCAAATTTAAACATTACACAAGATAAAAGAAAAGAAACCATCCCTAGAACGGTTAATCAAGCATTTTCTTAATTTGGTTTTAGCGCGATTCACTCAGCACAATTGTCACCCTTTCTACATCCCCGCCAATTGGTGGGTTAATTTTCGATACGGACACCGACACCGATTCAACCGTATCACAATTTTTAAAAATTCGATTAATGATCCGTTTTGCAACCGTTTCTAATAATTTTGCAGGAATATGCATTTCTTCTACCACAATAGCGTTTAAAGTGACGTAGTCCACCGTGTCGTTTAAAGCATCTGTCTTAGCTGATTTTTCTAAATCAGCCACCACACTTACATCTACCCTATAATCACTTCCAATAATGGTTTCTTCGCTCAGACACCCGTGGTATGCATATACCTTTATATTTTCAACCTTAATAACTCCCATTTTCTTTTTTTTATTTCGATAAAAATAATAATTATACCGAAGATATATCTATAAACTTTTTATTTGATTAATTTTGCTGCGTATTTATCCAAGAAATACACATTATTATGTCAGAAACGCACAAACCGCTCAATTTTTTAGAGCAAATAATTGAAGAAGATTTAAAAGCTGGCTTGCCACAAAACAAGCTCCGCTTCCGCTTTCCTCCAGAACCCAACGGTTACCTTCACATAGGTCATACAAAAGCCATTGGAATTAGTTTTGGACTGGGAGAAAAATATAATGCGCCGGTTAATTTACGTTTTGATGACACCAACCCCACCAAAGAAGACCAAGAGTACGTAGACGCGATAAAAGAAGATGTTGCTTGGTTAGGGTATAAATGGGATAAAGAAGTTTATTCTTCTGATTACTTTGAGCAACTACACACTTGGGCCGTTCAAATGATTAAAGACGGTAAAGCCTATGTAGACTCACAATCGAGCGAATCTATGGCGACTCAAAAAGGAACCCCCACTCAACCAGGTGTAGACGGACCCTTTAGAAATAGATCTGTAGAAGAAAATTTAGCTCTTTTTGAGCAAATGAAAAATGGCGAATTTAAAGCAGGAACCCACGTATTAAGGGCTAAAATAGACATGAAGCATGTCAACATGTTGATGCGTGACCCGCTAATGTACCGTATCCTTCATTCGGAACACCACCGCACAGGATCTACTTGGTGTATTTACCCAATGTATGACTGGACGCATGGTGAAAGTGATTATTTAGAACAGATTTCACACTCCTTATGCTCGCTAGAATTTAAACCCCATAGAGACCTATACGACTGGTTTAAAAAGAGTGTATCAAATTATAACAACGACTCTTTACTTTTAATTCCAAAGCAACGTGAATTTGCCCGTTTAAACTTAAGCTATACCATTATGAGTAAGCGAAAGCTGTTAAAACTGGTAGAAGACAAACTTGTAAATGGCTGGGACGATCCGCGAATGCCAACTATTTCTGGCTTAAGACGCCGTGGCTATACCCCAACATCTATTCGTAATTTTATAGAAAAGGTGGGGGTCGCTAAACGTGATAATATTATTGACGTCTCCCTTTTAGAGTTTTGTGTTCGTGAAGATCTCAATAAAAAAGCAGCTCGAATTATGGCTGTATTAGACCCAATAAAATTGGTAATTCAAAACTATAGTGAAGGGAAAGACGAATGGTTGGAAGCAGAAAACAACCCAGAAGATGAAAGCGCAGGCTCTAGAAAAGTACCGTTTTCTAAAAACCTTTACATAGAACGTGATGATTTTAAGGAAGAAGCCAATAGTAAATATTTTAGACTCTCTCTTGGAAAAGAAGTGCGTCTAAAAAACGCGTTTATTATAAAAGCTGAAAGCGTTTTAAAAGACTCTAATGGTGTAATTACAGAAATACACTGTACTTATGACCCAAGCAGTTTAAGCGGCAGTGGAACCCCCGAAAGCCTTCGAAAGGTTAAGGGAACCCTACACTGGGTGTCTATTACACACGCAGTAGAGGTAGAGGTAAGAGAATATGACCGTTTATTTTTACACGAAGCCCCCGATAGCCAAACAGAAGACTATTCAACATTTGTGAATCCAGATTCTCTAAAAGTGAGAAAAGCACATGTAGAGCCACACGTTAAAACCGCCAGCATCGGAGAGCAATTTCAATTTCAACGCATTGGTTATTTTAATGTAGATAAAGATAGCTTCGCAACCAATTTGGTGTTTAATAAGACCGTAGGACTAAGAGATGCTTGGGCTAAAAAAGAACCAAAACAAACCCAGCCAACCAAACAACAGCCAGCAGCTCAGGCGTCAAAACGAAAACCAATAGATGTTATAAAACAGCTTGGTAAAAAATACACAAACCTTCCAGAAGAAAAACAACAAAAAGTCAAAGCAGAAATTCAGTTATTAGCGAAGGATGTTTCATACGAAGATTTAGAACCCCTATTTAATACAGCAGCAAAAAAAGTTGGAACACGCATAGCGGTTGCACTAACTTTAAAAGTACTTTTAGAAAAAGGTCAAGAAAAAAACGACCTAATAGATGCATTTATAACCACCGCAAAATCAGATGCGCACCCGCTATTAAGCGAAGCAGCAAATCAAATTTAAACCACTGTTTCACTCTATTTTTTAATCCTCATCTTCGGATTTACAACAGTAATAAGTTGTAGCTCCAATGACGACGACAACGACACCAAAAACTTAACACTCAGCCTTACAGGGCTTGAAGACTTAGGCTCTGGTTATCTTTACGAAAACTGGATTATTTTGGAAAGCGGCCCTGTCTCCGCAGGCACCTTTTCTGTAAATGCTTCTGGAGTACTATCCAAAACAAGTTTTTCTATGGACGCAAACACGCTTTCTACAGCCCTGGCCTATGTACTTACAATTGAACCAAACCCAGATCCAAATACAGCTCCAAGCAGTGTACATATTTTAGCAGGTAACTTTACTAACAACGGGACTTCTGCGACTGTTTCTACAAATCACGAATCGGCATTGGGGACTGATTTTATGACTGCAACGGGGAAATACGTCCTAGCGACCCCAACTAATGGAATGAATACAAACGAGAAAAGCGGTGTCTGGTGGTTAGACCTTACAACATCACCTCCATCAGGAGGTTTAACGCTTCCCAGTTTGCCATCAGGATGGAAATACGAAGGTTGGGCGGTTATAGGAACAACACCTGTTTCAACAGGAAAATTCACAACTGTTTCAGGAGCTGATGCATCTGACGTCTTTAGCGGGACAATGGGAGGACCTCCATTTCCAGGTGAAGATTTTTTAATGGCAGCACCCTCAGGACTTACTTTTCCAACGGATTTATCTGGACAAAAAGTTGTTATTTCGGTGGAGCCCGACCCAGATAACAGTCCAAATCCATTTTTGTTAAAACCATTAGTAGCAATGGTTCCTGGAACCGCGATGGATCACACCACACTTTCAATGACAAACAACGCAGCCTCATCAAACCCTGGTGGATCAGTAAAACGATAAACGAGTTAGAGCAAATTATCAGTCATAAAAAAACTCCCATAATTATTAATAATTATGGGAGTTTTTCTATTTTTAAGGGAACCTATTTTTTTGGTAACACTTTCTTAGGGCCATTTTTCATGGCTTCACCAATCTGGTTACTAGCTGTAAAACTCGCCACCATATCATTCAGCATATTACTGCCTGCTTGTGGTGAATTAGGCAACAAAATAAGGTTGCTATTTGTTTCTTGACCTATAGACTGAAGCGTGTCATAATGTTGGGTTACAACAATCAATGCGGACGCTTCTTGAGAATTAATCCCCACCTTATTTAAGACCTCAACAGACTCTTCTAAACCACGTGCAATTTCACGACGTTGGTCAGCAATACCTTGCCCTTGAAGGCGCTTGCTTTCTGCCTCTGCTTTTGCTTTTTCAACAATGAGGATACGGGCAGCATCCCCTTCAAATTGAGCCGCTATTTTTTCGCGTTCTGAAGCGTTAATTCGGTTCATCGCTTCTTTAACCTGGGCATCTGGATCAATATCCGTCACTAAGGTTTTTATGATGTCATAACCATAATCCATCATGGCTTGGTTTAGTTCAGACTTGACAGCAATGGCTATATCATCTTTTTTAACAAAGACATCGTCAAGCTTCATTTTTGGAACTTCCGCTCTTACCACATCAAACACATAAGAAGTAATTTGATCGTGAGGATAATCCAATTTATAAAAAGCATCGTAAACTTTGGTTTTAATAACTTTAAACTGAACAGAAACCTTGAGACGCACAAATACGTCATCCAGTGTTTTAGTCTCAATTAAAACATCCAATTGTTGGATTTTTAAGCTCAGACGCCCAGAAATACGATCTATTAAAGGGATTTTCAAGTGGAGTCCAGATTGTCGAATGCTGTGAAATTTTCCAAAACGCTCAATAATAGCAGCAGTTTGTTGTTTGACCGTAAAAAAAGCGGCTAAAAAAATTAAGAATCCGAAAACAATTAAAAAAATTAAGAAATAAGGCATAGTTTAGGCTTTAAATTAGAAAGATGTAATTTAATATTTTAAATTGATAATCCAAAATGTTCTTGAACAAAAAGAGCGAAATTAACGCTTCAAACACAATGAAACCACAGAGTTTGCTTTCAGTGCAGTTGCGTTCTTGAAACAAACAACTGTTTCATTGAGCTCTGCTTCTATTAAGAAATAATGCCCTTTATAGAAGCTGTGTTTTACAATGGCTTTTAGGGGACCATCATCCACTACAGTAATTTGATGCGCGTAATACAATTCGCCATTAACATTGCTGAATTCGTCAAAAAAAGCAGCTATTAACGGATGACCTGGATTTGAATAAATAGTGCTTGGACAATCTATTTTCATGACACTGCCTTTGTGTAGCACCATCATTTGATCGGCAAATGATAAAACATCATTTTTGTCATGTGTTGCCAATACACAAGCAATATTGTTTACTTTTAAATAAGCGAATAAATTACGCCTTAAGGACTGTTTTTTAAAATTATCGATGTGACTAAAAGGCTCGTCTAAAAGAATAATCTCTGGGCGTTTTGCAATGGCTCTTGCCAAGGCAACACGTTGCTTTTGACCCCCACTTAAAAACTGCACTTTTGTGTCTTCAAACCCCTCTAGTTCTACAACTTCAATCAGTTCTTTAACCCGGGATTTTTTTTCATCCGGAAAAAAATTAGAAAGATGGTCTCCGATATTTTCGGAAACACTGGTGTAGGGCATTAAATCAAATTCTTGTGCCACATATTTCATGAAATCATGTCCAACAACAAGTTTGTTTTTAGGACCCAAAATAGCTTGCTCTTTCCAAAAGATTGTACCGTCATCGACATCCATTTGTCCGAAAACAAGCTTTAGAAGTGTGCTTTTTCCTGAACCACTTTCTCCTACAATAGCCAAACACTCTCCGCTTTGAACGGACGCTGAAACAGTCTTTAATACCGCACGGTCCTTATACCGAAAAGAGACATTGGTTATTGAGAGCATCTAAGAGTCTATAATATATTAGCTACCAGATATTCCGCAATTTGAATGGTGTTTGTAGCAGCGCCCTTTCTTAAATTATCCGAAACAATCCACATATTTAAAGTGTTTATTTGTGTTTCATCACGTCGGATTCGACCCACAAAAACATCGTCCTTTCCGTTTGCATATATAGGCATTGGATACGTGTTTGTATCTGTATTGTCTTGTACGGTTACTCCGTCGGAATGACTCAAAATAGTTCGAACATCATGAAGCTCAAAATCATTTTCAAACTGAACATTAACGGATTCAGAGTGTCCACCCGCAGTAGGAATTCGAACCGCTGTAGCTGTAATGGCAAAGGAGCTGTCGTCTAATATTTTTTGTGGCTCCATCGCTAGTTTCATTTCTTCTTTGGTATATCCATTTTCAAGAAAGACATCACAGTGCGGCAAAGCATTTCTTCCTATCGGATAAGGATAGGCCATTTCACCTTTAACCCCACTAATCTCGTTTTCTAGTTGTTGGACAGCTTTAACTCCTGTTCCAGAAACAGATTGGTAGGTAGAAACAACCACACGCTTCATTTTATACTTATCGTGCAATGGTGACAATGCCATCACTAGTTGAATTGTTGAGCAGTTTGGATTGGCGATAATTTTGTCTTCAGCCGTTAAGATTGAAGCATTAATTTCAGGAACAATTAATTTTTTTGTGGGATCCATTCGCCACGCAGAAGAGTTGTCTATAACAGTTGTTCCAGCTTCAGCAAATTTTGGAGCCCATTCTAGTGAAGTGTCTCCCCCAGCAGAAAAAATAGCAATATCCGGACGCATTTCAACAGCTGTCTCAAGGCCAACAATGGTATGGTCAACCCCTTTATAGCTTATTTTTTTTCCAACGCTACGTTGTGAAGCAACTGGAATTAGTTCCGTTAAAGGAAACTGACGCTCCTCAAGTAATTTTAACATAACGGCTCCTACCATACCGGTAGCGCCTACAACTGCAACTTTCATTATTCTATATCTTTAATTAAGCTGATAAAATTAGTAAATAAACTGAGAATAAAAGAAGTAAAATAAAAAAAGAAGACCGAACCCTTCCTTCTTTATGAATTTCGTTAAAAAGAGTTGTTTTTTTAGGAGATTTCCAATGGAATGTAATCTAAAATCGTAAGTGATTTAGCCTATGTATTTAGGATCCTGCGTTTCACTCGTTGAGAGATCCCCGTTATAAGTTCATAAGAAATGGTGTTTGCAGCGGCAGCACTTGTTTCCGCGGAGAACTCAGGGCCAAATAGCACGACCTCATCACCTTCTGCACATTCAATAGCTGTCACATCTACCATAATCATATCCATACACACATTCCCAACGATAGGCGCTTTTTGGAGCCCGATTGACACAATCCCAACGCCATGACCAAAATGCCTTCCAATTCCATCGGCGTGCCCAATAGGAATCGTTGCAATTTTTGAATCATGAGGACTTATAAACCCACGGTTATATCCCACACTTTTTCCTTTTGTAACAAGATGAATTTGTGAAATCACAGATTTTAAGGATGCAATAGGCTGAAAGTTTTTAGTGTCTTTATCGGAGTTGCCATATCCGTAGAGCCCAATCCCACAACGCACCATATCAAAATGTGCCTCGGGGTAATTAAGCACCCCTGAAGTATTACACAAATGTCTGATAACGGGATGTCCTAACTTTTTAATAAAGGCTGTAGAAAGCGATTTATAAAGTTCTATTTGACCCAGAGTAAAGGCTTTTTCTTCTAAATCTTCACTTGCCGCCAAATGAGAAAATAGGGATTTCACTTTCAAAGTACTGGTTTTAGAAAGTTGCTCAACAACTAAATCCAGTTCGTTTGGTTCAAATCCGAGACGATTTAAGCCAGTATTAAATTTAATATGAACAGGATAATCCTTGAGATTGCGTTGCTGTGCTAAACTCTCAAATGCTTTCAGTATTTTTAAGGTGTATAAACTAGGCTCTAAACAATGTTCTATTGCAAGACTCAGATTGTCTTCTTGAGGGTGCAGCACCAAAATAGGTGTTGTAATTCCGGCTTTTCTAAGAGTAATTCCTTCGTTAATATAGGCTACAGCAAAATAGTCAATCTCCATTTTTTGAAGACAATCGGCAATTACAGATGCATCACTTCCGTATGCAAACGCTTTTACGACCGCTAAAAAGAGAGTGTTTTCATTGAGTTTTGATTTTAGGAACTCAAAATTATGCTTTAAAGAAGCTAGGTTAATTTCTAAAGTGGTTTCTGTAACCTTAGACATTAGATTTTTTTTTATTCGCATCGACATCCACAGGACTCACCACATCCATGTCTTGAAGCTTTTCTTTTGTGAGCGCTTTGTAATAAGCGGCTCGACTGAGAGGCTCATATTCGTCAACTTCACCCAAAAGCACAAGGTTGTCATTTTTAGATTTACGATGACTGTATTGGGCTAAGTTTCCCGTATGGGTACACACAGCGTGTACTTTGGTAACATATTCTGCTGTAGCCATCAAATTAGGCATTGGCCCAAAAGGGTTTCCCTTAAAGTCCATATCAAGCCCGGCGACAATTACACGAACCCCTTTATTAGCAAGGTCGTTACAGACGTTTACAATTTCATCATCAAAAAACTGGGCTTCATCAATACCAACAACGTCACATCCGTCTGCCAGAAGCGGGATGTTTGAAGCAGAAGGCACTGGCGTAGAACGAATTTCATTTGCATCATGAGAAACGACCATTTCATCATCGTAACGAACATCAATGGCAGGCTTAAAAATCTCAACTTTTTGTTTGGCAAATTGAGCCCGTCGCAAGCGACGAATTAATTCTTCAGTCTTTCCAGAAAACATCGATCCGCAGATGACTTCGATCCAACCAAATTGTTCTTTAGGGTTTACTGTATTTTCGAGAAACATTTTGTAATTTTAACACCAAACGAAATTTACTAACGTTTTTATAAAGGTGACATAAATTTATTAAAAATCAAAAGTATAAATTTAAAAGTTATAAAATATCATTAATATTAAGATTACAAGCATTAAAAACCGGGTATCAATTATTTAATATAGCATCATGAAAAAAAAACTAGAGTCAGAATTAATAAGTATCGCCCATAGAATCCTCAAACTTACGGGGAGAGAAGATCTAGAAAAAATGCACTCTGAGATAGCGTTGCTTTATCAAAAAATTACAGTCCTAAAGTTTATAGAAAACAATCACGATGGAGAAACGTCTGATTTTGTTGGAATGGACACTTCATTTTTTAATGCACTTGAAGGGGCGTTTAACAATACGGTTACGGATTCTGTTGAGGTTGCCGACAAAACGTTTGTAAATATAGACGTCGAGGAAGAGGAAGCTATCATGGAACCAGCGATAGAAAAAATTAAAGATATGGTTGCCCAAATGCCTGAAGAAACAATCGAAGTTGACACAATCATAGATGCTATGAACGAACCAACAGAAACAGTTGTGCATGACCTTAACGAGCTGTCTCCAAGTTATGCCCAGCTTCCAATTTTCGACGCAGTTTCTCCAGAACCACCTCAAACCTCTTTAAACGACCAACTAAAAACACAGGGATTTCAAATCGGATTAAACGATCGACTGGCTTTTGTTAAAAATCTATTTGAAAACAGCAACGAAGATTACGAGCGTGTGCTGTCTCAATTGAGTACTTTAGATTCGCATGACGAAGCAATGAATTTATTAGATTCAATTATTAAGCCCGACTACAATAACTGGGAAGGTCAAGAAGAAATAGAAGCCCGGTTTTTGGAAATTATAGAAAATAAATTCAAGTAAGGCTTACGGCATCTAAGCTTAGAACGTATTATTTTAGTACTTTTGAACGCTAAAACACCATTTAAATGTCTTCAGATTTGAAATATGCAGTTTTTGGAAGCGGAAGCTGGGCAACAGCAATCGTTAAGATGCTCTGCGAAAACAGTGACCAAGTAGGTTGGTATGTTCGAAAACAGCAAACCATTGATCATATTATATCTGAAGAGCATAACCCTTCCTATTTAAGCTCTGTAGAACTCAACACTGACCAGCTAGACTTAAACACGGATATTAATAAAGTAGCCGAGGCTGCAGATGTATTAATATTTGCGATTCCGTCTGCCTTCATTGAAAGTGAGCTTCAAAAGTTAACAGCTGATATTTCTTCTAAAATAATTATGTCAGCGGTGAAAGGAATTATTCCTGAATCAGGACTTTTAGTGGGCGAACACATTCATCAAAACCATGGTGTTGATTTAAACAATATTGTAGTTTTGTCGGGTCCATGTCATGCAGAGGAAGTAGCCTTAGAACGCCTTTCATACCTGACGATTGCCTGTGCGGATCTTGATGTAGCAAGCGATATAGCCGAACAATTTTCGAGCAATTATATAAGAACGAGTACAAATGATGATGTTGTAGGAGCGGAATATGCGGCAATGTTAAAAAACATATATGCTATTGCAGCCGGAATTGCGCACGGTCTAGGATACGGCGATAACTTTCAAAGTGTTCTAATGAGTAATGCTACTCGCGAAATGAAACGGTTCATTAAAAAAGCTCATAAAATGAAACGAAACATTAATGAAACGGTTTATTTAGGAGATTTATTGGTAACCTGTTACTCCTTGTTTTCTAGAAATAGAATGTTTGGAAACATGGTTGGGAAAGGTTATACTGTTAAATCTGCACAAATGGAAATGAGCATGATTGCTGAAGGGTATTACGCTACAAAAAGCGCTTACCAAATTAATCAAAGTAAAGAAAAACCCGCCCAAACTCCGATTATCGATACTGTTTATGAGGTTTTGTACATGAACAAAAACGCTAAAAAAGCGTTTAAAAAACTTACAGAAAAACTTAGCTAGGGTTTAAGACCTTAAAACACCTTTCATACTCATAAGAGGAATTTGTTGAAGTGCCTTTTCATTGATAGTGTTTTTTCTGAATTCAAATGATTTTTCAAGTAATTTAGTATCTTCAAAGAAAGTGACGTTAAACACATTGTTTATAGATAAAATATCTTCTAAAAGCAGTTCAATTTTCGCATAACTTTTAGCAGGGAGAACTTCAACTTTTTTTCTAAAAGTGGCTGTTTTTTTGTCTTCGGAATAGCCCTTAGTGACAATAATCACCATTTCTAAATCTACAGATTTATCGTTGATGATATAGGCATTCCAATCATAAACTTTATAAGCGTCATTATACTCATGAACGACTGCAATATAAACACCTTTTACTTCCGGAATGTGAATGTCTTTTCTCAAAAAAAAGTGTTTACAGTGCGCTTTTAAATTGCTCTAAAAAACGAACGTTATTCTCGCTTAATAATCGAATGTCACTAATTTGGTGCAACAGCAATGCAATTCTGTCAATCCCCATACCAAAGGCAAAACCGGAATATTCTTTAGAATCAATCCCACAATTTTCAAGGACATTTGGATCTACCATACCACACCCCATAATTTCTAACCATCCAGTTCCTTTGGTCATTTTATAGTCTGTTTCGGTTTCTAGCCCCCAATACACGTCAACTTCTGCGCTCGGCTCTGTAAACGGAAAATAAGAAGGACGTAACCTAATTTTTGATTTCCCAAAAAGTTCTGTTGTAAAATATTGTAGTGTTTGTTTGAGGTCTGCAAAACTCACGTTTTTGTCAATATATAACCCCTCTACTTGGTGGAAGAAACAATGGGAACGGGCCGAAATCGCCTCGTTTCTATACACTCTCCCGGGCGATATAGTACGGATAGGCGGCTTGTTGTTTTCCATATAACGCACCTGCACCGAGCTCGTATGTGTTCTTAATAATATATCGGGGTCTGTTTGTATAAAAAACGTATCCTGCATGTCTCTTGCGGGGTGGTGTTCTGGTAAGTTTAAAGCTGTGAAGTTATGCCAATCATCTTCAACCTCTGGACCTTCACTCACATTAAATCCAATTCGCGAAAAGATATCAATAATTTGATTTTTTACTAGCGAAATAGGGTGTCTAGCACCAATATTAAAAGGTTCACCAGGCCGCGACAAATCGCCAAAAAGAGAGGATTCATTTGAGCTGTTTTCTAAGGTTCCTTTTAAAGAACTTACCTTTTCTTGAGCGACACTTTTTAATTTATTTATAGCTTGTCCAAAGTCCTTTTTTTGTTCATTAGGAACTTCTTTAAAGCTTGCAAACAGATCATTCAAAAGCCCTTTTTTTCCAAGAAACTTAATACGGAATACTTCTAGTTCTTCTAAGGATTGTGTTGAAAAAGTTTCAGCTTCTTCTATAAGTTTATGGATCTTTTCTATCATGATAAAATTAAATAATG
>JABAYY010000043.1 GCA_018608765.1 Flavobacteriaceae bacterium
GTGTAAATTCAGGTTGTCTGTCGGCTCTTAAATCTTCATCTCTAAAACATTTTACAATCTGAAAGTACTTGTCCATACCCCCAACCATTAATAGTTGCTTGAAGGTTTGTGGCGATTGCGGAAGTGCATAAAACTGTCCTTCATTCATTCGACTTGGAACTACAAAATCACGAGCCCCTTCTGGGGTTGATTTGATTAAGTAAGGAGTTTCAACTTCAATAAATTCTTGTGATGACAAATACGAACGTACTTCTTGCGTTACTTTATGTCTAAAAATTAAATTATTTTTTACTGGGTTTCTTCGAATGTCTAAGTAGCGGTATTTCATACGAAGTTCTTCACCACCATCGGTTTGGTCTTCAATTGTAAAAGGCGGAACATTCGCTTCATTCAAAACGGTTAGTTTTGAAACCAAAATTTCAATATCACCAGTTTTTAAATTAGGGTTTTTGGAAGCACGTTCAATAACAGTACCAGTGACTTGTATGACAAACTCACGTCCAAGACTTTTAGCCATGGTCATCATCGTTTCTGGGGTGCGTTCGGCATCAAAAATAAGTTGTGTAATCCCGTAGCGATCTCTTAAATCTACCCAGATTACAAACCCTTTATCGCGTGATTTTTGTACCCACCCAGAAAGGGTTACTTCTTCGTTAATGTTTGAGGTTCTTAACTGACCACAATGATGACTTCTGTACATAAGACTAAATTAGTTGCGCAAATTTAACATTTAAAAATTAAAATCGATAGGCTTAGGAAACGACTTTAACCTTTTTTGTTTTCAATTTATTAATTAAATAAAATAATATAGGAACTACAACTAGGGTTAAAAATGTAGCAAACGACAAACCAAAGATAATAGCCCAGCCCATTGGCCCCCAGAATGCAACGTTTTCTCCACCTATATAAAAATTTGGATTCAGTTGTGTAATTAGAGTTCTAAAATTAATATTGATCCCCAATGCTAACGGAAGTAATCCTAAAATAGTTGTAATAGCAGTTAGCAATACAGGTCTTAAACGCGTCCTGCCAGCTTCTACTACACATTCCACCAGAAGTGATGGCGTGAGTTTGCCCGTTTCTTCCAACCCTAGTTCCCTTAGTTTACGAGTGATGGTAAGATTGATATAATCAATTAAAACGATGGCATTATTAACAACAATTCCAGCGAGAGAGATGATTCCAATCATGGTCATAAGCACTACAAAGTCCATTCTAAAAATAAGGAGTCCAAAGAGTACCCCAATCAAACTTAGAAAAACAGAGATTGAAATAATGATAGGCGTTGTCGCAGAATTGAACTGTGCCACCAAGATTAAGAAAATTAAAAGTACCGCTATCAAAAGTGCGCGACTCAGAAAAGCCATTTCTTTGGCTTGCTTTTCTTGTTCTCCAGTAAAGCTAATCGAGATGTTTTTTGGGACCTCAAATTTTTCAGCAATAGCTCTAATTTTATCATTGACTTCTGTGGCGTTATAATCATTTAAAACATTTGAATATACAGTGACCACTCTATCTAAATTAATACGTTTAATCGCACTAAAGGACGATTGGTTTTCTGTTGTTGCTACTGCCGAAATAGGCACTTGTTTTATCTGACCATCGCTTTGGTTTCTAAACGTAATTTTTTGATCTAGTAAAGCAGATTTATTATAACGCATCTCATCTTTAAGTCGGAGATTAATAGGGTAATCATCATCTTCATTTTTATATGTTGAAATTTCTTTACCATACAATGCGGTACGTAAGTTAGCTCCAATTTGACCTGTTGAAACACCCAATCGTCTTGCTTTTTGACGATCTACAGAAATTAACATCTCTGGTTTCCCCTGATCGATATCTAATTTTAATTCTTCAATCCCCCCAATATTTGAGTTATTGATGAATGATTTTAATTGGTTTGCAGTTTCTAAAATTAAAACATAATCATCGCCTTTTACTTCAATGTTTATAGGAGCGCCTGTTGGTGGACCGTCCGCAGGTTTGTCTACCACAATACTGACTCCAGGGTAGCCCTGAATAACATTACGAACATCTTTGAGAACATCTTCTGTACTGATGCCTTGACGGTCTTGATATTTAACAAAATCGACCGTGATTCGCGCCTTATTTGGTGATTTCCCACCTTCTTGACCTCGTGATGGGTCAGACGTACCTTCGCCAACTTGCCCTATAACAGAAGTTACCAGAAAGTTTTTGCCATCAACCTCATATTTTTTAAAATAGTCTTCTATATCTTTTTCAATTTCCATTGAAATAAGATTCGTTTCCTCGATATCTGTTCCAATTGGGTATTCGATAAATACAAAAACTTGTTTGGCATCAGTATTTGGAAAAAATAATATTTTTGGTGGAAATGTGTACATTAAAAAAGCAGCAAGAATTAACAATCCAAATGTTCCAACAATAATACTTGCAGGTTTTTTGCCTTTTAGTGCAAAGCTCAAAAAGCGTTCATAGAGGTTCTCTAACTTTGAAATAAATGGGACTTTAGACTCTTTTTTAGGCACTACTTTCATGTACACAGAGATCAACATCGGATTGATAATGAGAGCAACAAACAAGGATGAACTCAATACGATAATCAGTGTAATTGGAAGCCATTTCATAAATTCTCCCATAATCCCTTCCCACAAAATCAAAGGTAAAAATGCGGCCAATGTAGTGGCGGTAGATGCAATAATTGGCATTGCCACTTCTCCGACACCTAGTTTAGCAGCTTTAATTCTTGGGTAGCCTTCGTCCATCAAGCGATACACGTTTTCAACCACTACAATGCCATTGTCAACCAACATTCCCAGTGCAATAACTAAAGAGAATAACACCATTGTGTTAAGGGTAACTCCCATAAAACTCAATATTGAAAACGATAAAAACATCGACAATGGAATGGCAATCCCAACAAACAATGCATTTCTAAACCCTAAAAAGAAGTAGAGGACAGCGACCACTAAAATAACCCCTAATATGATACTGTTTTCAAGATCGGACACCATCGTACGGGTATCATTAGACTGGTCGTTTGTCTTAGAAATTATTAAATTTTGAGGAAACACATTCGCAGCGGCCTCTTCTATAATTGCATCAATTTTTGTGGAAGCCTTAAGAAGGTTTTGCCCCCCTCTTTTTTTAACATCTAACATTACAACCGGTTGCAGGTATTCGCGAGCAAAACTCTCTTTTTCCTGTTCTTTGAAATCCACCTCAGCAATATCTCTTAAGTAAACAATATTGCCCTTTTCTTGTTTTATTATGATATCTCTGACGGCTAAAGGGTCATTAAATTCCCCCAAAATCCGAACGGTTCTTCGGATGCCATTCTCCAAAATATCGCCTCCTGAAATGCTCATATTTTCAAAAGCAACTGCATTTTCAATGTCATTGAAGCTTATTTTTGAAGCTTCCATTTTATATAAATCTACCGCAATTTCAAGTTCCTTCTCTTGAACACCCCGAATATCAACACTCGAAATTTCCGAAAGTTCTTCAATTTCATCTTCTAAATATTCGGCATATTCCTTAAGTTGATCCATCGAAAATTCGCCAGACAAATTAATATTCATAATTGGAATTCGTTCGCTAAAATTCATTTCCGAAACACTCGGTTCCGAAGGTAAGTCCTTAGGGAAGTCAGGATCAGCCATGGCAATATCGACTTTGTCCTTAACTTTTTGAAGTGCTTCACTTGGCGTATAATCAAAACTAAATTCCACCACAATACTAGAATAGCCCTGAATTGAATTAGATGTAATTTTATCAACCCCAGTGATTGAGTTTATTTCTTTTTCTAATCGCTTGGTAATGAGTTTTTCTACATCCAATGCTGAATTTCCAGGGTAAGGCGTTGCTACATAAATTTGCGGGATAATGATTTCTGGAAAATTTTCACGTGCCATTCCTGTATATGAAAGTAATCCACTCAACACAATGATAAACGTAATAACAGAAACGGTCATGCGATTTGATATCGCCCAAGAAGAAAGCTTAAATTCTTTTATTTTTTTAGTGCTCATAGTTACTGTTGTAAAAGAGTTACATCTTCATTATTATTGACAAGTCGTGCGCCTTTATCTACTAAAACCGAATTGGAATCAAGCCCCTCAGAAATGTACGATTGGTTGTCGTAACTCATGGTTGAGGTCACATATGTTTTTACAATTTTGTGGTTATTTTCCCTAGGCTCAATTGTATAAACAAAGGTTTTGTTGTCACGATCTTTTTGTACAAGTCGTGATGGGATGACAACTCCATTGGCTCTAAAATCATTTATTTTAATGTCTGCAAGTAAGTTTGCTTTTAACTCATTGTCAGGGTTTTTTAGATCAATACGCGTTTTAAAGCTTCGATTATTCGGATTGATAAAATTCCCAACTTGGGATATCTTTGCTTCAGTGGTTTGACCGATAGAACGAAAGTTTAAGAGGACTGCGGTCCCTTTTTTGATTGATTTCAAATAGGTCTCAGTAACTTCACTTTCAACATAAACCTTGCTTAGATTCACAAGTTTTAAAAATGGTTTTTGAGGGGAGGTAAGTTCTCCAGTTTTCGCATAAATCTGATCGATGATTCCTGAAAATGGAGCAATTATTTTCATTTTTCTTGCTTGTGCTCTCAAACTTTTCACACTGTTTTCTAAACCCTCTTTTTGAGCTTTTGCCTGCAAGTATTGAATTTCACTTCCAATATTCTGTTCCCAAAGTCTGGCCTGACGCTCAAAAGTAGTCGTTGCTAAGGAGAGTTGTGTTTTTAATTGTAAAACAGAACTATCGATAACATCACTATCTAAGGTCGCTAAGATTTGTCCTTTTGAAACATTTTGCCCTTCTTTAACCAAAATAGCCGTGACGGTACCACCCATTTCTGCACGAAGATCGACGGTTTGATCGGCTTTTACAGTTCCCTGTACATCAATATAATGATTAAAATCTTTGACCTCTGCCTTGATAGCAGTCACAGTCATTAGTTTTTTTAGAGTATCTAATTCCGAAATAGCTTTCTCAACATCTTTTAGTTCTGTCCCAATGCGGTCCATCTGTTCTATAAGCCCAGCCTTTTTTGTTTTCAGGTCGCTCAAGGATTTAGATTCTTTGTCCGTAGTGTTACAAGAAAGCACAAAGGATAAAATCAAAAGTGAAAATATATTTTTCATAAGGGTTGTATTGTGGGAGTATTTCATTTTCTAATTTTTAAGAGGTGGGTTAATAAGTGCTTCTAAATCAATTCTCTTAATGAGAATATTTAGCATTGACTGTAAATAGTCTTGTTGTGCAGTATATAATTGGCGTTGTGCCTGAGATAGATCGAAACTAGTTGTCAGTCCTTCAAAAAACTTTATTTCATTTTTTTGGGCGATATTTCCTGAAAGCTCAAGGGCTTCTTTTTTGATGTCAAGATCTTCAACAGCAAATTCGTATTCACTTCTTGCGCGTGAGATTTCTAATTTAATTTTTTCGGATGTTTCTTTTAAAAGAGACTTCGATTTCTCAAAATTGAGACGGGCTTTTTTAGTAGAAGCGCTGCGTCCAAAGGAACTGAAAACGGGTATTTTCATTGAGACTCCAAACAGAGAAGCTCCAAACCAATTTTGAGAACTATCTAAGAAACCGAATTGATTATTATTCCCAGAATAGCTGCCGTTTAGGAACGCATCAA
Organism: Flavobacteriaceae bacterium; assembly: GCA_018608765.1. Classification (GTDB taxonomy): domain Bacteria; phylum Bacteroidota; class Bacteroidia; order Flavobacteriales; family Flavobacteriaceae; genus Hel1-33-131. Next base: position 5,653 of record JABAYY010000043.1, read on the forward strand.
TAGTTGGCAATGCTTTACTTTTTTCTAATTTCAACAACAGTTCCTTCCCTTTTAAATCATTGAACGCAATTTTATAATCCACCACATTTTCTACTTCTAGAATAGATTCTAATGGTGCCAGCGAAGTGTACATCGCGATCAATTGGTTCAAGTCATTTGTTAGTTCTACAGAAGATTCTAAATCAAGACCAAGGGTGTTATTAAACATTTGGTACGCAATTGTCTTTAAGCGTTTGACATAACTTTGATTGCTTTTTAAACTAGCCAATGTCAGTTGTAGCTGCTGGACACTTTCTTGTTCTATTAAACCATTCTCATACACCTTTGTCAGGTCTCTAACATTCTTTTCAAGTAAGGTAATATTTGAATTTACAATTTTCAGATTTTCTTCAGAAAGCAATACATTTCCGTAGGTATAGGCAACCATTTTACGAAGCTCGATTTCTGTTTTTTCTTTGGCATTTTCTGAAATTTCAAGATAAACTTTAGCTGCCTGAAGCCCTACTAAATAAGAGCCGTCAAATATTTTTTGTGAAATGGTAACAGTTCCATTCATAGTTTGTTTAGTCCCAAAAGTAATTTCAGAAAACTGACCAGGGCTCCCGCCAAAAAACTCTGCAGGAATTAAGGATATTTGTTGTTTTAGCCAGTTATTATAAGAAATTGCTGCTTTAATTTGAGGCAATCCAGTCGATGTTGTTTCCCATTTTTGGAGTTTGGCAATTTCTACATCACGGGCGGCGTTTTTGCTTATAGAATTATTTTGAAGCGCAAAATCAACGGCCTCTTTTAATGAGAATCGTGAAATCTCTTGTTGAGAAAATACCGATGTAGTTATGAGTAAAAAGAGTATAAATTTAGGAAGCATTTGGCGTTAGGTTTGATTTTATATAATTGTTAAGCAGATTCAACCCTGTTTTTGTAACAATGGCGCGTAAATGGTATTCAAGGTAACTTTCAAAAAGATAGTTTTTATCAAATAGTTCTTCTGGAAAAATACTAATATCTCGAATACCCGTCATCCCATTAAAATACATTCTTGAAATAAAGTCAATATTGATATCGGGTCTAAACAGTCCAGTATCCATTCCCATTTTAAGACTATTCTCTACTGAAGAATGCATTTTTTCAAATTGTTTTATTTTTAAGCGGACATAAATTTGAGGGTAATATTTTTTGAGCTGGTGTTGAGGAGAAACTCTTTCATTTTTCAAGTAATTCATCACAAACATTTTGATGTCATACAACTCTTCAATAGGGTTGATAGAGGCTGCATTTATTTTGTCAATTCCTTCTGAAATATGATCAAGAATAGAAAATGTGACCACTTCTACAAGCTCTGTTTTGTTTGAAAAATGAGTGTAAATAGTTTTTTTCGAAATACCAATAGCATTCGCAATATCATCCATTGTGACACTTTTGAATCCTAGGGACAAAAATAATTCTTCTGATTTTGATATAATTTTCTCTCTCATAACGTGCTGCGAATTTACAACAGGAAACTAAAAAAACAATTAAAGTTTCCAAAGTTTTACAAAGATTTAACATTTATTAGTTTCGCTTTGTAACATAGTTTTAGGAATTCACTTATTTTTGTATCATGAAATCCATTGAAACGTACCAAAAACAATTTTTAGCGTATTTAGAAGATTACAAATCCATACGAGAGCCTAAAAACCTTTACGAACCCATTGAGTATATTTTGAATTTGGGCGGAAAGCGTTTACGCCCTGTATTGACTCTTATGACTGCAGATTGTTTTGAGGGTGATACTAACAGTGCACTAGATGCAGCTTTGGCAGTAGAAGTTTTTCATAATTTCTCACTCATTCACGATGATATTATGGATGCTGCCCCTTTGCGTAGAGGCCATCAAACCGTGCATGAAAAATGGGATTTAAATACTGGAATTTTATCGGGGGATGCAATGCTAATTATGGCATATCAACTGTTTGAAAACTACCCTCCAGACGTTTTTCAAAACCTTGCCATCCTTTTTAGTAAAACTGCTTTAGAAGTTTGTGAAGGCCAACAATATGATATTGATTTTGAAACTCGTCATGATGTTTCAATTGTTGAATATCTTAAAATGATTGAATACAAAACAGCAGTATTAGTTGGAGCTGCTATGAAAATGGGTGCTATTATTGCTGGTGCATCTGAAGAAGATCAGAATCGTTCTTATGAATTCGGGAGAAACCTGGGGATTGCCTTTCAATTACAAGATGATTATTTAGACGCCTTTGGCAATCCAGAAACGTTTGGAAAGCAAGTAGGCGGAGATATTATAGAAAATAAAAAAACCTATTTATATTTAAAGGCTTTGGAATTTTCATCTGAATCAGACCAACAAAAGTTAAAAAACTTATTCAGTACACAAACTACAGACACTAAAGACAAAGTAGAGATTGTAAAGCAAATTTTTAATGCATCAGGATCATCTGAGGCGACTAAAAAAGCGATTCAACACTACACTTCAAAAGCATTTTCTGGGTTAGAATTGCTAACAATTTCCGAAGAGAAAAAAACGGTACTAAAAACATTTGGAACCAGTCTTATGGATAGAACTGTGTAATGAGTCTCCCATCAAATTATGAGGCTTTAATTGCCGAAGCGAATCAGTTAGATTTATATAAAAAACTAGTTCATCAGCTTAATAAAGACTTTTCACGCGCAAATGTGGATTTTAACCTCCCTGATGAAGTGTTGCCTATAAGCCTAAAATTAGTGCTTCACGAAACGGTTCACACCCTTATCCAAGAGAAATTCGCAGACTATTTAAATTTACTCTATATAATAGACGTCTCAGAAAAACAAATAAAAGCTTTAGATGGAAGTGATCTTCTTAAGTTGTCTGAAGCCGTGTCTTTTCTTATTCTAAAACGAGAATGGCAAAAGGTTTGGTTTAGAAATAAGTATTAAATCGAAAGTTGGTTTCAAGTGACAAACTTAAAAACCAACTCAAGATATATTGATAAATTTAATTAGTCCTGTGAGAAAATAAATTAGGTTTAAATGTAATCATCACCCATGCCCAAGAATTATTTTCATCTTTATCGCCCCCTTTTAAAACTTCCATCGTTTCAGTTGCAAACATTTTTGAAAAGCCAGCATTTAGGTTGATATCTTTGGCAATTTTATAGCCAATTGTGAAATCGATCTCTGTTCCTAAGCGAGCATCCATTTTGGTTGCGCCATCAAAAACGTCTGCCGCTGCTGAAAATAAATGAGGAATTAATTTTGCAGAAAACTTATTTTTAGAATACCCCAAAGTCATATTTAAATCCCTTAATCCAACACTGTTTGCATGGTTGCCCACATAAAAATAATCCATAAAACCGTTAAACTTGTGGTTTGTACCAAACAAAGGTGCAAACGATTTTATGTCTGTACTGCTCGCATTAGAATTTGTTCCTGAAAGCTGATCCACCCCCAAACCTAGAGACCATTCCTTAGTGAATTTGTATCCAATATTTCCAGCAAAATAAGAAGCTTTAACCTTAGAGTCTTTTGATTTTCCAGTTTGCAAATAGGCGGCAGCATTGGCATTAAACTTTCCCGATTTGTAAGTAAGTCTGGGTCCAATCGTTTGCATATAGTCAATCGTTTGCTCGTTGTTTACATCTAAATATTCAATCCCCGTATTTAGTAATAGAAAACTGACACCGAGCTTATTAAAAACTCCATGGTACCAAGCATACTGAAGGGATTTGTAACCTGCAGCGTTGCTGTATAAATTATCTACATTAGATTGTGAATCGGAATTTAATGCCAAGCCAATGTCTAATTTATTAGTGGCATTTGGCGTGTATTTAAACAACAATGCATCATGACTTCTTGCTTGTTGCGCCCAACCTACGTTCCCAAAAATTCGGTGGTCGTCATACACTATTTCTTGACGCCCCAGTTTAAATGAAGTTTTGGTATTGACAATCGCCTCTGCCCAAGCTTCATGCAAAGCAGATGCTTTATCGTCACTAGATAAAGTACCAACATCTCCCCAAACTCTCACATTTTGCATCACAATTTTTAATCTTAATTTTTCATTTTTAAATCCAAAATTCAGACGTGTTCGTTGCGACACAAAGTTTGAGCCTTTCGCGTTAGTTTCTAATAATGTTTTGAAACCATGTCTATTTTCGTAACGTGGTCTTAATTCTGCGGATAAGTCAAATTGTTGCCCAAAAGCACTAAATACGATTAGTGTGGCGATGACCGTTGTAATTAATTTTCTTTTCATTTTTAAGCTTTGTTATAATATCCATTAGCTCTTTTTATTTTTTGAGCCGATGGATGATTTAATTTTTAGTTGTTAAATCAAGAATGGTTTGAATGGTTTCTTTATGATCAACCCCCAAACCTTCTTGTTGATGGATCAGTTCCCCACCCATATTAAATACGCTGATAATGTTTGAATGTGAGAAATCTAGAGGTGAAATCTCTTTGTATTTTACGGCCAAAACATTTGCAAACTCTCTGACACCACTTTCTGTGCCTTGTAAAAACACCCAATGTTTACCATCCATTTTATTTTCTAAGGCAAACTCTTTCAGACGTTTTGGAGTATCATTTTTTGGATCGATACTCACCAATACAAAACGAAGATTTTCTAAATTAGATTTTGGGATTTGGGCTTCTATATTCCGCATGTCTGCAACCAGACGGGGGCAGGCGGCTTTGCAAGTTGTATAGATCATAACCACGACCAAGGTTTTTCCTTTTAATTCTTCCAGTTGAATACTTTCGCCTTTTTCTGTATTCCATAGACTTGATAAATGAAATATAGATTCATCTGAAAGGTCACTTTCATTTAGGGGTTCTGAAACCGCTTGTTTGTGAGCTATTAAATCCATCTTGCATATGGGGCAACTCCCAGATGTTTTATAAGTTTTATTGTCCTCACATTTCATGGGGCAGTAATACGTTGTCAACTCATTAGAAGTCTCAGTTGTGTTTTTACACGATAGACCTGAGAGTAGGATTAATAAAAGTAAAAGGGTTGATTTTAAATTTCTCATAGGATTAATTACTCATTTCTTTAACACATCTAAACCCAAGTGTTTTTAGGGCGTATTTTGCTTTTACACTTCCGCGAATTGCGTACCGCATAAAGGCGGCATAGTTCATCAAATCTGAAGCGCCAATAGCAGCACTTCCACAGAAAAGATTGGAGTCGTTATCCACATCTTTTCTCGATTCTCCAGAAATAAGAACCGAATTAAAATCTAAAGTCCATTCCCAAACCAGTCCGTGCAAATCATAAACCCCCCAATAATTTTTAAAGGTTGATCCAATTTCGTTATTAAAAGTTTTTGGTTTTTCGTACCAACTCAAGATGTATTCATTATATGTTTTTAGTGGTCGCGCATCTGGGAGCGTTTTATTTGCCATTGCTACATATTCCCACTCATCGATGGTGGGCAGCCTTTTCCCTTGAGTTTTGCAATAGTCCTTTGCAACAAACCATGAAACATTTGTAATTGGCGCCTTTAAGGATTGCTTCGCTCCAATTTCAACATCTGATTTCCAGTCAATAAGATAATTTTTATCTGCAAACAGTTTTTTTATGGTAGATCGTTTCCATTTAGGAGTCTTTTTTATAAACTCTAAAAACTGCTCATGAGTCACAGGATATACATCCATCTTAAAATCTGAAACAGTTACTTTTAGGGAGTCTCTTCCGTAAAGTGGCGTGTATGTTCCTCCTTTTATCAAAACCATTTTAGATTGACAATTCGCAGTCAAGCAAAAAAACAGCACAAAACAAATTGTCAATCTTGAAATGGGTATCATAGGCTGATGAATTAGTGTCCGCGTTTTACAGCTTCTACTTGGGATTTTGTAACATTTGTTTTGTTGTTACCCCATGAGTTATAGACATATGTTAGTACATCGGCAATTTCATCATTGCTTATTGCTTGGCGCGTCATAACACTGTTATATTTTTCGCCGTTCACAGTAATTTCACCGGATTTTCCTTTTAGAACAATTTCAATGGAACGGTTTACATTCGCATTTAAATAATCTGATTTAGCTAATGGAGGAAATGCATTTGGGATTCCTTGTCCTTCACCTTGGTGACACGCAAAACAAGTTTGGGTATAAATTTGCTTTCCAGATTCCATTTTCATTGCTAAGGTTTTGTTAGAACTAGCGACTTCAACTTTCGTGTCTTCTTCAGGCATTTGTTGAATCCCTCCCCCTTCTGGGTGGTAAATTCCTTCTTGAACTACACCAGAATAGATTGTTTTATTTTCTTCACCTTCTACTTTCAACATTCCTAAAGCACCTTTATTAAAAGCTCTAAAAATGGAATGGTCAACCAAAATGAAAGTCCCCGGAACATCCACTCTAAATTCTACGATTGCGGCACCACCAGCAGGAACTAAAGTGGTTTGAACATTTTCATTAATTAAGTCACCTCCTTCAACCATTACTTTGTCAAAAATCTCTCCAATAACGTGAAAAGAAGACACTAAATTTGGACCGCCATTTCCAACGTACAAACGTACCGTTTCACCCACTTTTGCAGTGATGGCATTATCGCCTGTTAACGCCCCTACTTTTCCATTAAACACCACATAATCAGCATCCTCATCAACCGCTTTTTGCATGTCAAAAGGTTGTAAGCCTGGATCTCCATGTTCTCCTTTTGTATAAAAATCGCCTTGCATTACATAATATTCTTTGTCAACCAACGGTAAGCCCCCTTTAGGTTCCACTAGAATGAGGCCATACATACCATTCGCAATGTGCATTCCAACAGGTGCAGTTGCACAATGGTACACATACAAGCCTGGGTTTAATGTTTTAAAATTGAATTTTTTTTCATGACCAGGAGCCACAAAAGAAGAAGTTGCGCCACCACCAGGACCTGTTACAGCATGCAAATCAATATTGTGGGGTAACTTATTGTCTGGGTGATTAGACAGCGTGAATTCTACCTCATCGCCAACACGTGTACGAATAAAACTTCCTGGAACAGAGCCTCCAAACGTCCAGTAAACGTAAGTAGTTCCGTCAGTCATAGTACCTTCTTGCTCCAAAACTTCCATGTTCACAATGAGTTTTTTAGCTTTTCGTCTTCCAACAGGTGTGGGTACATTTGGTGGCGACGTTAATTCCGCAGTCATTTCTCTACTTACAGGAATGTCTGCAGCACTTTCGTTTTCTGTTTTTTCCGAGTCTTTACAGCCCGAAAAAAGCAGTGTTATCATTGTAAATGCTACAAATGATAGTCTCAGTTTTGTTTTTTGTTTTTTAATCATAATCATTGGGTATTAGTTTGTTTAGGGTTTGATATTTTAATTATCACATCAAAAATATTCCTTAAAAAGCTCTAAAAAGATGACTTATGTCAGTTGTTGGGAATAATTGCATTTATCCGTCATCAAGTGACAAATGGTAAGTCATACCCTTTTATTTTTTTAATAAAGTTTAATTCCATTAAAATATCTTCACATTTATATCATTTTCATATTTCATATTCCTGAAAAAGCGTATTTTTGGGCTATATTTTTCTAAAGAAAAAATAGAATTATAAATTCATGGATAAGTATTCTTTTTTAAACGCCGCCCATACCGCTTATTTTGCGGATTTATACGAACAATATCAACAAGACCCTGATAGTGTGGAGCCAAGCTGGAAAGCCTTCTTTCAAGGGTATGACTTTGGAAGCGATAGCTATGGAATTTCAGGAGAAATTGTAGAAGGTGTTGACACTCAAATTCCTGAGCACGTCCAAAAAGAATTTCAAGTTGTAAAACTAATTGATGATTACCGTACTCGTGGACATTTGTTCACCAAAACGAATCCTGTTAGAGATCGAAGAAAATATACGCCTTCTTTAGAACTTAGTAATTTTGGACTGTCCTCAGCAGATTTAGATACGGTTTTTAATGCAGGTGATATTATTGGAATTGGCCCTCAAAGTTTGCGTGAGATTCAAAAACATCTGGAAGCTATTTATTGTGATGCAATTGGCGTAGAATACATGTATATTCGAAGACCGAATGAACGTCAATGGATTCAAGACAAACTTAACAGTAATGATAATCAGGGTAATTTTACCCCTGCTCAAAAAAAACATATTCTCAAAAAACTAAACGAAGCCGTTTCGTTTGAAACTTTTTTGCACACAAAGTATGTTGGTCAAAAACGATTTTCATTGGAAGGCAATGAATCTTTAATCCCTGCTGTGGATGCGCTTATCGAAAAAGCTGCTGCCTATGGAGTCAAAGAATTTGTCATGGGAATGGCCCACCGTGGTCGTTTAAGTACGCTGACCAATATTTTTGGAAAATCGGCAAGCGATATTTTTAGTGAATTTGATGGAAAGGATTATGAAGAAGAAGTTTTTGACGGGGATGTAAAATATCATCTTGGGTGGACCAGTGATCGACTGACAGATAATGGCAACCGCATCAATTTAAGTATTGCACCCAACCCTTCTCACCTCGAAACAGTAGGAGCCGTTGTAGAAGGGATTACAAGAGCAAAACAGGACAAGCTAAATCCTGAGGACGCCAGTAAAGTGTTGCCAATTGTGGTACACGGTGATGCTGCTATCGCAGGGCAAGGCCTTGTTTATGAAGTTGTTCAAATGGCACAGCTAGACGGCTATAAAACCAACGGAACCATTCATATAGTGGTGAACAATCAAATTGGATTTACCACAAACTATCTCGATGCCCGTTCATCTACTTATTGTACCGATGTTGCAAAAGTGACGCTGTCTCCGGTATTACATGTCAATGCTGATGATGCCGAAGCCGTCGTGCACTCCATTTTATTTGCCTTAGATTTTAGAATGCAGTTTAAGCGGGATGTGTTTATTGATTTATTAGGCTATCGAAAATATGGACATAATGAAGGGGATGAACCGCGTTTTACACAACCAAAACTGTATAAAGCCATTGCGAGTCACAACAATCCACGCAATATTTATGCACAAAAATTAATGGATGAAGGGATTATTGATTCCAACTACGTTTCAAAGCTTGAGCAAGATTATAAAGCTTCTTTAGAAACGGAATTAGTAACCTCCCGAAAAGAAGATAAAACTGTTATTACACCATTTATGCAAGAGGCATGGGAAAATTTCCCGAGAGCCAAAGCAAATCAGATGCGAAAGACGATAGATACCAGCTACCCAAGAGAAAAACTAGTTTCTATTGCCAAGATTCTTTCCTCGCTTCCTGAAGATAAAAAATTTATACGTAAAATTTCACGTTTGATTGAAGCCCGAAAACAAATGTTTGAAGGTGATAAACTCGATTGGTCTATGGCGGAACATTTGGCGTACGGATCTCTTTTAGAAGAAGGTTTTAATGTGCGTATTTCTGGACAAGATGTCGAGCGTGGGACGTTCTCTCACCGTCATGCCGTGGTAAAAGTTGAAGACAGTGAAGAAGAAGTGATCCTTCTCGAAAACATAAGTCCAAACCAAGGACAATTTAATATTTATAACTCCTTATTATCTGAATATGGAGTTGTTGGATTTGATTATGGTTATGCCATGGCAAGTCCAAATACCCTTACCATTTGGGAAGCACAATTTGGAGATTTCAGTAATGGCGCTCAGATTATGATTGACCAATACATTTCATGTGGAGAGGACAAATGGAAAACACCCAATGGGATTGTTATGCTATTACCGCATGGGTATGAAGGTCAAGGTGCGGAGCATTCCTCAGGGCGAATGGAACGCTACTTGCAACTCTGTGCAAAAGACAATATGTTTATTGCCGATTGTACTACGCCAGCCAATATGTACCATTTATTGAGACGTCAATTAAAAGCAGATTTCAGAAAGCCATTAATTGTATTCACCCCAAAAAGTTTATTACGTCATCCAAAAGTCGTGTCTTCAGTAGAAGAGTTTGCAAATGGAAGCTTTCAAATGCTGATAGACGATGCGTCCGCTCAAGCGGAAAACATTAAAACACTGGTATTAGTAACTGGTAAATTCTATTATGATTTACTAGAAGCACAAGAAAACTTAGGCAGAACCGACGTAGCTTTGGTACGTGTAGAGCAATTGTTTCCACTTCCAGAAGATGAGATAGAGGCATTGATTTCAAAATATAAAAATGCAGATGACATTGTTTGGGCACAAGAAGAACCAAGAAATATGGGGGCTTATGCACACATTTTAATGCATATAGACGCTGCTAAACATTGGCGTGTGGCTTCAAGACGAAGTTACAGTGCTCCAGCAGCAGGAAGTTCCACGCGTTCCAAAAGACGACACAAAGAAGTTATAGACTTTGTTTTTGATAAGACAAAAGACAATCAAAGAAAAAAACTAAAATAAACACACAATGATTTTAGAAATG
>JABAYY010000051.1 GCA_018608765.1 Flavobacteriaceae bacterium
TTTTGATTCTAATTTTACTTTTCTCATTGGCTTTAAGAATAGAATCAATCAATGAAGACGTCGTGGTTCCAAAGGGAACTTCAGTGATGACTAGGGTGTTTTTGTTAAGTTGTGAGATTTTCGCTCTACAACGCACTCTACCGCCTCGCAACCCATCGTTATAGTTAGTAAAGTCTGCCACTCCACCTGTAGCAAAATCAGGAAGAATCGTGAATCGTTTTCCTTGCAAGTGTTTTATAGAGCCTTCAATAAGTTCAATAAAATTATGAGGTAATACTTTTGTAGACAGTCCAACAGCAATTCCCTCTGCCCCTTGTGCTAACAATAATGGAAACATTACAGGAAGGTTGATTGGCTCTTTTCGACGTCCATCATAAGACGCTTGCCATTCTGTAATTTTTGGATTAAAAACAACGTCTAAAGCAAATTTAGAGAGGCGTGCTTCAATGTATCTTGAAGCGGCGGCTCTGTCACCTGTAAGAACATTTCCCCAGTTTCCCTGTGCATCAATGAGTAGATCTTTTTGACCAATTTGAACCATCGCATCCGCTATACTGGCATCTCCATGAGGATGGTACTGCATTGTATGTCCTACTATATTGGCAACCTTATTGTAACGACCATCATCCAAGTCTTTCATTGAATGTAAAATACGACGCTGAACGGGCTTAAATCCATCTTCAATAGCAGGAACTGCACGTTCTAATATAACATAGGACGCGTAATCTAAAAACCAATCTTTAAACATTCCCGTAACTCGGGTAATTGTTTCCTGATTTTCTGTGTTATTGTTTGTGATATCGTCGTTTTCTTCTATCATACCTCTTCTTCGATAATATCAAGTTCAACTTTTAGATTTTCAATAATGAATTTTTGACGGTCTGGTGTATTCTTACCCATATAAAATTGAAGTAAAGATTCAATTGTGGTTTCGGAATCTAACATCACTGGGTCCAATCGAATGTCTTCCCCAATAAAATATTTAAATTCATTTGGCGAAATCTCCCCTAACCCCTTAAATCGTGTGATTTCAGGTTTTGGTTTTAATTTAAGAACAGCATCTCTACGTTCCTGTTCTGAATAGCAATAAATCGTTTCTTTTTTATTTCGCACTCTAAATAAAGGCGTTTGTAATATATACAAATGGCCTTCTTTAATAATTTCAGGGAAAAATTGAAGAAAAAATGTAATTAATAATAAACGAATGTGCATTCCATCGACATCGGCATCCGTTGCGATAACTATATTATTGTAACGTAAATCCTCAATAGATTCTTCAATGTTTAAAGCAGCTTGCAACAGATTGAATTCTTCATTTTCATATACAATCTTTTTGGTAAGTCCATAACAATTTAAGGGCTTCCCTTTTAAACTAAAGACGGCTTGCGTATTTACATCTCTAGATTTGGTAATACTACCAGATGCAGAATCTCCCTCGGTTATAAATAAAGTAGATTCTAGATTACGTCCATTTTTGATATCCCCAAAATGCACACGACAATCTCTTAATTTCTTGTTGTGTAAACTCGATTTTTTAGCACGGTCTCTTGCTATTTTACGGATTCCAGACAACTCTTTACGTTCGCGTTCGGCTTGTAAAATTTTACGCTGAATAGCTTCAGCGGTATCTGGATTTTTATGTAAAAAGTTATCTAATTGTGTTTTTAAAAAATCATTGATAAACGTTCGAACTGTTGGCAGATCGCCCCCCATATCCGTCGATCCTAACTTGGTTTTTGTTTGACTTTCAAAAACAGGCTCCATTACTTTAATAGCAATGGCTGATATAATTGATTTTCTAATATCAGAAGCTTCGTAGTTTTTGCCATAAAACTCCCGAATGGTTCTCACAAATGCTTCTCTAAAAGCTGCTAAATGAGTCCCTCCCTGAGTGGTGTTTTGACCGTTTACGAAGGAGTGGTACTCCTCGCTGTATTGCGTTTTACTGTGTGTAATGGCGACTTCAATGTCTTCTGATTTAAGATGTATAATTGGATAGGTCATGTCTGAAGCATTGGTATTATCTTCTAACAAATCCTTTAATCCATTTTCACTGAAAAACTTTTCACCATTAAATAAAATGGTCAGTCCTGGATTTAGATACACGTAGTTTTTAAGCATACGTGCTACATATTCATTTCGGTACTTATAATTTTTAAAAATGATTTCATCGGGTACAAAGGATACTTTTGTTCCTTTACGCCTTGTGGTATCATCTAATAAATCTTGATTATTTAAAACTCCTGAAGAAAATTCGGCGGAGGCCGATTTCCCATCTCGTGTCGATTCAACTCTAAAAAAAGAGGACAATGCATTTACGGCTTTTGTTCCAACACCATTAAGTCCAACAGACTTTTTAAAGGCCCGGGAATCGTATTTACCACCAGTATTCATTTTAGAAACAACATCAACTACTTTTCCTAAAGGAATGCCTCGTCCAAAATCACGTACAATTACTTTGCTCCCTTGAATTGAAATTTCAATGGATTTACCAGCGCCCATGACAAATTCATCAATGGAGTTATCTAAAACCTCTTTCAATAAAATATAGATACCATCATCAGCGGAAGAACCGTCTCCAAGTTTCCCTATATACATACCGGGTCGCATGCGAATGTGCTCCTTCCAATCGAGGGATCTGATATTATCTTCTGTGTAGTCTGATTTTTGGGTCATAAAGTGTTTCCTGACAGGACGCTAATATAGTACATCAATATAAAAAATGAAACCTTTAAAAGACAAATTAATTAACAAAAAAAAACCAATGTTGTTGAGAACATTGGCTTTCAAATTATTAGTGTTTTATTTTCTTATACATTAAATAAGAAATGCATGACATCGCCGTCTTTTACTGTGTAATTTTTCCCTTCTACACGCATTTTTCCAGCTTCTTTCACTTTGGCTTCCGATCCAAGACTTTCAAAATCTTCATATGCAATAACTTCTGCACGAATAAACCCTTTTTCAAAATCGGTATGAATTACTCCTGCTGCTTGAGGTGCAGAGCTTCCTATGTTGATGGTCCATGCACGAACTTCTTTGACACCCGCCGTAAAATAGGTTTGAAGTGTTAATAGTTTGTAAGCCGAACGAATCAGTTTTGCCGAACCTGGTTCTTCCAATCCAATATCTTGAAGAAACATTTGTCGTTCTTCATAGTCATCTAATTCATTGATATCCGCTTCTGTCCCTACTGCAAGTACCAATACTTCGGCATTTTCATTAGCAACGCTTGCTTTAACTAAATCTACATAAGCATTTCCAGAAACCGCTGATGCTTCATCGACATTACAGACGTACATCACTGGTTTGTCTGTTATAAATTGAAGGGGTTTTACAAATTCTAAATAATCGTCTTCAGAAAACTCAAGGGCTCTTACTGAAATCCCAGCTTCTAAATTTTCTTTGATTTTTATTAAAATTACTTCTTCTTTTTGAGCCTCTTTATTTCCTGTGCGAGAAGCACGTTTTACTTTTTCTAGTTTTTTATCTGTGGTTTCCAAATCTTTCAATTGAAGTTCCATGTCAATGGTTTCTTTATCTCTTATAGGATCCACCGTTTCGTCAACATGAATAATGTTGGTGTCATCAAAACAACGCAGTACATGAAGAATTGCATCTGTCTCTCGGATGTTTCCCAGAAATTGATTACCTAGCCCCTCGCCTTTACTGGCGCCTTTGACAAGACCAGCGATATCTACAATCTCCACAGTTGCAGGGATGACTTTTTCTGGTTCAACCAGTTCCTCTAGTTTTGACAACCGCGGATCAGGCACATTGACAACTCCAATATTTGGCTCAATTGTACAAAATGGGAAATTTGCACTTTGTGCTTTGGCGTTTGATAAACAATTAAAAAGGGTCGATTTTCCGACGTTTGGCAATCCAACAATACCTGCTTTCATTTCTTAAAATTTGATTTTGCAAATGTAATTATTTAATTCAATATTTTACCTGAGTAAAAATTTAAATTGATCTTGAATTATGTTTACGAATTACATTACCTAAATAAACAAATTTTAAAACTTGAAGCATTCTATTGATGTTGTATCTAGTGATCGACAAAATAAATAACTTTATATAAATTAATTAAAGATTTAATTCTTGTTTTTAAATATTAACTAATTTAATATTCATCTATACCCCTCTTTAATATACGCCATTATTAAATGTTTTTTTATCGCTTAAAAATGAAATAAATTACACTATAATAATATCAATATATTACAGTTTTAATTGATTATTTATTATAATTAAAGTGAATTACTGTTCAATTAATTGATATTACTGTAATTTTTTAAAGATATCTTAAATTAATTTAAAGTATATTTGTTTAAATAATCAATTAACAAACTAAACAAAATGAAAAAATTTTACATCCTAATGCTAGCCTTGGTTAGTATTAATTTTGCAACTTCTCAGGTTACCGGTAAGGTTTCAGGAGCAGATGGCACTCCTATTACAGGTGTTAATGTCGTTGAAAAAGGCACAAGCAACGGAGCTATTTCTGATTTTGATGGAAACTATGAAATCAGTGCAGCTTCAAACGCAACGCTTGTGTTCAGTTATGTAGGTTACGAAACTCTAGAAGTTGCCGTAGCAAATCAATCGGTCGTTAATGTGACCCTTCAAGATGGTTCTTCTTTAGACGAAGTTATTCTTGTTGGATCGCGTACAGCACCAAGAAGTAATGCGGATTCTCCACTTCCAGTGGATGTTCTACAAGCAAAAGAGCTTTCCAGCACTGGACAAGCAACTTTTGACAAAGCATTACAGTACAAGATTCCATCATTCAACACGGTTCAAACCCCTGTAAATGATGCGACTTCTTTATTAGATCCGTATGAAATCAGAAATATGGGACCTAGTAGAACTTTAATCCTTATTAATGGAAAACGTAAAAACCTAAGTGCATTGTTGTACACACAAACCTCTCCAGGTCGTGGTGAAACAGGTGCTGACATCTCTGCAATCCCAACAGACGCTATCAAGCGTGTTGAAATTCTTCGTGACGGTGCTTCTGCACAATACGGATCGGATGCGATTGCTGGTGTAATGAACATCATCTTAAAAGACAACGTAACTGAGGGTTCTGCAACTCTTAGAACAGGAATTACTTCTGAAGGCGATGGTGAAATGTTAGGAGTAAGTGTAAATAATGGAACTGCTATCGGAGACGATAAAGGATACATTAACTATACTATAGACATGTCTAAAACAAGTTTAGCAAACCGACCAGGTACAGTAAATGCTGCTGGTGAAGCTAACGATTTTGGTGCTGATTTAGCAGATGTTGAAGAGTTTTTATCTCGTAAACCAGATGCAGGAAATATTAATGGTTCTCCTGAAACTGCAGCTTCTAAGTTTTTAATTAATGGTGGATATGATGTTTCCGATAACACAGAATTGTATTTTAACGCAGCTTATGTGTACAAAAAAGTAAATTCTTTTGCGAACTACAGAACTCCATACTGGAGAACAGAAGCTGACTTTCCTTATTTAGCTGATTTTTTCCCTAATGGACCAAATGGTTCTTATGATGGTTATGTACCAACATTTGAAGGCTTATTAAATGATTACAACGCTACGGTTGGTCTTAAAACAACTGTAAACGACTGGAATGTTGATTTAAGTTTTACAACAGGTGGAAATGCACAAACATACAAAGTAAACCAATCTCATAACAGAAATGCTGTATTTACTCCAGTTTTCAATCCTGCTACAGGAACTTTTGATGCAGTATCTTTATACCAAGAGAACAGTCAACAATCATTTGATCCGGGTGG
This sequence comes from Flavobacteriaceae bacterium, assembly GCA_018608765.1. Taxonomy (GTDB): domain Bacteria; phylum Bacteroidota; class Bacteroidia; order Flavobacteriales; family Flavobacteriaceae; genus Hel1-33-131. The sequence continues at coordinate 5,787 of JABAYY010000051.1, forward strand.
AACACGTTTTTCTCACAATGTAGGTAACATTGATATCAACAGAGTACTTTCTGATAAAGTGAGTATTGGTATGGGAGCTGAGTTTAGAAATGAAACTTTTGAAGTGATTGAAGGAGAACTAGCATCTTACGATGGTGGTGGTGCCGATTCATTTTCAGGAAATACACCTCAAAACTCTGGTAAATTCAACCGTTACAACTTTGGAGGTTACTTCTCTTTAGATTACGATGTATCTGACGCTTTCTTATTAAGTGGTACAATTAGAGCTGAAAACTATTCAGATTTTGGTGATGCCTTTGTTTACAAGTTAAGCTCTCGTTTAAAATTAAGCGACAAGTTGACTGCTAGAGCTTCTGTATCTACAGGATTTAGAGCACCAACCTTACACCAGATTTACACACAAAAAGCGCAGTATAGCTTTGTACCAGGTCAAGGAATTCAAGTTGGTGGTTTAATCAACAATGTTTCAACGCAAGCAAAACTTTTAGGAATAGAAGATTTAGATGCTGAAACTTCAAATAACTTTACAATTGGTTTAGGTGGTAAATTATCAAACACTTTAAGCTTTACTCTTGATTACTACAACATTGCAGTACAAGACCGTATCGTATTAGGATCTGAGATTGGAGCTACAGGAGATGCTGCAAATCCATTGGATATATTACTTACACAAAACAACTTGAGTGATGTTAGTTATTTCTCTAACGCACTAGATACAAGAACATCTGGTCTTGATGTTGTAATTAGCAAAAAAGATATCAAATTAGGATCAGGAATGCTTGATCTTAACTTATCTGGAAACTATACAATTTCAAATGAAAGAGAAGGTGATGTAAAAGATATTGCTCTTGTAGCAAATGCAGGTCAGTCTGTTGTAAATGCAACTCAAGAAGCTTTATTCTTTACGTCTAGACCTGAAACAAAATGGATTTTAGGAGCTAATTACGAAGTTGGTAAATTCGGATGGAGTTTTAACAATACGTATTTTGGTAAAACGACGTTCAAGCAACAAGGAATGAGTACTGACTTAAGAACAGAATTTACTCCTAAGGTTGTTACTGATTTAGGAATTAACTTTAATGCAACTGATAAATTAACAATTGCTTTAAACATTAACAACTTATTGAATGTTCTTCCAGAATGGGAATTCAAAGCAGAAAATGCTGCTGGTCAAGCAATGATTAATGACACAACGTTAAACTCTTATGGAGTTACTGCTATTCAAGAGCAATCAAACTTAATTACTTTTAACCAACGTTATTCTCAAATGACTTACGATGGTTACCACTTTAGTCAATTAGGAAGAATGTTTAACTTATCATTAAACTACAGATTCTAATCTATAAACTAGATTAAAACAACAAAAAAAGCCACGCAATTAGCGTGGCTTTTTTATATCATAATAATTGTAAATTATTCAGGATGCATAAAGCGTTGTTTTCCTAACAACACTTCTTCACTCTCTACATGAGAATCATCTGGTACACAACAGTCCACAGGACATACAGCAGCACACTGCGGCTCCTCGTGGAAGCCAACACACTCCGTACACTTATCGGGAACTATATAGTAAAGTTCATCGCTTATAGGCGTCTGAGCTGCATCAGCATTGACTTGCTTGCCGTCTGTTAATACCAAATCTCCTTCAAGACTGGTTCCATCTTTGTAACGCCAATCGTCAGCACCTTCATAGATCGCCGTATTTGGACATTCAGGCTCACAAGCCCCACAATTGATACATTCGTCAGTTATAATAATCGCCATAGCTGTATTTTGAGTATATATTACTTAAATTTGCATGCAAAAATAACTCCAAAAATGCGGTTAAACAAATAATGGATCACAAAACAAATACAATTAAAGCATTAAGTGAATTGGGACGATTTTTAAGTCAATTCACTACAAAATCAACGTTAAAAAACGAATCTGTACTTTTTAATGATTTATTTTTTGATGGATTTAAGCACCAAATAAAATTATCTAAAGAACATAATGGATGGTTTTCCGATGCAAATATTTTATTTGCCATTGAAAGTTGGACCAAACTACTGACGACTGAAAAATTGAATTCTTGGGTGGCAAACTACCCGATTGAATCAGTTTCAACAAAAAAAGTGGCCATCATCATGGCAGGTAACATTCCTTTGGTAGGATTTCATGATTTTTTGTGTGCATTGATTTGTAATCATGAAATTATTGTAAAACAATCCTCTAACGACAAACACCTTTTACCTTTTCTAACCCTCTATTTAACAAAAGTAGCTCCAGAACTCAAAGGTAGAGTGACATTTTTAGAGCAAAAACTAGAAGGGTTTGATGCCGTAATTGCCACAGGAAGCGATAATACTGCACGTTATTTTGAATATTACTTTAAGGATAAACCATCTATTATACGAAAAAATAGAAACTCACTAGCTATTTTAACGGGTAATGAAACGAAGGAAGAGTTGTTAAAACTTTCCAATGATATTTTTCAATATTACGGCTTAGGATGTAGAAGTGTTTCTAAATTGTTTGTCCCTAAAGATTATAACTTTGACGCTTTCTTTGAAGCTATGTACCACTGGAATCCAATCATTAATGGCGCTAAGTATGCTAATAATTATGATTACAACAAGGCGGTGTATTTGATGAGTGAATTTAAAATGTTGGAAAACGGATTTCTAATGATTAAGGAAGATGAGAGCTACGCCTCTCCTATTGCAACGCTTTTTTACGAATATTATGACAGTCTAGAATCCTTAACAGAACAATTAAAAGTTGATTCCGATAAAATACAATGTATTGTTTCTAATCAGCGATCTGAAGATCACCTTCCTTTTGGAAGTACACAAACACCCCAATTAGAGGATTATGCGGATGGCGTTGATACTGTTGATTTTTTATTAAAAATATAACATAATATTAGCATTTTCATATATAATTATCTTTTATTAATTCAGACCTTTACAGCTTGAAAAATTTAACATTAATTTGCAATTCGCTCACTTAATAAAATTCAAATGAAAAAACACAATTTCAGTGCAGGACCCTGCATCCTTCCCCAAGAAGTTTTAGAAAAATCAGCACAAGCAGTCTTAAATTTTGATGATGGACTTTCATTAATCGAAATATCACACCGTAGTAAAGCATTTATGGATGTGATGGAAAATGCGAGTGCATTGGCGCTTGAATTATTAGGTTTGGAAGGTAAAGGGTACAAAGCCTTATTTCTTCAAGGAGGCGCAAGTTCACAGTTTTTAGCAGTGGCTTTAAATCTCTTAGAAAGCCGTGCTGCATATCTAAATACAGGAACTTGGAGTGACAAAGCAATTAAAGAGGCCAAAATTTATGGTGATATTATTGAAGTAGGATCTTCAAAAGAAGCTAATTTCAATTACATTCCAAAAGGTTACAAAGTACCTTCAGATGTGGATTACTTCCACTGTACTTCAAACAATACGATTTTTGGTACTCAAATGAAATCATTTCCAACCACAAATGTACCTTTAGTGTGTGACATGAGCAGCGATATTTTTTCTCGTACTCTTGATTTCTCAAAATTTGATTTAATATATGCTGGTGCTCAAAAGAATATGGGTCCTGCAGGAACAACTTTAGTCATTGTTAAAGAAGATGTTCTTGGAAAAGTAACAAGACAAATTCCATCAATGATGAATTATAAAGTTCACGCGGACAAAGACAGTATGTTTAATACCCCTCCTGTATTTGCAGTCTATACTTCAATGCTTACACTCGAATGGCTAAAAAGCCTTGGTGGTATCGAAGCTATCGAAAAGGAAAATTTTAAAAAAGCACGTTTAATGTATTCTGAAATTGATTTGAATCCATTATTCAAAGGGTTTGCAGCAACTGAAGACCGTTCTTCAATGAATGCCACTTTTTCTCTAAAAGATGAGAAGCTAAAAGATACTTTTGATTCAATGTGGAAAGAAGCAGGAATTAACGGACTGAATGGACATAGAAGTGTTGGAGGCTACAGAGCTTCCATGTACAATGCACTGCCTTTAGAAAGTGTTGCAACATTAGTAGACGTAATGAGTGAATTAGAACGAAAAGCATAAACAATGAAAATATTAGCAAACGACGGAATTTCACAAAGTGGAATCGATGATTTAACTACAGCAGGATTTGAAGTCCTTACAACTACTGTAGCTCAAGAACAATTAGAAAACTTTATCAATACTGAAAACATTGTAGCGCTTCTTGTACGAAGTGCAACTACTGTAAGACAAGATCTTATTGACGCCTGCCCTAACCTAAAAATTATCGGAAGAGGTGGCGTTGGAATGGACAACATTGATGTTGAGTATGCTCGTGGAAAAGGATTGAGTGTTATTAATACACCAGCGGCGTCTTCTGAATCAGTTGCCGAGTTGGTATTTGCACACCTGTTTTCAGGCGTTCGTTTCTTATACGATTCAAACAGAACAATGCCTTTAGAAGGGGACTCAAAATTCAAAAACCTTAAGAAAGCGTACGCAAAAGGCACTGAGTTGCGTGGTAAAACTTTAGGAGTTATTGGATTTGGAAGAATTGGTCAAGCCACAGCAAAAATGGCTTTAGGCCTCGGAATGAAAGTAATTGCTTTTGATCCGTTCTTAGAAAAAACCACCCTCTCTTTATCCTTTTACGACGGTCAAACAGTCGATTTTGAAATCAAAACCGTTTCTAAAGAAACCGTGTTAAAAGAATCTGATTTTATAACCTTACATGTACCAGCTCAAAAAGAGTTCGTCATTGGCGAAGCTGAATTAGCACTTATGAAAGATGGATCTGGACTGATCAATGCTGCTCGTGGTGGTGTGGTCAATGAAGTAGCTCTAGTTGCAGCGCTTGAATCTAACAAATTAGCATTCGCTGGGTTAGATACTTTTGAAAACGAACCAACACCCGCTGTTCAATTATTAATGAACCCTAAAATATCTTTGACACCACATATTGGTGCTGCGACCAATCAAGCACAAGATCGTATTGGTTCTGAATTAGCATCTCAAATTATTTCAATATTGAAGTAATTTATTATATTTAATACATTTTATAAAAAACCTTAACATTCTCGTTAAGGTTTTTTAAGTTATAGTATATTTGGTTCAAATTAGAAGTATGAAAACATTTAAAGCAGCGTGGGAAATCAAACAAAACTGGCAACTTTTGTTTCCCCTTATCGGACTCGGTTCTTTAGGATATAGTGCTTTCAAGCTCACCTCTTTACTCCCATTTTCTGAACTTTACATATTCATTCCTGCTTCTTTAGTCATGTTTTATGTGTTATTAAAAATAGTAGTTTTTGCCATCACAAAATTAGAATCCAAATGGATTGTTAATGCACGTTGGGAACTCATTCGAATTTTTATAGTGTTTGCGATTACAGGATCCTCTTCGGTACTAGTAGGACGCCCAATTATTAAGTGGCTAGGGATTACTCAAGATAATTTACATCCGTTACTGTATTGGATATTATTCATTACAATCAGTCTATTTTTCTATCAAGTTTTATTAGTGGTAATCGGATGGATTTTTGGACAGTTTCAGTTTTTCTGGAATTTTGAAAAGAAAATGATTCGCCGTTTTGGGTTGGGGCGTTTTTTAAAGGATTAATTACTTTTTTCAGAACTCTTTGCCTCAAAATAATAGCTGTAAATCCACATAATAGTAAAAGTAGGTATCACATCTAATACAGGAAGTGCTTCTTCAATAAATACAACTACTCCTGCTATTTTTCCTTTTTTACCATCATATAGTTGAGTCATTAAATAAGCTGACAATGGCGCCCACAATACATCAAAAAAAGGAAAGATAAAAGAAACATATCCTAACGCATCAAAACACAATCCAAGTAAAAATTTAGTTGTTTTTGATTTATTATTTAAGTTCATAATCTATTGGTTTTAAGAAAGGAATTTTACTTTAACAACGTCTTGAAATAAGTTGTTAGTTTTTTAATTTTCGGATCGATTAAATACGTGCAATAAGGCTGATCTCGGTTCAGGTCGTAGTAACTATCATGATCGTCTTCTGCGTCATAAAATACTTCCAACGGCTTTAGTTCTGAAACGATAGGGTTTTCAAATATTTTTGCATCCTCAAGAGATTTAATGAATCGTGTAGCGATTTCAAACTGTTTGTCATCGGTATAAAAAATAGCCGAACGGTATTGCGTCCCTACATCGTTTGCTTGACGGTTGAGAGTGGTAGGATCATGTGTTGCAAAAAACACTTCTAACAAATCAGCATAAGAAATTAAAGATTCATCATAGTCCAATCGAATTCCTTCTGTATGTCCTGTACGTCCTTGACAGACTTCGCGATACGCTGGGTTTTTAATAAACCCTCCTGTATATCCAGATTTTACATTCTCAACTCCTTTAAGTCGATTAAATACGGCTTCAGTACACCAAAAACACCCTCCCGCAAAAATAGCTCGCTTCATATCAAATTGATTATGCATCAAAGTTAGTAAACTATTAATTAAAATTAGCCTGAAATATTGCACATAAAAACTATAAAACTTAATTTCACAATATGATTATTGCTAAGAATATACACAAATATTACGATGAACTTCATGTTCTTAAAGGAGTTGATTTAACCATTGATAAAGGCGAAATTATTTCAATTGTTGGGGCTTCTGGAGCTGGCAAAACAACTTTATTACAGATTTTAGGCACTCTGGACTTTCACTCTAAAAACCCAGAAAGTCAACTCCAAATTAATGGTATTGAAGTCTATTCACTCTCTGATAATGCGTTAGCAAAATTCAGAAATGAAGAGTTAGGATTTATTTTTCAATTTCATCAATTACTGCCAGAGTTTACAGCACTTGAAAATGTTTGTATTCCCGCTTTTATAAAAGGAACTTCACAAAAAGAAGCTGAAACTAAGGCACTTGAGTTATTGCAATTTTTAGGGTTAGAGAAACGAAGCAATCACAAACCAAACGAGCTTTCTGGAGGAGAACAACAACGTGTCGCAGTGGCTCGAGCTTTAATTAACAGTCCTTCGGTTATTTTCGCTGATGAACCTTCAGGTAATTTAGACAGTGAATCTGCTGAACAATTGCATAAATTATTTTTTAAATTAAGAGATCGGTTTGGGCAAACTTTTGTGATTGTAACGCATAATCACGAATTAGCAGATATGGCAGATCGGAAAATCACTATGAGTGATGGTCTTGTAAAAACAACCTAAAGTGTCAAAATTAAACTTTTCTGAACTTAAAGATTTTTTGGATGCTAAAGTCGTTCAGTATAATACCCCTGATTTTATTGGGTCAGACCCCCTTCAAATTCCACATCGCTATTCATTAAAAGAAGATATTGAAATTTCAGGGTTTCTTACAGCGACCATTGCTTGGGGCAATCGTAAAAGTATCATCAACAATGCCAATCGCTTAATGCGAATGATGGATGATGCTCCCTATGAATTTGTAATGCAGCACCAACCAAATGATTTAGAGGTTCTAAAGCCCTTTGTGCATCGTACATTTAATGGCTTAGATTGTATTCAGTTTATTGAGAGCTTAAAACATATTTACACGAATCACAATGGCTTGGAAGGTGTTTTTAATACCCATGCGGAAACTGATAGCTTACAAGGGGCGATCCACCAATTAAAACAGCACTTTTTTGAGATTGATCACTTATCACGTACCCAAAAGCACATTAGTGATCCTTTGAAAAAATCTGCGGCAAAGCGAATTAATATGTTTTTAAGATGGATGGTTCGACCAAATGACACGAAGGTTGATTTTGGATTGTGGACTCAGCTCTCCCCTTCACAACTCTCTTGCCCTTTGGATGTCCACTCTGGAAATGTAGCTCGTAAACTAGGGTTGCTTCAACGTTCTCAAAATGATGCAAAAGCTTTGGCTGAGTTGGATAGATCACTGAGAGAATTAGACCCAAAAGACCCCGTTAAATATGATTTTGCCTTATTTGGTTTGGGTGTGTTTGAGAAATTCTAAAAATTAAATACTTTCCCGTCATCTGCAAGTAAGACCTCTTTGAAAACTGTTTCTGCTTCTGCTTTAAACCCCTCTATACCGCCATATCGTGTAGAGTAATGCCCTAAGATTAATTGTTTTGCATTCGCTTTGAGTGCTATGGATGCGGCTTGCTTGGCTGTAGAGTGTTTTGTTTTAGCACATAAATACTCATGAGCATCCATAAACGTAGATTCGTGATACAATACGTCTACATCTTTAATGATAGGAATGATGTCCTCTTTATAGGCTGTATCACTACAAAACGCATAGCTCTTAGGCTGATGTCCCTCAAAAGTTACTTCCGCATTCGGAATGACAGTACCTTGCTCATTGACAACATCATCGCCTTGTTTAAGCTTTCTAAAATATGCTTTATCTATATTTAGTGCTTCAGCTTTTTCGATGTCTAATTTGCGGTCAAATGGTTTTTCTTTAAACAAAAATCCATTGGTATATATACGATGATCTAATGGAATGGTGTGTACCGCAACTTTTTCATCTTCGTAAATTAGTTCAGATGTTTTAGAAGATAATACATGAAAAATTAATTTAAAATTAGTCCAAGAATCGGCGAGTTTCATCTGGAGAGTAATCAATTCTTTCAAGCCTTTAGGACCGTAAATATGTAAATCCGTTTCACGTGTCAACAAGCGAAAGGTAGAAATTAAGCCTATCAATCCAAAATAGTGGTCACCATGTAGGTGAGAAATAAAAATATGTTTAATCTGATTAAATTTGATTTTATGGCGTCTCAATTCAACTTGCGTTCCTTCACCGCAATCGATTAAAAATAAATGCCCTCTTGTTTCTAAAACTTGAGAGGTAGTATGAGAAATAATACGGGGTGTTGCACTGTAGCAACCGAGGATTGAAAGTTTCAAAAGTAATGGGTTTAAAATCCTAAATCGCGCTGTATGAGTTCCATTTCTATATAATCATGGGCTTCTTGAAGTGTTGGAACTACGATAAAATCATCTTCAAAATCATCTTGATTTAATTGGGGACTGACCACTACAAAAGATTGATTTAATTGGCGGTGTATTTTGGAGATTGAGACTAATGCATCGATAGAAGACATCGCACTATCTTTAAGTTGTAAAATAACATTATTCTCTTTAAAACGTTCGTGGAGAACTGAAAATTTCTTTGTAAACTCCGAGAAACTCGTCTTATCTTGCGTAATTATTGCGGTCGAATTTTGCTGTTCTATAATCATCTTATTGTTTTATTTTTGAAGCTAAAAGATACATTACAGCCATTCTAATGGCTACTCCATTTTCAACTTGGTTCAAAATAATTGCTTGACCTGAATCGGCTACTTCACTTGTGATTTCGACTCCTCTATTAATGGGACCAGGATGCATGATTGTAATTTCTTTATCTAAAGATTCAAGCAAGGATTTAGTAACTCCGTATTGTTGTGTATATTCTCTTGTGGTAGGGAAATAGCTTATTTCCATACGCTCATTTTGAACGCGAAGAATGTTTGCTATGTCACACCATTTAAGTGCTTTATGTAAGTTTGTTTCAACTTTCACTCCAAGTTTGTCAATGTACTTAGGAATGAGTGTTTTTGGCCCACAAACCATGACTTCCGCACCTTGTAGTTGCAGAGCAAAAATGTTTGACAGAGCAACTCTACTGTGTAAAATATCTCCGACAATGACAATTTTTTTACCTTTTACTTCGCCATACTTTTCACGAATTGAATAGGTGTCTAACAGCGCTTGTGTTGGGTGTTCGTGCGCGCCATCACCTGCATTGATAATTTGTGCATCAATATGTTTTGATAAGAATGAAGCCGCCCCAGGGTTTGGGTGACGCATAACGACCATATCGACCTTCATTGAGAGAATGTTATTGACTGTATCAACCAACGTTTCTCCTTTGCTTACAGATGACTGACCTGACGAGAAGTTAATCACATCCGCAGAAAGTCGTTTTTGAGCCAGTTCAAAAGAAAGTTTTGTTCGGGTTGAATTTTCAAAAAACAAGTTAGCAATTGTAATGTCTCTAAGGGAAGGTACTTTTTTTATGGGACGATTGATCA
>JABAYY010000016.1 GCA_018608765.1 Flavobacteriaceae bacterium
ATTTACCTGAATCTGTTTCAGGAAAAGCGATTGAAATGGTGACCATGCGTAAAGGTGAAATGCTAAGCATGGAAGCAAAAGGAGAACGTATGGTTTGTGAATTTTTAATTCCTTCCAGAGGAATTATAGGGATGCGTAACCAACTATTGACAGCGACTGCTGGTGAGGCAATTATGGCGCACAGATTTAAAGAATACCAGCCGCTTAAAGGTGGAATTCCTGAACGTCAGAATGGATCTTTAGTATCTATGGAATTGGGACAAGCAATTCCTTATTCAATTGATAAGTTACAAGACCGAGGTAAGTTTTTTGTCGATCCAGGCGAAAGTATCTATGAAGGTCAAGTGATTGGAGAAAATTCTCGTGGGGATGATATGGCTATTAATATTACAAAAACTAAAAAGTTAAGTAACGTTCGTAGTTCAGGAGCCGATGATAAAGCAAAAATTGTTCCAGCAATTAAGTTTTCTTTAGAAGAGGCTTTAGAATATATCCAAAAGGATGAGTATGTTGAAGTGACTCCTAAGTCATTAAGGTTACGTAAAATATACCTTACTGAAGTAGATCGTAAACGTAACAAAATCATATAATGAGTTTCTTAGAAACTCATGCGACTGAACTCGTAGGGTATTTAGCAATGCTAGTGTTGTTGATTTCTTTTTTGATGAAAGATATTAGACACTTACGGATGCTCAATACACTTGCGTGTGCGTTTTTTGTAGCTTATGGTTTTATGTTAGCAACCTCTTGGCCTATTATTATTTCCAATGCATCCATTATGGGAATTAATATATATTACCTGTTTTTGAAGAAAAAGTAGTATTTTCACACGATTAACTAACTTGACATAGAGGAAATTAGTGGGCTTATTTAGCTAAACTAATATACGTTGTTAGTTTTTTGTGCGTTATATTAATAGTTCTAACGAGTCAATGTGAGGTTACCTAAAATCATAAGTAATAATTTAATTCTAAAGATAACTTCACTGAATACATTGGTTGTGGGCGCTCGACTGTTGATGTCCTTAGTCGTTCAGAATCTATTAGCACAATACACAGGTCAAGCAGGGATTGCCAAAGTAGGGCAGTTGCGAAACATCTCTTCGATGCTTATGAGTCTCACATCTGTTGGAACCTTTAACGGGGTTGTAAAGTATGTTTCAGAATATAAGTCCGATCAAAAAAACTTACTTAAATTATTTTCAACTTTATACGTATTTAGTTTTACGGCGAGTATCGTATTATTTTTCATTCTATTTTTTGGGGCTTCGTATTTTTCTAATAAATTATTTTTATCATATGCGTATGTCATTGTTTTTAAAGTGATGGCTGTTACCGTTCCTTTTATTTCGATGCATCGAATTTTTACAGGGGTTGTGAACGGTCTTTCAGACTATAAAAAGCATGCTAAAATTGAGTTTATTTCTCATTTTTTAGCAGCAGTTTTATTGCTCGTCAGTCTTTATTTTTATTCTTTAAAAGGGGTTTTAGTTGCCATCGCACTGACGCCAATTATTCAGTTTACTGTTCTAATCATCATCTTTGGAAAACTGTTAAAAGACTATATTGATTTTAAATCAATCACTTTTAAAATCCCTTTTCTAAAACAACTTTTAGGATTTACAGCAATGTCTTTTGTAGCGACTGTACTCACAAATTATGTTGAAATTGATTTAAGAACATTAATTACAGATAAAATTAGTGAAGCAGAAGCGGGTTCATGGACAGCTATGAGTTCAATCTCTAAAATTTACATGCAATTTTTAATTGCAATTTTCTCGCTCTACATTTTGCCTAAGTATGCAACTATTAGCACCTCTTTTGAGTTTAGAGCAGAAATAAGTAAAATCTATAAATCATTAATCCCACTTGTTTTTACAGGAATGATTTTAGTCTATGTTTTTAGAAATATATTAATTGAAGTTATTTTTACTGAAGCCTTCTTGGGAATGGCTATTTTATTTAAATGGCAATTAGCAGGAGATTTTGTTCGCTTTATTGCGAATGTGTTAGCTTATCAGTTTTTAGCTAAAAAACAAATTAAATACTTTGTTTCTACACAGCTTTTTGGATTGGCGATGTATTATGTTTTCGGTAGATATTATTTAAGTTCTTTTGGCACCGAAGGGGTTGTAATAGCTCTATTTGTCAGTAATTTAATATATTTAGGAGTTGTATTTTTTGTTTTAAGAAACACCCTTTTAGGGAGAAACAGGGATATATAAAAAACAGAAATGATGAATTTTAAAATCACAAAAAAAATCTTTTATCAGTTTTTGATCCCTGTTGTCGTTGCCGTAGTTTTTGAACTCATACATAAAGGTTTTGATATTTCAACAGCGTATAATTTTATAGAAAATAGTTTATTCTCTATGCTATTAGTAGGCCCCGTCTATTTTATTGTGAATCGTAAACTACGATTAGGGTATGTCATACTCACGTTTCTAGTATTTTGTTTAGCAATTTATTTTGAAACGGTTTACTACTACTTTTTTGAGACCTATTTAAGTGCATCTTCATTGTTTGTCGTATTAGACTCAAACAGTTCTGAAGCAGCTGAATTCCTTAACTTTTATGTCGACCGTAAAGTCATCATCTTTTCTGTTTTGATGCTCATTATAATTGTTACTTCACTCTTAAGATTTAAATCGATTTTAAGTCATTCTAATAAAGCTTTAACACGCACAAGGATTAAGATATCAATTTATATGTTTTTGGTATTAGCCTTTCTTAAATTTTCTGGACTGATTGTTTACAACCTTGCTTATTTAATACTAAAATCTACGATAGAGTACACTGCTGAGTCCAATAAGCTTGGAGCTTACAAAACAAATAAAACGGGTGATTTTAATAATGTTTCTCGACCAATCAGTCAAGAAGATGAGGTGTATGTTATTGTTTTGGGAGAATCTACTTCCCGATCGCATTTTGGTTTATATGATTACTCCAGACAGACAACACCTAAACTCAATTCTATTAAAGATGAGTTAATCATTTACAATGATGTCATCAGTCCTCATGCCCATTCAATAGCTTCAATCACCAAAATTCTTACACTTGGGAATTACGAATATCCTGAAAAAATTGCCGCTGGTTCTATTATTCAACTCGCTAATAAGGCTAATTTTGAAACCGTTTGGTTGTCCAATCAAAGACCCATCGGAATCTATGAAAGTCTAGTCACTAAAATTGCATTATCTTCTAACATAAGTAAATTCTTAACGACTACTTTTGGAGTCCATAACAAAATTAAAGATGCAGAGCTCCTTCCTGAACTAGATACGATTCTACTCGAAGGTACATCTTCCAAAAAATTTATTATAATTCATCTCATGGGAACCCATCATAGCTATAAGAACAGGTATCCGGATAACTTCAATAAATTTAAAGATACTCCGTTTAGTAATTATAAATCGGATGAAAATTTTAATATCATAAACAACTATGATAATGCTGTATTGTATACGGATTTTGTAGTTTCTGAAATCATTCAAAAAATTAAATCTTTAAACACTAAAAGTTTTGTGTTATACATTTCAGATCATGGCGAAGAATTATTTAAAGATCACAACATGGCAGGTCATAATGAGGATATTTCAACCCAAGACATGTACGACGTTCCATTTTTGTTATGGCAATCTGAGGCTTACAAAAAACAAAAGGAGCTTACGGTTGATGCGAATAGACCCTATATGCTTGATGATTTGTTTCACAGTCTTTCTGATCTCTTGCAAATTTCAGCTCAAGAAGTTGATGTCGAACGAAGTATTTTTAATGAAGCATTCAAAAGCCGTAAACGAATCATTTTAGAGTCATCGGAATATGAAGCATATTTTAATTTAGATTAAATTTGAACCACCAATTATGAATCTTAGTAAATTTTTATTTTGAGTCATCCACTAACAATAAAAAAAAAGATATGTATTGTCACCTCTTCCTTAGGAAAAGGAGGTGCTGAAAAATCATCTGCGTCGCTATCCAAAATGTTATTTGATAAAGGATATGATGTCCATATTGTTAGTGTTCTTAACAAAATTGAGTTTAGCTATTCAGGAACGTTATTTAATTTAGGAGCAATTAAAGATACTAATGATACTGTTGTAGGCAGAATTTATAGGTTGATTCAGTTTATAAAGTATTTAAATAACAATCAATTTGATTGTATTATTGATAGTCGTTCTAGAGTAGCTGCCTTTAGGGAGTTTTTTATCACTGTATTTGTTTACGCCTCACGTCCTGTGATTTATGTGATTCACAACTACAAGACTTCTCATGCGTTTTCTGATTTTAATTGGTTGTCAAGACGTTTGTATAAGAATAAGAAGATGATTGCAGTTTCTGAAGAAGCAAAAAACAAGTTTAAATCTAAATTTAATTTAAGTGATATCTCTACTATTTATAACGCATATGATTTTGAAACTAATGTAAAGAATTCAGCTCAAAAGGATATAAGCAGTCCAAAAATTGATAACTATATTCTCTTTTTTGGTAGAATTGATGATCAGCATAAAAACCTCAAATTATTATTAAACTCTTACAAATCATCTAAGCTCTCATCGCTGGGATATAAATTAGTAATCTTAGGAAATGGACCTGATCTTAATATGATAAAAGAGGTGTCAAAGCAAATGGAATTAGAATCTGAGGTGGTATTCATAGCTGCTGTTACCGACCCTTCCCTTTATGTTTCTAATGCGAAATTCACCGTTTTAACAAGTAGGAATGAAGGTTTCCCAATGGTTTTGATTGAATCCCTGTCATTAGGCACGCCTGTAGTTTCAATGAATTGTAAATCTGGGCCAAAGGAAATTATAACAAACGAACATAACGGGTTATTAGTAGACACCTATACAGAAGTAGCTTTTTCCGAGGCTATGAACCGTTTAGTGAACGATGAAGTCCTATATACGCATTGTAGGAAAAATTCTAAAAAGAGTGTTGAGAAATTTTCCATGGAAAATATTTCTAAGGATTGGGAGCGAATTATCGAAAACCTCCCTTAAAAAATATATTTTAATTTACTATTTTTTAAATGGTGACAGATAGATGTTACAGCGTAATAAAGCGTTTTGTAACTGTTTAAGAAAACCAATGATAATGGAAGGAGTGTTCATTAAAACTCGTTGACTAAAATTAAGATTCGAAGGGTCAATCTCCTTCTTTAGCTGTCTATAACTACCAGAGTCGCCTTCTATTTTTCTTTCAATAGCCACAGAAAATCGATTCAAATCCATATATTTTTTAAATGATGTATTGGAAGTGTCCAAATCTTTGAAGTTTTCAAATAGTTTCATGCGATCAATGCGGCTTGACGAATACGACAAATGGTATTGAGGACTTAAAATAATTTTGTTAGCACTTGCAATCGCAGAGAATGCAACGGATTCTTTTAGAGCAATACGAATCCATAAGTCAGTGTCTTGCCCAGAACGCATTTCTTCGTCAAATCCTCCAATTTCTAAAAACGTTTTTTTAGGGATTAAAACTGCAGAAGTCCAGGCAATACTGTCTGTGATAGAAGCTGAAAAATAATCTTCGATAACTCCAAAATGATCTTTAGTCACCCCATTAAAATGAGCATTCATTTTATTGCCATTAAAAAATTGTTTGTAATAAGCGGCGGCATACAATCCACACTTAGGGAAGCTCGTGTATAGACTGTTTAAATTTTCTAAGTGGTTTGGTTCCCATAAATCGTCAGCATCTAAAAATGCGATTAAATCTGAACTCGATTTAGAAACACCATAATTCCTTGCATGAGAAACCCCTTTGTTTTTAGTCGTGTGAAGCGTGATGCGTTCATCAATAAAAGAATTTACAACATCAACACTACCATCTGTAGAACCATCATTAATTAGGAGGACTTCAAAATTAGAAAATGTTTGACTCAAAACACTCAAAAGAGTTTTCTTAATAAAGTGTTCTTTATTAAATAACGGAATGATTACGGATATGGATGCCATTATTCGTTTTTACTGATATAACAAAGATAGCTTAGTTTGTATAAGTCAAAAATGAATAACGATGGTTTTTCAGACAACAGGTTTGTTTCGAACGAGTTTTTAAAAACAGGAAACAATAATGCGAGTATAAAATTAATCCCAATTTTTTTACAGTTATGAAACGTTCGAATAATACGAGTGTATTTTACATGAATCAAATTATCTTTAGCTAAAGTAAGAGAGGCTTTTACCCCTTTCAATGATTTTTTTAAATAGATTTCACTGCTCTCTAATCCAAGGTGATAAATTGGATTGTTAATATGAGAGATGGAAATATCATTTTCTTTCAGGTTAAAAGAAAATAATAAATCTTCATGAGCATCAAGTGAGATTTCTTCATTAAAATTCACACTATTAAAGACTTCTTTTTTTATTAAGAAATTACAAGACAAAAAACTTAAGTAAACAGATTTTTTTCTTTCGTTTAAAGGAACAACCTCGCGTTTTCTTCCAAAAACCCAGCGTAGCATTTCTTCATTTTTCGGCTTAATATCTTGATAATTTACGCCCCCAAATATCAATTGTGTCGATTCGGTAAATGCAGCTAAATACTCAGAAATAAAATTATTTTTCACGGGAATGACATCGGCATCTAAAAATAATAATAAATCAAATTTAGCATCTTTTGCCAATAGGTTCCGAATCGAACTTCTACCAATATTAGTGTCTAAAAATTTATAGGTTGTGTTTTTTAATAAATTTATGGTCTTATTAGAAGCGATGATCTCTAGGTTAGTTGAGCTATCATCATAGCAAAGAATTTCAAAATCTATATTACAAGCTGATGATTGGGCGTGGAGTTCAGAAACCAAAGCCTCAATGTTATAATTATATGTTGGAATAAGTATAGAGAGCATTTTTAATTTTTACGTTGTACAACTTCAAAGACTTTCGTGTCTTCACATTTGAGAGTTTTACTTGGGTATTTTAAAATTAAAGCATAATCATGGGTTGCCATAAAAATAGTATGACCTTTTTTGTTGAGTTCTAAAAGCACTTCCATTACCTCTACACTAGTTTGTGGATCTAAATTTCCAGTAGGTTCATCGGCTAAAATTAGCTTGGGGTCGTTTAATAAGGCTCTTGCTATCGCCACGCGTTGTTGTTCTCCACCCGACAATTCATATGGATATTTAGCCCCTTTTGTTTGCATATTCACCTTTGTTAGAACCGCTTCAATCTTAGCACTTATCAAAGCTTTGTCTTTCCATCCTGTAGCCTTTAAAACAAATTCGAGGTTGCCCTGGATACTGAGCTCATTTAAAAGTTTAAAATCTTGAAATACAACGCCCAGTTTTCGTCTTAAAAAAGGGATATCCTTTTCTTTCATCGTCTTTAAATCAAATTCAACGATGGATCCAGAACCATTATTCAGTTTTAGATCGCCATAAAGTGTTTTTAAAAAACTACTCTTTCCAGAACCTGTTTTTCCAATTAAATACACAAATTCACCCTCCTTGACATCGACATTGACATCACTTAATATTAAATTGTCATTTTGAAAAATGGAAACGTTTTCTAATTTTAATACTGAATCTGACATCTATTTAACCTAAAAATTAATTTTTATAAAAGTATTAATATTTGACTCAATTATCAAACATCATTTGAATTAAACGAACTCCTTTGATTTATATTTTAATGAACTTATAATTTAGCCTATATTTTTCCGTTATCCAATTGATATATTTTATATTTGAATGTAATAAAAAGCCTTTCACACATGACTTCCTTAAAATATTTAGCTCGAATTATTTTTTTGTGTTTCTTTTGTCTTGGGTTTTCACAACAATCTGCGGTATATACCCATCATGCTGTTAATTTTCAATCCGCATTAGATCTTTATAATTCACAACAATATCAATCGGCTCAAGTGCTTTTTAAATCTGTAGAATCAACTTCTTCGGATGCTTTTTTAAAATCTAATTCCGCCTATTACAATGCCAATTGCGCAGTCCGACTGAATCAACCAAACGCTGAACTGCTCGTAGAATCTTTTGTAGAACAGTACCCGTCAAGTACCAAACGTAATTCGGCCTTTTTAGAAGTTGCAAATTATTATTTCGAAAATGCTAAATACTCCTATGCTCGTAAATGGTATGATAAAGTTTATTTTGAATCTATCTCCAAATCAAATGTAGAACCGTTTTATTTTAATTATGGATACAGTTTGTATGCTACCAAAAACTACAAAGCTGCTAAATCATATTTAACAAAAGTTGAAACTTCTAAAATATATGGTTCACAAGCAAAATATTACATTGGTTTTATGGCCTATGAAGGAGATGATTATGATCAAGCAACCGAGTATTTTAATCAAGTAGAACAGACCGAAGCGTACAAAAATAATTTATCCTATTATCAAGCGGATTTAAATTTTAAGCTAGGAAAATTTACAAAGGCCATTGAATTGGCATCCGTTCAGTTAGAAAAAAGTTCATCAAAAGAAGTATCTGAACTCTCTAAAATCATTGGAGAAAGTTATTTTAATCTTCAAAAATATCCTGAAGCAATTCCTTACTTAAAAGCTTATAAGGGCAAAAAAGGCCGCTGGAATCACACAGATTTTTATCAATTGGGATATGCGTTTTATAAACAGAATGACTATCAACAAGCAATTAATGAATTTAATAAAATCATAGAAGGCTCAAATGCGATTGCACAAAATGCCTATTATCATTTAGCAGAAAGCTATGTCAATCTAAACAAAAAACAACAAGCTTTGAATGCGTTTAAAAATGCTTCAGAAATGGATTTCAGTCCTAATATTCAAGAAGATGCTTGGCTAAATTATGCCAAACTCAGCTATGAAATTGGCAATCCCTACAAGTCCACACCCGAAGTCTTAACTGATTTTCTGGAACGTTATCCCAAGTCGGCTTTTAAAATAGAAGTAGAAACTTTATTGATTGACTCTTATATTAGTTCCAACAACTTTAAGGAAGCACTTGAATTATTAGAAAAAAAATCACGAGCAGCTCACAAAGAAGCCTATCAAAAAGTTACGTTTTATAGAGCTTTAGAACTGTATAATAGTGCCAAGTATTTAGGTGCAAAGGAACTTTTGGAACGCTCGTTGTCCACTTCTGTAATTTCAGTTTTTATGGCCAGAGCAACCTATTGGAAAGCCGAAACAGATTACCAGTTATCAAACTTTAAGGAGGCCTTAGAGGGATTTTTAGACTTTAAAAATACGATTCAAAGCCAACAACTTGAAGAATTTGAAAATATCGAATACAACTTAGCTTATACCTATTTTAAACAAAAACAATACGCTTTAGCCATCAAATCCTTTCAGTCTTTTATAGATACAAAACCTAAAAACTTGATTTTGTCAAACGATGCCTTTTTGAGACTGGGCGATTCTTATTTTGTAACTACGCAATACAGTCCTGGTATTGATGCGTATCAAGCCGCCTTAAAACTTGGACAAATTGAATTGGATTATGCCACCTTCCAAATAGCTGTCAGTCGTGGTTATTTAGGTCAAATTTCAGAAAAAATAAAAGGCCTTGATGAAGTGATGAAATTTAAAAAATCGCATTTAAAAGATCAAGCTTTGTTTGAATTGGCTAACACTTATGTCAATCAAGGAACTCCAGAAATGGCACTCCCTTTTTATACTCAATTAATCACTGAATTACCATCTAGTCCATTGGTGTCTAAAGCATTGCTTCGTAAAGGTCTTATGTTATATAACAGAGGAGATACGCAAGCTGCCATTGAAAACTTAAACAAAGTTGCAGTCAACTATCCATCCACTCCAGAAGCGTTTCAAGCCATCAGCTCTTCCCGTGCCATTTATATTGATTTAGGTCAGGTTGAAAGGTATGCTGCTTGGGTTCAAACCTTGGAATATGTTGGAGTAACTGACAGTGAATTGGATGACGCTACATATGAAGCAGCCGAAAAACAATATTTAGACACTAACATTTCTAAAGCCATCGATTTGTTTAATGGGTATATTGCTCGTTTTTCAAAGGGAAAACAACTCCTTAAAGCTCATTTTTATCTAGCCGAATTGTATTACAAGAGTGATTTATCAGTAAATGCACTTCCACATTATACGTATGTTTGTGAACAATCAACCAATGAGTTTACAGAACCGGCCTTGTTAAAGTCATCTGAAATTGTCTTAGCTGCCAAAACATTTGAAACCGCACTATCATTACTATCAAGGTTAGAAATAGAAGCCATCAACCCTCAAAATAGGTTGTACGCACAGTCCAACTTAATGAAAACATATTTTCAGTTAGAAGATTATGAGGCTGCAATTCGTTATGCAGAACGCATTCTTGAGAATTCAAAAACGGATACATACATAAAGAGCGACGCTCATATTATCATTGCTCGTGCAGCTATGAAAACCAATAATGAAACCAAAGCACGTTCAGCTTATGCGCAAGTAAAAAGCGTTGCTACTGGTGAAATGGGTGCGGAAGCACAGTATTTTGAAGCCTATTTTAAGTATGTTGACGGAAACCATGAAACCTCCAATGAGAGCGTTCAAGTATTGATTAAAAATTTCTCTAGTTATAAATATTATGCTTCCAAAGGCTTAATTATTATGGCTAAGAATTTTCAAGCACTTGACGATGTATTTCAAGCTACATACATCTTAGAAAACGTAATTCAAAATTTTGCAGAATTTAAGGAGGTTGCAGAAGAAGCTAAAGTTGAATTAGATCGCATCAAAACGGAAGCCGCTAAAACAAATGCATCAATTGAAGTAGATACCACAAATGAAAACTAATTATATGAATATTACATTAAATAAATACTTGTGTTTAGTATCCGTTTTGATGGTCATGTTTCAAGCTGATAACTTGTTGGCACAAAATAAACAATCACGTTCTCAAGATACGATTGATACACAAGTAGTCACTATTGTAAAACCTTACACACCCAAAATATCTGATGCTTTTAAGTTGAAGCAAACCCCTCGCATAGGTCGTTCTGAGACGCCTCAGAAAACAGTGAAGTACACTATTTTTTCGATTCCTGTTGCTTCCACATTTACGCCTGCAAAAGGCAAATCTGTCGGCTTAGATAAACTTAAAAAGGAAAAATTATTTCAAAATTATGTTGCATTAGGCTATGGGAATTATGGAACTATTTTAGGGAATTTGTACTTAAATCAACGACTCGGACGTGGAGAGCGTATTGGTGGATACATTGAACACCACTCCTCACAAGGGGGGATTTACGGTTTGCAACTTGAAGATAGTTTTTCAAACAGCAGCGCTCAAGTTAATTATGTAAAAAGTCTAAAAGCCTTTGTTTGGAATACAGATATAGCATTTCAACGGCAAGCCGTGAATTGGTATGGACTTCCATTTGAAACAACATTCGCAATCGACTCAAAACAGATTTACTCCACGATTGAATTGGGCAGTGATGTACAAATTACAAAAGGGATTCTTAAAACTGGAGAGTTTCATTTACGACGTTTTTCGGATGCTTACGATTCTCAAGAATTACAACTTAAAGCAGAAACTATCTTTAAATTCGATTTGCTCGACAGTCCAATTAATTCGAGTGTCAAAGTAGAATATTTAAAAGGAAGTTTTGCTAAAAATTACAATGAATTAGAGGTTCAAAATTATGGAAACATTCAGTTTTCAATAGCACCAAGCTATCAATATATTCAAGACGATCTTAACGTTTTAGTAGGATTTAAGGCTTACTATTTGATGGATTCTGAACAGAACAAAAATGACTTTTACATCTATCCCAATGTAGAAGCGAGTTACGCTGTTGTCAATTCAATTGTAGTGGCTTACGCAGGAATCAAAGGCGATTTATATCAAAACACGTATTATGATTTTGCGCAAATAAATCCATTTGTATCTCCAACTTTAGACATTCGTCCAAGTTCAACCCCTTATAAAGTGTTTGTCGGAACCAAAGGAAAACTCTCTCAAACCATTGGATATGATTTAAAAGGGAGTTTCACACGCGAGCAAAACAAAGCCCTTTTTAGAACGCATAGCATTCAAAATTTATCAGTACCTAATAATTACAATCAAGGAAATTCCTTTGGAGTTGTTTATGATGATGTTGATGTGTTTAATGTCTCCGGCGCTTTAGAAATTGAAATGAGTCAACAACTTAATGTCCGTCTGAAAGGAGATCTCTATAAATTTACGAGTGATATAGAGCCCACCGCTTGGAATTTGCCAGAATTTGAAGCCTCCTTATTTTTAGACTATCAACTGTCTGATAAATTAGCAATGGCTGCCAATCTGTTTTATTGGGGATCAAGACAAGACACCACCAATTTTGAAGGACAATTAATTACAGCGCCCATAGTGCCCAATGTCACACTTGATGCTTTTTTAGATGCTAATTTTCAAATTACATATAAAATCACCAACCAATTTGGGGCATTTATAAAAGCCAATAATATAGCGAATAACAGCTACAACCGTTGGAACAATTATCCCGTTCAAGGATTTCAGGTTTTAGGAGGGGTGAGCTATAAATTTGACCTTTAAGCGATAGTAAGTCTTGCGAGGAAATCAAAATGAGGGCCTTCTTTCACTAATTCACATTTTAGACCTACTTGATCACAGGCTATTTTAAGTTTTTCAAAATCGAGATACATCCAACTAAACGTAGCTTCTTCGCCTTTATAGCGCACTGTATAGTCTAGTTCTCCGTAATAATCTTTGTTCGTGTCCATCCAATACCCACCATCCTCATCTTGATACATATACTTTATATCTGATGAGTCAATTAGAATGTGACCTTCTGGGTTGAGAAGTGTTTTAAGGTGGTTTAATACTAATGGAGTGTGTGCTAATGATTGAAATATTCCAGAACCATTCATCAATAAAATCAAGGTATCAAAAGATGCAGTTTCATTCATAACATCTAAAACCTTTGCATTTTTCAACCCCCTTAATTGACAGGCTTTGATAGCGCCTTCAGAAATATCGATGGACTTTACTTCCAGCCCTTTGGATGTCAAATAAAGACTGTGACTTCCAGCACCACATCCCACGTCCAAAACACTTCCTTTAGATAGCGTTAAGGCTGTTTGTTCCAAGGCAGGCATCTCAGAAAAATCTCTAAACAAATAGGGGAGCGGTAAGGGGTCTTCTTCCGAAATACTTGTCGAAGTAACAAGGTCTTCTGTATAATTTCCTTCTTGATAATCTAAAATGGCAGTTCCAAAAACATCGTTCATGAGGGGGCGTTTTAAATGGGTATTTAAATTAAATTCAAGATTCTTGCAAATCCTTTTAAATCGAGACAAAGATAAGAAAAAGAGATGATGTGTGTTTTTTACAATTCGTAGAAGTTTTTATATCAAGTTCATAAAAAACAATTGCATTCTAATAAGTTATATTTGTAACTAGGATTGATTGCCTATTGCAATAATTCTTCACTATTCATGGAACAACTCACACAACTGACAGCAGATTTTTCAAGTGCCGTTTGGGGATTGCCTTTGCTAATAATTCTTATTGGCGGTGGACTGTATTTACTTATTCTTTCAAGGTTTGAAACCTTTCGACTCATTGGTCATGCGTTTAAAGTGTTGGGAGGCACCTATGATAACCCCAACGATTCAGGGCAAATAACCCATTTTCAAGCACTCACAACTGCTCTGTCCTCCACCATTGGTATGGGGAATATTGCAGGGGTTGCGGTGGCTATTTCTATTGGAGGACCGGGTGCTATTTTTTGGATGTGGGTGAGTGCAGTTGTTGGAATGTCTACAAAGTTTTTTACCTCCACTTTAGCAATTATGTTTCGAGGAAAAGACAGTGCCGGAGTGTTACAAGGAGGTCCCATGTATTTTATTATGGAAGGCTTGGGTAAATCGTGGAAACCACTCGCAATTATGTTCTGTATTTGTGGGTTGGTAGGGGCGTTGCCTGTGTTTAATGTCAATCAACTGACGCAAGCAATCAATGATATTTTGTTGACGCCAAATGGCGTTGATGTAGGACTTAAATCTAATTTAACTATCGGTTTGGTGTTGGTGAGTATCACGGCAGTTGTCATTCTTGGGGGTATTGGACGCATTAGTAAAATAGCCTCTAAAATGGTGCCTTCTATGGTGTTGCTCTATTTTGTTGCCGTACTGATTATCTTAACAGTAAATATAGAAGTCGTTCCTAAATATTTAGGGCTAATTTTCACAGATGCATTTGCAGCGGACAATTTTAAAGGCGATGCCTTTTTTGGTGGTCTTGTTGGAGGATTGATATTGTTAGGAGTCAAGAGAGGTGCATTTTCAAATGAAGCGGGAATTGGAACCGCCCCTTTAGCACATGGAGCTGCCAAAACAAATGAACCGGTTCGTGAAGGGCTGGTAGCCATGTTAGGACCCGCCATCGACACCTTATTGGTGTGTACGCTTACAGCCTTAGCGATTTTAGTGACGGGTGTTTGGAAAACATCTTCAGATAATGGTGTGAGTCTAACCGCAGCCGCTTTTGCAGCCGCCATGCCTGGATATGGGAACTATCTGTTATTAGTGTGTATAGCCGTATTTAGTATATCATCCTTATTCTCTTTTTCCTACTACGGAACCAAATGTTTGTCGTTTTTAGTCGGAGCCGATAAAAAACATTACTATAATTATTTTTATATCGCCAGTATCATCCTGGGTGCAACGGCTTCTTTGGATATGATGATTAACCTGATTGATGGAGCGTTTGCTCTCATGGCAATTCCAACTATGTTGTCCACCCTAATTCTAGCACCCAAAGTGGTCAAAGAATTGAAAGCATATAAAACACGTTTGAAGGAGGGGACGTTTAACTAACAACTCCTTATCAAATACTCAACTATTTATCCTTATTTTTGCAACATGCAAGACCAATTACAATCCCTTTCCAAAAAAGTCAAAGAAAACCAAAAGGCACATCGTAACTTTTTTATAAAGCTCAGAAAGAAAACACCCAAAAATCTCGACGCCATCATGGAAAAATTACATGAGGACGAGTTTAAAAAATCAGATTGTCTCCAGTGTGCTAATTGCTGCAAAACCACCAGTCCAATTTTTACAAAGAAAGATATTGAACGCATTTCAAAATCTTTTAGAATTAAAACACGTCAGTTTATAGATACCTATCTGAATGTTGATGACGATCAGGATTATGTCCTAAAATCTTCGCCCTGTACTTTTTTAGCAGATGATAATACCTGTAATATTTATGATGTGCGTCCCAAAGCCTGTCAGGAATATCCCCATACCAATCGAAAAAGTTTTGAAAAAATTTCAGACCTTACCCTTAAAAATCTTGCTATCTGTCCCGCAACATTTAATATCGTAGAAGCCTTAAGAGCTAAATTAAAATAAGTATATTTATAAAACTTTTAATGCGTACATGGAACAGCTGATTAATTATTTTGGAACCATCCCATCGCTACATCGTAGTTTAATTCTTGTTGGTGGGTTGACATTTTTTTGGTTTTTAGAAGGTGCTTTGCCATTGGTTAAATTTGGGTATAACAAATGGAAACACGCGCTTCCAAACTTGTTTTTCACCTTCACAACCATTCTTATTAATTTTGCTTTGGCTTTTTTATTACTCAATACTGCCGATTGGGTTGGAGTAAATAATTTTGGAATTCTTAACTGGCTTCCAGAAATGCCACTTTGGTTGTATGTTACTTTAGGCGTTTTATTGATGGATTTTGTAGGCGCTTATTTACCGCACTTTACAGAGCATAAAGTCCCACCTCTTTGGATGGTGCATTTGGTTCACCATTCCGATCATAAAGTTGATACCACGACTGCCAACCGTCACCACCCTTTAG
>JABAYY010000002.1 GCA_018608765.1 Flavobacteriaceae bacterium
GTAAAATGTTTTAGAGATGAAGATTTAAGAGCCGACAGACAACCTGAATTTACACAGATTGACTGTGAAATGGCTTTTGTAGAACAAGAAGATATATTGAATATTTTTGAAGGATTGACACGACATCTTATTAAATCTATTCATGGAAAAGACATCACTTCCTTTCCAAGAATGACCTACGATGATGCACTTAAAACCTACGGAAACGATAAGCCAGACATCCGTTTTGGAATGAAATTTGGTGAATTAAATGCGGCAACTCAACATAAAGAATTTGGCGTTTTTAACTCCGCAGAATTAGTAATTGGTATTGCTGTTCCAGGTGGAAATAGCTTTACACGTAAAGAAATTGATGGCATTATCAACTGGTTAAAACGACCACAGATTGGGGCCTTAGGAATGATCTATTCGCGATGTAATGATGATGGCTCATATAAATCTTCCGTTGATAAATTTTATGATCAGGACGATTTAAAGAAATGGGGGGAAATTACAGGAGCCCAGTCTGGTGACTTGGTTTGTGTACTCTCCGGTCCTACCGATAAAGTAAGAGCTCAATTAAGTGCGCTCCGCATGGAACTAGCCGAACGCTTAGGACTTCGAAATCCTAAAGAATTTGCCCCGCTATGGGTTACTGACTTCCCGTTACTAGAATGGGATGAAGATAGCAAACGCTACCATGCAATGCACCACCCTTTCACCGCTCCAAAACCAGATCAAATTAAGTTATTAGATACCGATCCAGGAGCCGTAAAAGCAAATGCTTATGACTTGGTTTTAAATGGAAATGAAATTGGAGGCGGCTCAATCCGTATCCATGACAAAGCAACACAAGCATTGATGTTTGATCATCTTGGTTTTACGCCAGACGAGGCAAAAGAGCAGTTTGGATTCTTAATGAATGCCTTTGAATATGGTGCCCCCCCACACGGAGGTTTGGCCTTTGGATTGGACCGTTTAGTAGCCATTTTAGGTGGTCAAGAAACTATTCGTGATTTTATCGCCTTTCCAAAAAACAACTCTGGTCGTGATGTAATGATCGATGCGCCGTCAGCGATCGATGACACTCAATTAAATGAGCTACACTTAAAAGTAAATCTTAAATAACACTATACTCCCCACATGAAATACTTGATTTGGGTTTTATTTATTGCGACAATGATCAGCATGTTCACAGGGTTGATTGTTGATTTGCCTTATTCAAACAAATTAATTGGATTTGGAGTGATTGGCTTATGTGTGATTGTTTTTCCATTGTTTTCGTATTACCGTTGGAAAGACAAAAAAGTAGCCGACTACATGCTAACTCCTGAAAATTTGGAGAAAATGCGAGAATTTAATGATTCAAAAGAGTCTTAAATTTTAATTCAAATTTCGTTTTTCAAAAAAAAATCGTTTCATCAAGTCTGAAGCTTCCTTTGCTAATACCCCTCCCCTTAGAATGGTTCTTGGGTGTAGTTTGGTTCCCATAACACCACAGCCTCGATTGTCGTCTTTGGCTCCATATACAACAGTCGAAATCTGACTCCAATACAGAGCGCCTGCACACATCTGACAAGGTTCTAGAGTCACATATAGGGTGCATTTCGTAAGGTATTTGCCACCTAAAAAATTAGCAGCAGCTGTAATTGCTTGCATTTCTGCGTGTGCCGTCACATCAGTCAGAAGTTCTGTGAGATTATGGGCGCGTGCAATGATTCTGTTGTCAACCACAATCACAGCCCCAACTGGTATTTCACCTTTTTCAAAAGCTGTCTCCGCCTCTTGAAGCGCTTTTAGCATAAAATAATCATCGTCAAAAATAGCTTCCATAAGTCAAAAATACGATTTCAATCTTGTACTTTTGCTTTGTGTTAAAAAATTTACTTAAACATATAAATTCTGTATCCGATTTACGGCAACTTACTCCCGGTGACTTACCGCAACTCGCCAAAGAATTAAGACAATTTGTTATAGAAATTGTTGCTGCTAAAGAAGGGCATTTAGGAGCGAGTCTCGGTGTGGTAGAACTTACCATTGCGTTACACTATGTTTTTAATACCCCTGATGATTTATTAATTTGGGATGTAGGCCACCAAGCTTATGGACATAAAATTTTGACGGGGCGTAAAGCGGAGTTTCATACCAACCGACAGTTTAATGGTTTGAGTGGGTTTCCAAAACGAGAAGAAAGTGTTTTTGATGCCTTTGGTACTGGACATTCATCGACCTCTATTTCGGCAGCCTTGGGGATGGCGATTGCTTCTCAACTAAAAGGTGAAAACAGGCAACATATTGCGGTGATTGGCGATGCCTCAATTGCAAGTGGAATGGCATTTGAAGGACTGAATCATGCTGGTGTAACAACTGCCAATTTGTTGGTTATTCTAAATGATAATGCCATTGGAATTGATCCAAGTGTGGGTGCTTTGAAACAATACCTAACCAATGTTAAAAAAGGCACTCAAAAACAAGACAACATTTTTGAAGCCCTCAATTTTGAATATTCGGGTCCTGTTGACGGACACGATATGGAGGCGCTTATTAAAGAATTGGAACGCCTCAAAACCATTGAAGGTCCAAAGTTCTTACATATAATTACCACCAAAGGAAAGGGATTAAAACAAGCAGAAACCGATCAGGTAAAATACCATGCTCCAGGGAAGTTTGATGCAAATACAGGAGATATAATTTCTAAAAATAGCGCTGACTTTCCTCCTAAATATCAAGATGTATTTGGATGGACACTTGTTGAGCTGGCTAAAGAAAACAAGGCGATTGTGGGTATTACTCCGGCGATGCCTACAGGAAGTTCGCTAAAATATATGATGGATGCACTTCCCGAACGTGCTTTTGATGTGGGTATAGCAGAACAGCATGCGGTTACATTAGCAGCTGGGATGGCTACACAAGGATTGATCCCATTTTGTAATATTTATTCTACATTTTTACAACGTGCATACGATCAGATCATACATGATGTAGCCCTACAAAATTTACCTGTTATCTTTTGTATTGATCGTGCTGGACTGGTGGGAGAAGATGGAGCCACGCATCACGGAGTGTTTGATTTGGCGTATTTACGCTGTATTCCCAACCTCATCATTGTTGCACCAAGAAATGAGAAAGAATTACGAAACATTATGTACACAGCCCAAAAAGGGTTAAAACATCCGATTGCAATTAGATATCCAAGAGGTAGAGGTAAGACGCCTGATTGGAAGTCAGAATTTACCTCTATTGAAATTGGGACTGGAGTTCAATTAAAACAAGGTGGGGAGGTCGCTATTTTAAGTTTAGGTGCGATTTCTAGTACAGTTTCAGAAGCCATTGATGGACTCAATTGTGCACACTATGATATGCGCTTTGTAAAGCCATTGGATGAACCCTTATTGCATACTATTTTTAAAAAACACTTAACCTTGATAACCCTAGAGGACGGCGTGATAAGCGGCGGTTTTGGTAGTGCTGTTTTAGAGTTTGCTGCTGCTCATAACTACAAAAATGATGTGATTATAAAAGGAATACCAGATGCATTTATAGAGCATGGATCTGTAGAGCACTTGCATAAAGCTTTAAATATCGACACTGCTAGTTTAAGGGAGTATATTCAATCAAAATTATAAAATAAAAAAAGGAAAGCATCGCTTCCCTTTTTTAAATAATATCTGTCAATTATCATTGAATAATAATCCGTTTGGTCGTCTCAAAACTAGACCCCTTAAACTTAACCAAGTACATCCCTGAATTTAAATTCAAATTAAATTCTTTTCTTAAGCCTTGCTGTATATCAACCTTAGTTTGATGGACGCTCTTTCCTGAAATAGAATATATTTCAACTTGCGTTGACCCAATGGTTTCGGTAGATGTTAATGTGAATTGCCCATTAGAAACTGTTGGGAATAATACGATTGCGTTAGAAAATATGTCTTCTTGATTGACACTAAGGGGGGCAGCGGTAAACATCCCAGAAAAAACACCTCTTCCATAGGTGGCTGCAAAAACCATGTTGTCATCCCTAACATCCAAATCCATGACTTTAACATTCCTCATACCATTAAATGAAGATGCCCATCTAGGAGATGCGGATGAAAAATTATTCGTGTACCAAACGCCTAATTCTGTTCCTATAATGACTTCTTCTGAGTTCAATGGGTTTTGTAAAATAGATTTCACAGGCATGTCTGGAAGGTTTCCTTCTTTTGACGCCCAAGAAGTTCCACCATTATTTGTATACCAAATACTTTTGACTCCATAGTTATGTATGGTTACAAAGATTTCATTTTCTGAAGCTCCTACTTCAATATCAGAAATACTCCCAACAATGTTGTTTTGCACTTCTATTTCAGCCCAAGTAGGTGTTGTATTAGCGTTTGTGATTTTAAAAACATCCCCAAGAACAGTTCCTACATACAAAGTAGAAGAGGTAGTGGTATGTGGAGAGACTGTGAAAGCTGTTGGACGATTATCGAAACTCGTATCTGATAAAGTAGTTTTTGTAAGTGTCGCCGAAGATTTAATTCCAGAGTACCTTCTAATTAAATTTCCACTTGCAGTTGTACTGTAATTAGTATATAATATGTCCAAATTAGAATCTAAAGCACAGGGATTGATAAAAGAGCCATTCCTTGGGCTTTCGTTATTGATGGTCACGTTTGCACCATCATAATTATAAAGGTTTATTCCTTGATTGAATACATAATTTCTTATGAAATAGCGATCAGTACCATCTTGGTCAAAAAAGGTGTAAGCCCCATCACCACCATAAGGCTGAGTTGTACTGTCTGGCCCAGTTGTAGAAGTATTTTCAAACAGCTGGGTTCCATTATCTTGCAAGCCGCCTGCAAAGACATCCCCTGTTGTAAATGCGGTAGTTGGGCCTACGCCGACTGTATAAAACTGACCGGTAATAAGTCCTTTATTTCTTTCAGAAACAGTCACGCCGCCATCACTCGAGTAAAACACACCGCCATCATTTGAGAATAGCATCTTATTAGTATCGTTATTTGCAAAAGTTGCAGCATGCTGATCGGCGTGCATATATTGCAAACTAAATCCAGCGTACCAATGTGTTAATTGATCCCAAGAACTTCCTTGATTTGAAGATTTAAAGGCATCGATACCTCCAGCAAACACAACATCATCATCCGTTGGATCCACTTCAAGCATTAGGTCATAAAACGCTTGTCCTCTGGTAAAATCTCCAGCAGAAATCCCTGGGTCAACATCATTTGGGGATGTAATATTTGTGACTAAAAATGCGGGGACAAAACCTGTTGTTGTTCGTTTCATTGTAACACCAGTAGATGTTTCTGCCAAAACGTATACTTTATCTGCTACGGTACTAGAAACTGCTATTTGGGTTCGATCACTATCTGGAAGATCATAAATTTTGGTGAAATTAGTTCCATCTGTTGAAGAAAATACAACGCCTCCACCTTCACTAAATAAAGCACTTTCAACTGTAGAGAGCCATATTTTATTATCAAAACCAATCTCTATGTCATTAGGGCAATGCTTTCTACTGTTAGCTGTTAATGGGAGAGAAACTTCAGTCCAATTCGCACCACCATTGATAGTCTTATATAATCCATACTCAGGGCCTCCTAAATAAGTAATTGCATTGGCAGAACGATATTGAGAATCGCCCGCTGCGACATACAATTCAGAAACACCTGAATTATTTCTAATTTTCATATCATTGATATGTTGGATTCCAGGAACTAAATTACCCGTAAAAGTTCCAGCAGCAACGTTTAGAGATCCATTTACAGTTCCTGTATTTAAGGCACTTTCTAAAATATCCCCATCTGCTTTTGAAATCATAACGGATGGAATTGTAATTGTAGCGTCAGTTCCACCCATTGCAACGGGTGCCCCGTCTGTATTATTCATCATAATTACAGCTATAGCGCCTGAATCTTGAGCGTTTTTTACTTTGGAGACAAAGGTGCAATCTCCTCTTCGTATGACGGCAATTTTTCCAGTTGTAGAAGCTCCAAAAGCGTTACAAGCTTCTGTGGCAACTCCATTGGGGTCGTTCGCTAAAATCAAGTCTGCGGTAATCGTAGCGGTAATCGTTGAGCCAAATGTTGTAGTTGGAAACGATTGGTAATTTCCAGCAATTCCTGCGGGTGAATTCACTGTTATATCAGATGCTGACTGAAAACTTGTGGCACCTGAAATACCTCCAAAGATTTTAGTCCATGTAGCTCCTGAATCTAGAGATTTCCATACGCCATCTCCGTTAACATCACCTGCTACATAAGACTCTCCTGTCCCAATATAAAAGATGCTGGAGTTGTTAGGGTCTGAAATGATACTAGAAATGTTTAAATTTTCAGGGATATTAACACGAACCCAAGTTGAGTTTGCATTGGAAATATTTGTATTTTTCCAAAGACCTCCACTAACACCTCCTGCAAAAACAGTTTCATTTGTACTGTCATTAGGATCAAACATAATGGCTCTGGTTCTTCCACCTACATTATCTGGACCTCTTGAAATCCAATTATTATCGGCTGCATCTCCTGGGACTCTTGCAGACATCTCATTGTTAAGTTGATCGCGTATTGCTTCTAGTTTTTCGGGAGTTGGACGTCCCTTTTCAGGGTTCATTGTAAGTTCCCATTCTTCTTCAAAATAGGCGTTGGGTGGTAAGCTGTTCGCTTTCCGCTGTGTTTTAGTAAGTCCTTTGGTCTCTTTAAAGGGGCTGTTGTCTAAAAACGTTTTGTGCTTGGTTCTCACTGCCTCGGCAGTGGGTGTGGCATTGTTGAGTAAAAAGCATCCTAAAGAAACTAAGAATGCTAAAATAAATACTAATGTGTAGTGCTTTTTCATAAGAATTGAGTTGTCTTATAACTTAAAAAGCAAAATCGGTTAAACAAATATATGAATTAAACTGAGACTAAAAAGCTAGCCCTTTAATTTTTTTGTATGTCAAAACAGCTTTCGTATCAGAGAATAACGAAACAAAGTAGCAAACATTTAGCATCCTTGTATAGAGACTGTCATTGTGAATGTTTATCTCGTTTGGAATAAGTTTCAATAATAGTTTGTCATAACTTGTAGGGATACCCTCATAATTATTATTAACTGCTAAAATAAATCGATCCAGAAGTTGATTTAGAATCTCAAATCCTGATATTTCTTTATCAATAACTTCGTCAGAATTGTAAATTTTTTCTATGCTGAGTTTTATGATGTCATTTATTTGTGCTTGATATTTGCTTTTATCAAGTATCGAAACATGAAATTTCCCTTCAAGAATTTCTTTTTCATATGTCATGAAAATATTAATAGCGTCCTCAATCAAGGTGCTAATGGCCAGCGCTCTTAAATAACTCACACGTTCCTTTGTAGAATTGAGTGTACTGTATTTTTCGGTATTGATAGTGCCTCTTACCAAATTTATCAAGTATTCAAGGGCATAATCTTCTTCAATTAACCCAAGGTTGATTCCATCTTCAAAATCAATAATGGTATAACAAATATCATCAGCTGCTTCTACTAAGAAGGCTAATGGATGTCTGGAAAACTGTGCATTATCAGTACTCATTGGTTTTAAGCCTAGTTCTGTTGCTACGTCTAAAAAATGTGTTTTTTCGGTTTGAAAAAAGCCATACTTTTTTGAAGCAATGTGGGTGTTTGGTTTTACAGGAAGTGATTCTTTTGGGTATTTTGTAAAAGCGCCTAAGGTGGCGTAACTCAGGCGGAGTCCACCTTGTGTGCCTTGTTTGTCTTGGGTTAAGACTTTAAAGCCATTTGCATTGCCCTCAAAATCACATAAATCTTGGTATTCTTTCGGGTTGAGTTGGTCTTTAAATTTTTGACCGGATCCATTTTTAAAATAGTGTCCAATGGCTTTTTCTCCAGAGTGACCAAAAGGAGGGTTCCCGATATCGTGTGCGAGTGCTGCGGCTGCCACAATGGCTCCAAAATCATTTGGTTTATAGCCATGTATTTCGGCTAGATAGGGGTGTTTCTCTAAAATTTTAACACCTGCTTTTCTTCCCAAAGAACGTGCAACGACACTGACTTCAAGACTGTGAGTGAGTCGTGTATGTACAAAGTCCGTTGATGAAAGGGGTACTACTTGAGTTTTATCTTGAAGACTTCTAAATTCAGGTGAAAAAATAATGCGATCGTAATCAACATCAAACCCTAATCGTGTTTCGTCCTGCTCGTTCCTAAGTCGTTTATTGGTGTCTCCTTGACGTTTTAGAGACAGTAGTTGTTCCCAATTCATAGTGTCTGATATTAACCTGCAAGATAGTAATTTCAATGTTAATTAATTGTTGCTTAAATCTATCTTCACATTAATTAAAATAACGTTCTAATAATCTTAAAATAAATGTAGGGTAACCTCAAAAAGGAGTGTTTCAGGCTAGATTTGCAGCTTAATAATTAATTAAAATTAATCGATGAAACGCTTTTTATTAATCTGTATTTTACTTGTTTCTGGAGTTGTTAGCGCTCAGAACACGGGCTCTGTATCCGGAAAATTGACAGACAAAGAATTCAATAATGAGCCATTGGCTTTTGCTAATGTTTTAATTAAGGGAACTACAAAAGGAACCACTTCAGATTTTGACGGTATTTATAGTTTAGAGCTATTGGATCCAGGAACTTATACTGTGGTATTCAGTTTTGTGGGCTATAAAACTATAGAAGTTGAATCGCTGATTGAAGCGGGAAAAACTAATGAAATTAACATTGTACTGGAAGCAAATAGCGCTGCTTTAGAGGAGGTCGTTATCAAAACCACCAAAAAACGTGAAACAGAAAGTGCTTTGCTTCTCCAGCAAAAAAAGGCGGTTCTTATGGAAACGGCTATTGGAGCACAAGAACTTAGTAAAAAAGGAGTTGGAACTATTGCTGGAGCGGTGACTAAAATCGCTGGAATTTCTAAACAATCAGGATCAGGAAATGTATTTGTTAGAGGGCTTGGAGATCGTTATAACATTACCACAATAAATGGCCTTCCGTTAGCGTCCAATAATGCGGCTCAAAAAAATATTGATTTATCACTATTCTCGACCGATATCGTAGAAAATATAGGGGTAAGCAAAACCTTTAACTCAAAAAATTATGGCGATTTTGGAGGTGCAAATATTAATATAGATTCTAAAAATTTTACAGGACAACCTTATTTAGCTGTGAAGTTTAGTTTCGGAGGTAATTCAAACACCCTAGGATCTAACAATTTTTACTTGCAAGAAGGACCTAGTTTTAGTGGATTCTACTCTAAAAATCCGCCTACAAATCCGTCAAATACTAGCAATTGGGGGTCAAGTTGGAATAGAAGAACATCAAATTTAAAATATAATGGTGGTTTAAGTGTAAATGGTGGCAGATCGTTTGAGATAGGGGAAGAGGGTCGATTGAATGCCTTTTTCACCGTTGGGTTTGACAACTCAAACACTTTTAATTCTGGTCTAAACCGTGGGAAAATTGGAGCGGATGGATATACACGACAGGATTTTAATAAAGACAGTTATAGCTATACAACAAACACTACCGCAATGGGGGTGCTTAATTATCGCATGAATAGCAACCACAAATTGACTTTTACAACCCTATTTTTAAATAGTTCTGATCAAAGTCATGATGAATATAATGGGTTTGATATTGAGTTTGATAATGATGCTACGAATAACGAAAATGGGGTTGGGTTTATCCAGAGAAATACATTTACTGAGACACAATTAATGGTCAACCAGTTGAGTGGAGAGCATGCTCTATCTGACACCAACACAATCCAATGGATTGTGGGATATAATGGCTTAAACAACACTATTCCAGATCGCATGCAAAACACCGCAGGTGCTGATTTTAGAGCGAACCGCACCACTGATTTTGTTTTAATTACGGGGAGTCCTATTTACAACCACCGCTTTTTTCAAGACTTAAAAGAGGATGAATTATCGGTTAATATTTCAAATAAAATTAAGTTTAATGACAGGGAAGATGACTTAAAAGGCGAACTTACTTTTGGGTATAGCGGCCGTTTTAAAAGAATTGATTTCTCTTCTCAACAGTACGACTTTAGGCTAATCAATCAAGCAGCACTTCACAATGTTGACGTCACAAATTTTGATGCCTTTTTTAACGCTTCAAATCTAAACACGCTGTACAGAGTCAATACTTTGAAAACTCAAACGTATAGCGGTGGACAATATATTAATGCTGGATATGTGAACGGTTTATGGAATTTTTCTTCTAAATTTTCTATGGTTGCTGGTGTAAGAGCAGAAATGATTGGGGTGGAAATTGATTACTTAACACTACAGTCTTCTAACAAACAACAAGTTGGTCTTGTACAAGAAAAATTATTACCATCTCTTTCGACAAAGTATGTGCTTAAAGAAAATATGAATTTGAAATTTGGCGCCAGTAAAACCTATACACTCCCTCAATTTAAGGAACGTGTAGATATGCTTTATGAAGAGGTTACACAAGTCTATAGAGGAAATAAAGATATTTATGAATCGACCAATTGGAATGCAGATTTGAAATGGGAGTATTTTCCTTCAAACGGCGAGCTTATTTCGGCGACTGTTTTTGGTAAGTTGATACAAAACCCAATCAACTCTATTTTTATTAATTCAACTTCAAATGACATTTCCTATATCAATTCAGGAGATAATGCAGAGGTTTTTGGTTTGGAGATAGAGCTTAAAAAAGAGCTTTATAATTTTAATGGAGACGACGCTGAATTTGAACATAAACTTTCTGGTGGGTTAAACGTCTCTCTAATTAAAACGGCTCAAGATTTGAATGCTGATAAAGTGAATACTGAAACCGAATATAGTGCCAGCTTTACTTTTGACTCAAGTCAACTCACTGGTGCATCGGAAGTGTTGATGAATACAGACCTTACTTATTTTAAAGCATTTGATAACCATCATTCTTTACAAGCTACTGTAGCTTACAATTATTTTTCTGATCAATTGAATACTATTGGAACTCTGAAAAAAGGGAATGTCATCGACAAAAGCTTTAACACTTTAGATTTAATAATTAAAAGTAAACTTAATAAGCTCAACATTTCATTGTCTGCAAAAAACCTGTTAAACCCTTCTATTAAAAGGGTTCAAGAAGTGTATGAAACTCCAGGACTTAGTGAAGTGACCTTAAGTGAATTTAAAAGAGGCGTTAACATCAGTTTGTCTGTAGGATATCGATTTTAAATTCCAGCAAGTTGCTAACATTTAGTTTACAATTAATTTCAGTAAATCTAATCAACTCGTAACTTTTAGTTAAAACCCAATCCCAATTAACATTAGATATTTGTACAAATCAAAACATAAAATAAAATGAAAACATTAAATTTAAGTCTTTCTATTTTCACAGCGTTATTAGCGCTTAATTGTAGTATCGAAGAATCTACTACAGAAAATACCGTTGCTGGTTTTCAAGTAAATGCAGGCGATTTACAAGGCAACATTAATAGTGGAAGTGTTTCATTAAATGCGACTGAAACTTATATTCTTACCGGCGCACTAATCGTAAAAGAAGGAGCTGTGTTAACGATTCCAGCTGGAACTACAATTACAGCTGCAGCCGGAACTTCAACCTCTGCGTATATTGGTGTGGAGCGTGGTGCAAAAATATACATCAATGGTACAGCAGCTGCTCCAGTAGTAATGACTTCTGAAACTCAAGAAGCAGGATCGTGGGGCGGATTGGCAATTGCTGGATATGGCATTACAAATGCAGGAACCAACGTAACATCTGAGGTTGGAGATTTGACCTATGGAGGCACTGATAATTTAGATAACTCTGGAGCTGTAACATATTTAAGAGTTGAATATACTGGAGCTACGTTTACCAATGAAAAAGAATTCAATGGGGTAACCTTATTTGGAGTGGGGTCTGGAACCGTGTTTTCTAATGTGTCTTCTGTGAATGGTGGAGATGATGGGATTGAATTTTTTGGAGGTGCTGTAAATGCTAAAAATTTAGTGTCTATTAATTCTGGAGACGACTCTATTGATTTTGCAGATGGATTTGTAGGTTCTATTGAGGGTGCATACATCAAAGGCATTACAAAAGCCGGAATTGAAGGGTCAAATAATGGCGATAATGGCGATGCGACTCCGGTGACCTCGGCTACAGTTTCAAATGTAACAATGGTTGTTGACGGTTTAGGAAACTCTGAAGGGGCCATTTATTTCAAAGAAGGGGGTGGTAACATTTCTTATACGAACATATATGTTGATGGTATTTCTTTAGGAATGAAAATAAAAAGTACGGATGCTGCAGCGAATACAAGATTAGCTAACGGGGACTTAGTGATTAGTAATTTTAATTATGTAAATGCACCTTCAGATTGGAGCTGGGGTGGCTATGCCTATGACGGATTAAACTCAGGGGCCACAGGAGCAGGGAATGGTGCAGATATTCCAAATTGGGCTAGTGGATGGTCAGAGTAATTCCATAGTCTTAGATTGGTTAACAAAAAAGCTCCCGTTGGGAGCTTTTTTGTTTGATATCATATAATTGAATATATTTATTTAAGAGTGGTCGCAAGTTCAGATTTACTATTCCATTCATTAACATTTGTGATTCTAGAATCATTATAATCAACTTCCTTTAAGGAATTTTCAGTCCGGAAAAACCATTTCCCTGTTTTGATTCCTTTATCATAATTCCCTTGAGATAATTTTACACCACTTTCATTATAGCTAACCCACAAACCATCTAACTTTCCTTTTTTATTAAAAGTACCCTGCTGTTGAATGGCTCCATTATCATGGAAATAAGTCGCTGAAATTATAGTACCTTCCTCTTCAAATTTTGGTTGTATTGAAGTTTGAGCATAAGCTGCTGTTCCGATAAAAACTAGTGCGATAAATATATATTTTTTCATAATAGGGAGTATTGTGTATCTTGTTATAGTATAAAAGTAAACAAAAATTTACATAAAATCAACAATTAGTTTACATTAAATTAACATTGGAGATTTGAGTTTCAAAAAGAAAAAAGAGTTCTAAGCATACTACTTTGAGTACTACCCCTTCTTAAAGCCTGTATAGTGAGCTGTTACATTTAAATAAAATAGTGTAAACCCGTTATATCAAAGAATCAATACTATTTGATTTTATAACGCAACTTATGTTTTGGTTAAAAAACTAAAAATAAACTTTTGCAGGGGTGACTCACGTTTAATAATTACTTAACGTTTTCCTTACGCATGAGATATGTTTAATTACAATCTTTGTAATGTCTAAGACACTTAATTAGTATCAT
Source organism: Flavobacteriaceae bacterium (assembly GCA_018608765.1). Classification (GTDB taxonomy): domain Bacteria; phylum Bacteroidota; class Bacteroidia; order Flavobacteriales; family Flavobacteriaceae; genus Hel1-33-131. Next base: position 13,234 of record JABAYY010000002.1, read on the forward strand.
TATTACATATTAGTTTTTGTCGACTAGAAAATGATGATTTCTGATAAGCTGCCCTTGGCCAGGCAGCTTTTTTTTCATTTAATATTAATCTTTAGGAAACATTAAGATAACATTAGTTTGTGTTATTTGTACCCGACAAAAACTAATATTAAATTAAAATGAAATTAAGAATTTTATCAATTGCATTAACATTATTTGCAATCACTTCAGTACAATCTCAAGAAATCAGTGACACAACCTTTGGAAAAGGCTTGATTAACTTCGTTGCAAAAGACAGCACATTTAGTGTGAAATTTGCACCTCGCTTCCAAGTCCGTTCTATGTCTTCATGGGATCATGACGGTAACCAATACACCAGTCCAGAACATAATTTTATTGTGCGACGTTCACGTTTAAAGTTTGATGGATTTGCGTACAGTCCAAAATTAAAATACAAACTAGAACTTGGATTGTCAAATAGAGATATTTCAGGGGCTAATGAATTTAATAGAAATACTCCGCGTTACATTTTAGATGCTGTAATTATGTGGGAATTTTCTAAAAACTGGGAACTATGGGCTGGACAAACAAAACTACCTGGAAATGTAGAACGTGTGGTATCTTCTGCAAATTTGCAGTTAATAGACCGTTCTTTATTAAACAGCCGATTCAATATTGATCGCGATTTAGGAGTCCAAATCCGACACAAATCAAACTTAGGTGGTGGCTTTTTAATGCGTGAAAAATTTGCCATATCACAGGGTGAAGGGCGTAACGTAACAGAGGGAAATGAAGGTGGGCTACAATACACTGCACGACTGGAATTTCTACCTTTTGGAGCCTTTAAATCAAAAGGCGATTACAGTCAATCAGATCTTAAAAGAGAAAAAACATCAAAGCTAATGGTTGGATTTACTTACAACTTTAATGAAAATGCAGTTCGTGAACGCGGTTTTGCAGGGGACTATATGATTAGAGCCGATGAAACTATTTTTGAAACTAACCAAACGACAATTTTTGTAGATGCAATGTACAAAAACAATGGGTTTTCTTTTATGGGTGAATATGCAAAACGTACAGCAGACACTGTTATAGCCACAGAAGCAGATGGAGTCACTCCTACTGGCGATGTTGTTTTAACTGGAAACGCTTTAAACCTACAGGCTGGATATTTATTTAAAAACAACTACGAGATTGCGGGACGTTTTACGACTCTAGATTACGAATCAATTACAGAAACACTTCCTTCAAAACAATACACATTAGGATTCAATAAATTTCTTGTTGGACATAAGCTGAAAGTTCAAAGTGATATAAGTTATACAACCTTGGACGGTCAAGAAGATAATATCACTTTTAGACTCGGGTTTGATATTCATTTTTAAAACATAACATTAACTTAACTTTACAAACCAAAAGTCTTTAGAGATTTGCGTAATTAACCAATTTAAATTATGGAGAATATTTATTTATATATGATTATCGCTTTAGCGTTTTTGGCTATTGCAGATTTAGTCGTTGGAATTAGTAATGATGCTGTGAATTTTTTAAACTCAGCGATTGGTTCCAAAGCGATTTCATTTAGAACCATTATGATTGTTGCCAGTATTGGCGTTGCTGTTGGTGCAATTTTTTCAAGTGGAATGATGGAAGTTGCTCGAAAAGGAATTTTTAATCCGGGTGAATTTATGTTCAACGAGATTATGATTATTTTCATGGCGGTTATGATTACAGATATTTTACTTCTGGATTTCTTTAACTCCCTAGGGATGCCAACCTCAACAACCGTTTCAATTGTATTTGAATTGTTAGGTGCTGCCGTTGCAATGGCATTAATTAAAATTGGTGCAAGTGGTGGCGATTTCAGTGAAGTTGTCAACTATATAAACACCTCAAAAGCCTCTCAAATTATATTTGGAATACTCCTGTCGGTAGTCGTAGCTTTCTCCATTGGAGCCCTTGTACAATGGGTGTCTAGACTGTTGTTATCTTATAATTTTCAAAGAAAAGCAAATTGGGTAGGTGCTCTTTTTAGTGGAATTGCATTGACAGCGATTACCTATTTTATATTTATGAAAGGCCTCAAAGGAACGTCTTACGCCAAACAATCGTTTGATATCATTGGTGGTAGCACCATGAAAGATTTCTTGGAAACACAAGTTCTAACGATTGTATTGATAAGTTCAGTATTCTGGTCTTTATTATCCTATGGATTGATTGTATTTGCAAAGACAAATATTTACAAACTCATTATTATTGTAGGAACATTTGCATTGGCACTGGCGTTTGCAGGAAATGATCTTGTTAATTTTATTGGGGTCCCAGTAGCTGCTTATAATGCATTCTTAGAATGGTCCGCATCAGGTCTTTCAGCAACAGAATTTCCAATGGATGTTTTAGCATCTAAAGTTCCTACAAACAACTGGTTGTTGTTTGGCGCTGGAATGGTAATGGTTGTGA
>JABAYY010000087.1 GCA_018608765.1 Flavobacteriaceae bacterium
ACAGATTCCGGTAAATCAATCGTCATTTCTTCGACAGGTTCACATTTAACTCCGTCAATAACTTTTATAATTACTTGTGGTTGTCCGATTTGTAATTCATACCCCTCACGACGCATCGTTTCAATGAGTACAGATAAGTGTAAAACCCCTCTTCCAAAGACCATGAATTTATCGGCACTATCCGTAGCATTAACACGTAATGCTAAATTCTTTTCTAATTCTTTATCCAGGCGCTCCTTAATGTGTCTTGATGTTACAAACTTTCCATCTTTCCCAAAGAAAGGAGAATCGTTAATTGTAAACAACATACTCATTGTTGGCTCATCGATAGCAATTGTTTTAAGACCTTCTGGATTTTCGATATCGGCAACTGTATCGCCAATCTCAAAACCTTCTAATCCTACAATAGCACAAATATCTCCTGTTTGAACCTCATCAATCTTTTTTCTTCCTAACCCTTCAAAAACATGAAGTTCTTTTATTTTAGATTTTACAATGCTTCCATCACGTTTGACTAGCGAAATTTGCTGTCCTGTTTTTAATTCACCACGTGTCAATCGTCCAATAGCGATTCGTCCCGTAAAAGAAGAAAAATCCAAAGATGTAATTAACATTTGTGTATTTCCTTCAGGAATTTTTGGAGAAGGAATATGCTCAATCACCATATCTAACAACGGCTCTATATTATCATTTTCGTCTTTCCAATCATGGTTCATCCAATTATTTTTGGCAGACCCATAAACTGTAGGGAAATCTAATTGCCACTCTTCTGCTCCTAACTCAAACATCAAGTCAAACACTTTTTCATGTACCTCATCTGGAGTACAGTTTTCTTTGTCAACTTTATTAACCACCACACAAGGCTTCAATCCTAAGTCAATTGCTTTTTGCAGTACAAAACGCGTTTGAGGCATTGGACCTTCAAAAGCATCTACTAACAACAACACACCATCTGCCATGTTAAGAACACGTTCTACTTCACCACCAAAATCGGCGTGACCAGGTGTATCAATAATATTGATCTTGGTATCTTTATACACTACAGAAACATTTTTTGCTGTGATCGTGATTCCTCTTTCACGTTCAAGATCATTGTTATCTAAAATTAGATCACCTGTGTTTTGATTTTCTCGAAACAGTTGACAGTGATACATAATTTTGTCAACCAACGTTGTTTTTCCGTGATCGACGTGTGCAATAATTGCGATGTTTTTTACATTAGCCATAAGTGCCTTGTTTTAAGCGTGCAAAGTTACATTTAATTTTCTGACTTTTGCACTGCTTATTAATTTTATAACACCTTTTAATTTTGATTATATTTGCAGCATAAATTTACAGCAATGAATCTTCAAGATATTCCAAAATTAAAACATACAACTTCGGACAACTTTTTTTTATTAGCAGGTCCTTGTGCAATTGAAAGCGAAACTATGGCACTTCAAATTGCAGAAAAAGTATGTAAAATTACTGATGCTTTAGAAATTCCTTACATTTTTAAAGGCAGTTTTAAGAAAGCAAACCGCAGTCGAATTGACAGTTTTACAGGTATTGGGGATGAAAAGGCCTTAAAAATTCTTAGAAAAGTTTCTGAAACATTTGACATCCCAACGGTTACTGATATACATGAAGTTTCAGATGCAGCTATGGCAGCTCAATATGTAGATGTGTTACAAATTCCTGCATTTTTAGTCAGACAAACTGACCTTGTGGTTGCGGCAGCGAAAACAGGAAAAGTTGTAAACTTAAAAAAAGGACAATTTATGAGTCCCGAAGCCATGAAACATGCCGTTCAAAAAGTAAAAGATGCTGGAAACGAAAAAGCATGGATTACAGATAGAGGAACCATGTTTGGCTATCAAGATATGATTGTTGATTTTCGAGGCATTCCTACAATGCGTGCTTTTGCACCCACTGTTTTGGATGTAACACACTCACTACAACAACCCAACCAAACGAGTGGGGTAACAGGTGGGCGTCCAGACATGATTGAAACTATTGCTCGTGCGGGGATCGTTAATAATGTAGACGGCTTATTTATTGAAACACATTTTGACCCTTCCAATGCGAAGAGTGATGGCGCTAACATGCTCCACATCGATCATTTAGAAAAATTACTTACCAACTTAAGCGCTATAAGACGCACTATCAACTCCCTTTAGAACCTATGCAAAAGGCACTACTCATTTGTTTGTTAATTGGATTTAGTATTCAAGGATATTCTCAAGAAACTCCCTTAGAAACATCCACTACTGAAATAAATTTCAAAACTAAAAATAAAGGAAAACTCTATTTTTACTGGGGATGGAACAAAGCTCAATACAGCTATTCAGACATTACTTTTAAAGGAGACGATTATGAGTTTACACTCTATGATGTAGCTGCAAAAGACCGTCAAAATCCGTGGGATGCGGACGTGTATTTGAACCCTACAAACATCACTATTCCTCAAACCGTAGCAAGAATTGGGTATTATTTTCATGACAATTGGAATTTATCTATGGGTGTTGATCACATGAAATACGTCATGGTGGAGCAACAACACGCCACTATTGATGGGTATATTGATTTAGACGATCCGCTCTCAGAATTCAATGGTGTGTATGACAATGCTCCCATATATGTGGATGAGGATTTTTTGAAATTTGAACATACAGATGGCCTGAATTACATCAACCTTGAAATTTCAAGAGTTGATAATCTTGGAGACTACCTAAAATGGAACTCCAAAAAAATACAACTGAATCTATTAGAATCTTTTGGAGCAGGAGTTTTGTATCCAAAAACCAACTCAACTTTACTCTCTAAAAAACAAAATGACGAGTTTCATTTGGCAGGATTTGGATTATCACTAAAGACCGGTATCAATCTAACCTTATTTAACCACTTTTTTGTACAAGCAGAATTCAAAGCAGGTTATATTGATATGTCAGACATCCGAACAACAACGTCAACTGCGGACTCCGCTTCTCAAGAATTTTTCTTTTTCCAAAGAAACATTTCTTTTGGATACATCTTTCAGTTAGTAAAATAAAATATCTAGTCTTTGAGTTGTGGTATTTCTTCAATGGAGTTCAACCCGTATTTATCTACCAAATAAATCAATGACGTCATAGTAGCTGCTCCTAATTCTAATTCGCGTTTATTTACGGCATCAAACGTATCATTTGCTGCATGGTGGTGATCAAAGTACCGTTGCGAATCTGGACGCAACCCTGCCAATACATTCGTGCTTTTTTTCAAAGGACCAATATCTGCACCACTCCCACCTTTTTTGAAATAATGAATAAGATAGGGTTCAAACAAGGGCTTCCATCGCATGATTCGATCAACTTTATAATCTGGGCCGTCAAAAGTAAATCCACGTGGTGTAAACCCGCCTGAATCGCTTTCCAAAGCAAAAACATGGTTCTCTCCTTTTCGTGTAGCTTCGTTGGCATAGGCATTTCCACCTCTCAAGCCATTTTCTTCGTTCATAAACAACACAACTCTAATGGTTCGTTTGGGTTTAATTCCTGAAATTTTCAATAAACGCAACACATCCATAGACTGGACACATCCTGCACCATCGTCATGAGAACCGTCTCCTAAATCCCAAGAATCTAAATGCCCTCCAACGGAAATAATTTCATCTGGAAATTCTGACCCTGTAATTTCTCCTATTACATTATAAGATTGTACATCCTTCAATTGACGACAACTTTGTTTGATATATAATTTAAGTGAAGAATCAATCTTTAACATGCCGCTTAACTTTTCAGCATCATTGGTACTAATAGCAGAGGACGAAATACGTTTAGAAACAGGGGTATCTCCGTAAGACATCGCTCCTGTGTGGGGTAAATCATCCAATCTCAGATTCATAGACCGTACAATCATTGCGACTGCTCCCAATTTCCCTGCTTCTTCTGCCCCATTGTATCGCTGATCGACACAACCACCATAGGCTTCAAAAGTTAAGATTAAATCGGCTTGCATGGGTCGGTTGAAAAATACAATCTTACCTTCCACGTCTTTTCGATCCAACGCTTTTAATTCTTCTATGCCTTGTACTTCAATCACTTCTGCTTTGACTCCTTGAAGTGGGGTCGCAACCGAACCTCCCAAAGCACAAATATTGACGGATATGGTTTTACCAGGCGCGGTTTCTATATAAGAAAACTCAGGAGTACCACGCACCCATTTTGGCACCATAACAGGTTGTAACCAAACGCGATCGAGACCTAAATTTTCTAATTCAGCTTTGGTATACTCAACTGCCAATTCAGCATTTAAAGAGCCTGACAATCGACCTCCAATTTCGTTGGATAAATAATCTAACCATTGGTAACTTTGCCCGTTGGTTAAGGAGTTTTTATAGATTGATTTCAAATAATCCGCATCCGATTGCGCATTCAACCCGAACGTTAAAGAACAGAAAATAAGGAGTACTAAATGTTTCATATGGTTTAATTTACAAAGGTAAAGCTAAACGTTCTAGCGAATCTAAGCGTTAAGAATAACATAAATAATATTACTTACTCACAAAAGCTTTGACATCTGCGACCGTCACTTCCGCCTCTCCTAATATAATTAGACGTTCAACTACATTCCTTAACTCTCTAATATTGCCAGTCCAGTCATAAGCCTGAAGTAATTTAAGTGCTTCTTGTGAAAAACTCTTTTTAGCCGTTCCTTGCTCTGAGGCAATTTTATTAGCAAAATAATCGACTAAGACTGGAATATCGTCTCTGCGATCATTTAATGGTGGGACTTTAATCAGAATCACTGCCAAACGGTGGTATAGATCTTCTCGGAAACGCCCTTCTGAAATTTCAGTCTTAAGATTTTTATTAGTCGCAGCAATGATCCGTACATCGACTTTGATGTCTTTATCACTTCCTACACGTTGGATACGACTTTCTTGCAAAGCACGCAATACTTTTGCTTGAGCAGAGAGGCTCATATCTCCTACTTCATCAAGAAATATAGTTCCTTTATTAGCTGCTTCAAACTTTCCTGCACGATCTTTATGAGCACTAGTAAATGCTCCTTTGATATGCCCAAACAATTCACTTTCAATAAGCTCACTTGGGATGGCAGCACAATTCACCTCGATCATTGGTCCTTTGGCACGGTCACTTTTTTGATGTAACCAATGCGCTACCAATTCTTTTCCAGTACCGTTTGGACCCGTTACCAGCACACGTGCTTCCGTTGGCGCAACTTTATCAATGATTGATTTGATCGTTTCAATTTCGGGAGTGTTCCCAACCATTTCGTACTGTTTACTGACTTTACGTTTAAGGCGTTTATTTTCGACTACCAATTGCTTTCGGTCAAGTGCATTTCGAATGGTATTTAACAGTCTGTTTAAATCGGGGGGTTTTGAGATGTAATCAAAAGCACCCATACGCATGGTATTCACTGCAGTATCTAAATCGCCATGACCAGAAATCATCACCATAGGGATTTCAGGTTTAATTTTTTTGACGGCTTCCAAAACTTCAACGCCATCCATTTTTGGCATTTTAATATCACAAAGCACCAAATCAAAATCCTCTTTTTTAATCATTTCGGTCCCTATCAAGCCATCCTCTGCTTCAAAAACTTGATACTGATTGTTCTCTTCTGTCAATATTTTAACAAGGACACGACGTATGGAGGCTTCATCTTCAATGATTAATATTCTAGACATTTTGTATTGATTTAGTGTGTATTAATAACGTTTCTTTAAAATTAATATTTCAACCATTTGAAAAGTTCTTTATAGGTAGGTTTTTTACCATACATCAAAATTCCAACACGGTAAATTTTAGCGGCAAACCAGACTGTAAATATAAAGGTTGCTATTAAAATCAAAAGTGAAACCAATTGTTGCCATAGCGGGACGCCAAACGGAATCCGCATAAGCATCACTACGGGTGAGGTGAATGGTATAAATGAAAACACTGTTGACACAGTACCATGTGGGTCTTCAATAACCGTAAACACTCCTACATATACCGCTAAAATTAGGGGCATTAAAACTGGCAGCATAAACTGTTGGGTATCGGTTTCGTTATCCACTGCAGCGCCGATAGCTGCATATAACGAACTGTACAAAAGATAGCCCCCTATAAAAAATAAGATAAAAGCGACTACCAAATTCCCGAGGGGAAGCGCACTAATTTCACCAACCATCATTTGAAACTTATCAGTAGACTCTGGATTTGAAAGTGCTTGATTGACCATTTCTTGTTGAGGGGTCTGTGTTTGAGACATATCAACTCCAAAAATGGCGGATGCTGCAACAAACATAACAGCGCCTAAAAGCAACCAAATCGCAAATTGTGTAATTCCTGCTAATGAGGTACCAATGATTTTCCCCAACATCAGTTGAATGGGTTTTACAGACGAAATAATGACTTCAATGATACGACTGGTTTTTTCTTCAATGACACTGCGCATGATCATATTTCCATAGATGATAATAAACATAAATAACAGATAGCCTGCAGCACCTCCAAAGATCAATTTAATGATACTACCCACCTTAGAAGTTTTAACGCCTTCAAAAGTCTCTTGATTGATTTCAACACTTGTTTTGGAGGCTTTGATGAGCGCTAAATCAACTCCATCATTTTGTAATTTTAGTTCGGATAATTTATTTTCAATTTTCGACTCTAAAGAGGATATTACTGAAAGGGAAGGGGATTCTTCTGAGTAAAATTTAATGGCGTCCGACACTGTTTCTAAAGAGCTATTTGGAATGTGAAGCAATCCATAAGCTTCTTCTTGATTGGCCAATGTTTTGGCGGTTTCTACATCCAAATCAGAAAGATGCGTGTAAATTGTTTGATCGTTTGTTTTTAAGGTTTCCGATAAAAAACTGGTTTCATCTAAAACATAAATGGTGCGGACTGTATCGTTATTGACATTGGACAAATAGCCTACAAAGAAAAACAGACCAATCATAATAAGTGGACTCAAAAACGTCATGAGAATAAACGACTTGTTGCGGACTTTAGTCAAATACTCACGTTTGATAATTAATGGAAGGTGATTCATGACTTATTGTTTTGAATGGTTTGAATAAAAATATCACTCGCATTTGGAATTAATTCCTTAAAATGGAGTACTTGTGCTTGTGAGGTTAAAAATGCCAACAAATCATTGGAAGTCCCTTCTGACCCTAAAGAAATATTCAATTTTAAATCATCGTGCAGGGATTTAAAATCTGCTGGAGCGACTTTAAATTTCGATTTAATGATTTGTTGTAATGCGCTTTTGTTGTCTGTCAACAGCCCTACTTCAAAGGAGTTTGTCTTATAGTTTCGTTTGATATCTATGAGCTTGCCGTCTAATATTTTTTTAGATTCATGAATTAAGGCAATATGGTCGCAGAGTTCTTCCACGGATTCCATACGGTGGGTTGAAAAAATGACAGTAGCACCCTCGTCTCTCAATTGTAAAATTTCGTCTTTTATTAAGTTGGCGTTTATGGGGTCAAAACCAGAGAACGGCTCATCAAAAATGAGCAATTTAGGTTGGTGTAAAACGGTGACTACAAACTGAATTTTTTGTGCCATTCCTTTGGAAAGTTCCTCTACTTTTTTGTCCCACCAGTGGCCAATTTCTAATTTATCAAACCAGTATTTTAAGCGTTTTTTTGCTTCTGAATAGGACAAGCCTTTGAGTTGTGCTAAATACAGGGCTTGCTCACCAACTTTCATGGATTTGTATAATCCACGTTCTTCGGGCAAATAGCCAATATACTGCACGTGGTGGGGTTGTAAGGCCTCGCCATCTAACAGTACAGATCCCGTATCGGGCATCGTAATTTGATTGATAATTCTAATTAAGGTGGTTTTTCCGGCACCATTGGGTCCTAACAATCCAAAAATACTGTGTTTTGGCACTTGTATAGAGACGGCATTTAAAGCTTGGAAATCACCAAAGTATTTTGAAACTTCTTTGGTTTCTAAAAGGGTATTCATGAGTTGATTTTAATTATAAGACGTAACAATATAAGAAAAGTTACAGTGAAAAAGCAAAACCAGCCGCAATAAGTTTTGAAGTTGAAAATGTATTGGTTTTTTGGATTGCTGAAATTATTTTCTTAATATTATAATCGAATTAAATCCCAAGTCTATTTCTTCATAAGTAATTGAACCGAAGTTGAGATATTATTTTATTGAGAATTGATTAGTGTACACAAGCGTGATGCTCGTGCAAGTGTGTTAAATAAAGATAAATTATAGAACTACTAATTTCACACAAAGATTACAATCAAATTTTAATCTAATAACAAAAAACAACTATGAGAAAAAAATCAAACATACTACTCTTACTTTGTATAACACTTATTGGTTGTAAAGCACAGACAAACGAACTGCATGATTTTATTCCAAAAGGATATATAGAATTTGAAAAATACTTTGGAGATTTAAACAAAGACGGACAAGATGATTGCGTTCTAATAATCAAGAAGATAGATGAAAATAATATTGTAATTAATCAGTATGATGAAAAAGTAGATCGTAACAGACGTGGAATTATTATATTATTTAAAAATGAAAACGGGTATCAACTTGCCGATAGAAATTATGATTGTTTTTCATCCGAAAATGAAGATGGGGGAGTTTATATGCCACCAGAACTTTGGATTGAATTTGAAAAAGGAAACTTAAGAGTCCATTATGGTCACGGCAGATACGGATTTTGGAGATATACATTTAGATTTCAAGATTCTAATTTTAAATTAATTGGATATGACTCAAGTAATAATCGTGGCCCATTGATTGAAGAAGAAACAAGTATTAATTTTTTAACAAAAAGGAAATTAGTTAGAAAAAACACAAATCAGAATGCTGAAGGTGGAGATGAAATATTCAAGGAAACTTGGAGCAACATAGAAATAGCAAACCTAATTAACCTCTCTGAAATAGAGTCATTTGATGAATTATTAATGTATGACTATTAAATATAAAAAATAGTTTTCTATGTGGAATAGGGTATGCTATTGGAATGTCAGCTTTTCATTATTTTAAAAATGGTGAATTTAGTATTTGGGATTTCCTTTTTTATTTCACATTTTTTGCAACTAGTTTGTGGTTGATTAATCGAAATAAATATAAAAAACAGTAAACACAGTGTGTTACAAATAGACTGTAAAACCCAAGTTCTGCAAAACTTGACTCCATTGAATCTTCAATTTCCTGACTTAGACTGGCAACAGATAGTTTCAAAACTAACCTACAAATGCTTCAACACCCATAGCTCTACCTCTTCTTCGGCACGCCAATGTTGGTCGCGTTTGGTTTTGTCAGACCCTTTTTTAACGGCTCTGTTAAGGCATTGCTCCAATTGAAATCTACCACCCTTAGCAAGTTCTTCTTCAATAGGATGTTTGGTTGTGGCCTTTGTGATTTTGGCTAAATTAGAGAATATAATAAGGAGTTTTCCTTCGGGTAAAAGCCGTTGTTTGGCAGCTTCAAAGAAATGAGGAAAAAGTGTATCCTTATAATAAATGGCTTCGTCATTAGAATCCAAATTATGAGCTGCAGGCAACCACGGCGGATTAAAAACAATCAATTCCGTTGGTTTTTCCCACTTTCCAAAAAGCGACCCAAAATCCAGCTCTACTTTTCGGGATAGTTTTGTGTCGCCCATAGCCTCTTTGAGACCTACTATTGCATTGGGATTGGTATCGGTTCCAAATACTTTTTGAAATCCGTATTTCACCATTTGAAACGACAAAACACCACTTCCAATTCCTACATCAATAGCTGATTTTTTTGGACCCTCATAGCGTTTGAGCCAATTGTCAAAAAGGATTAAATGGTCAAAACGGGTTGGAAAATAAGTGCCATAATACGGGTGGATTTTATTTCGTAGAACAGGAACAGTAATCCCATTTTGGTACCACTGCCACGCACTGTTGAGCCCTTGTACCTTCGTAAAAGGCAATAAAAAATCACTGGTTTCTGGATATAGTAGTTTTAACCAACCTATAGAAGGTGCTTTTTTGACACTGAGTTTATGTTCTGAAATTTCAATTAAAATAAGCAGAGATAGTTTGCGATAGGCGTCTCTATAAGCACGTTGCTCTTTAAAAGTTTTGTTCGGGAATTTGCGTTTAAGATGGGTTTTTAAATCATTTAAAAGCGTCAAGCCATTGCTGTAAAACGCAGTAACCAACACAGGCTTCCCTGCTTCTAACGTTTTTATCGTTGCTCTCACATCTGATGAACGGCTAAACAATTCTAATTCTTTTCCTTTTGCTAATATGGGCTCAGGCTTATTTATATCTTTAATTGTAATCATGTTGTGTTTTTAGTGGCATCGGATAAGACTCAAACAACCGGGACAAAGATACTTTTTTAAACGCCGTTCTTAAACAATCTTTTTGAAGATCGAATGCCACTAGTTGAGTTTAGTATTTATAAAGACTTGATATAATTTGGAAGAAGATAATTTTTCATTAATTTTAAAAAAATTTAAAATCAAGAATGCTATTTAACTCATTTATTTTCTTTCTCTTTTTAGCCATAGTTCTCCCTGTATTTTATGCACTACCCACCAAAAAAAGTAAAAATTTATTTCTTCTTTTAGGTAGCTATTTTTTTTATGGCTACTGGGACTGGAGGTTTTGTTTTCTTTTAGCATTTTCAACGGTAGTAGATTATTATATCGGACTACAAATTAGCAAATCAGAGAATGCGAAAAAGAGAAAACTATTGTTGAGTATTAGTGTTTTTACAAATCTTGGGATTCTTTCAGTTTTCAAATACTACAATTTCTTTATTGACAATCTTCAACTTATTTTTAGTAACTTCAATCAAGATTTAGACTTTTTACACCTAAATTTAATTTTACCTATTGGAATCTCTTTCTACACGTTCCAAACCCTCACATATACAATTGATATTTATAGAAAAAAAATAAAGGCTACCACTAATTTTATAGATTTCTCCTTATTTGTTTCATTTTTCCCACAGCTAGTGGCGGGTCCCATAGAACGTGCAAAATTATTGCTTCCTCAATTATCAAAAAAACTAAAACCAACTTATCATCAAGTAAAGCAAGGCATTGTACTAATTATTATTGGTTTGTTTAGGAAAGTTATGATTGGCGACACCGCTGGTAGATATGTAGATCATATATTTGATGACTTATCATTATACAAATCCATAGAAATAGTATTTGCTGTTGTATTATTTTCAATACAAATCTATGCCGATTTTTCTGGCTATAGTCACATTGCTAGGGGTACATCCAAACTTCTTGGAGTCGAGTTAGTTAAAAACTTTGAACAACCCTACCTTTCAAGAAACATCACTGAATTTTGGAGAAGATGGCATATTTCTTTGTCTTCTTTTCTAAAAGACTACTTGTACATTCCACTAGGTGGTAACAGAATAAAAAATAGAATGTCCATTAACTTAATGATTACGATGCTTCTTGGCGGTTTATGGCATGGCGCTAATTGGAACTTTATGATTTGGGGTGGTTTGCACGGTTTATACCTTTTAATACACAAAGCTTTCATCAAAAAAAATATAGAACCTAAAAACTATTCAAAACTAAATTCAATTCTCAGTACTTTATTTACTTTTATACTTGTAACTTTCACATGGCTATTTTTTAGATCTCAAACCTTCGAGTCAACTACTATTATATTTAATAAAATTTGGTATTGGGAACATAGCGAATACACTGTAGAATTTATAAAAATAGGAATTACGTACTTATTGTTAATTGGTTTTTTAGATATAACTGAGGCTAAATATGGACATACAGGAATTTTAAAATTAAAATCAAAAATGATCATAGTAGGAACTCTGAGCGCTTTATTTTTTGTGACTTTAGCGTATATGTTCCAAGCAGATGCTTCTCCATTTATTTATTTTCAATTTTAACACCATGAAGGTACTCAAACAACTATTCTTATTCATATTTTCCTTTTTATGTGTTTTAGCATTGGCGGAAATTTATATCAAAAATGCTAAAATATCGGAAGTCTCATTTGCCGAATATTACGATGATATTGGAAAAGGATTAGCACCCCCTGATACTTACGTGTTTTTTAATGAGGGTTTTGGAATAAGACCTACAAACGCTTCTAGGTTTATTGGTGCGGATGTGAATCTCAAAAAAGAAGAAAACACTATTAGAATAGCCTTAATTGGTGACTCCTATATTGAAGCTCTTCATGTTTTCGAAAGGCATTATTTTGGTAACATTGCTCAAAATATTCTAAACAAAAAGTTTAGTCAAAAAAATATTAAAATAGAAATTTTGAATTTTGGAAGAAGTAGTTTTAACATCGGAAATATGTATGCCTATCAAAGGCTATTAATTGACAAATTCAATCCCGATTACACACTTTATTTTTTATCACAGAGTGATTTGATTTGCGACTACTCTTTTCCTCCTTTATTGCCAATAACAACTCTAGAAAATAATACGTTAAAAACTTCTGTCAATTTTAATAAAGAAGATTTTAATATTTACCAAAAAACGAAGTATTTAACTCAAAATTTTGTGTTTTTCAATATTTTGAATTTTTGCAGGGAAAAAATTAAATACAATGAAACCCTACCTATAATTATTGGGAAGTTTTATTCGAATACCGCTAACGTAGATGAAAGCATCAAAAGTAATGTACAAGAATTCTATGAAATTGATTCTATAACACGTGAAATCGTCAACTCTATGGATTCCAGAACAATTATTATTAATAGAGGGAACTATAAATTACCCATAGAATTCAAAAACTTATGTTTAGATAACAATTTACCCTATATAGAACTAAGCCCAACTTTTGAAGTTCTTAAAAATTCTGGAATCATCTTTGATAAATGGAATGCAACTAACAAATTTGGACATTGGCAACATTCAACGCATAAAGCTATTGGAGTGGAAATTGCCAATGAGATGAGTAATATAATTCAAAAACAACTAAACCAACACTGATATAAATCACTCAACTCTGATAATTAAACCGTTAAAATCTTGATATAATTTGGATACCTATTTTATTTTATTAATTTTATGACTGATTTAGACCCCAAGTCCATTTCTTCACAACCAATTGAACCTTTAGTAAGTAATTATATTACTGTGAATTTTCACCGATTTCAACGCAATTAAAGCGAAGATTAGGGGATTTAAATGAAAAATATAATGAAAAATAGCATCGGAATAGACAAAGAACAAGCATCTAAGCTGAGTCGAGAGTTAAATGATTTGTTGGCAAACTACCAATTATTTTATCAAAACCTAAGAGGATTACATTGGAACATCAAAGGAAAAGAGTTTTTTGAATTACATGTTAAGTTTGAAGAGTTTTACAATGATGCTGTCATTAAGGTCGATGAAATTGCTGAACGGATTTTAACCCTCGAAGGGGAACCATTTCATACCTATTCAGACTATCTACAAACTGCTGAAATAAACGAAGAAAAAAATATTGTCAACGGCAAACTAGGAGTTGAAATTATTATAAATAATTTTAAGATTTTGATCGCTAAGGAACGAGCCATTTTATCTCTAGCTTCCAATACAGAAGACGAAGGAACAGTTAGTTTAATGAGTGATTATATTTCTCAGACAGAGAAAACATTATGGATGTTGAATTCTTATATGAGCTAAATCTCCAAAACACTAAAAAAGTGACATACACTTCCCAGCAACACAAACACATGAAAGATGGCGTGGTTATAGGGTAGTTTTTTTATGGAGTAAAGAACAGCTCCAATGGTATAAAACACCCCACCTGCAAATAAAAGTTGTAAGCCTTCCGTTGAAAAACGCTCCATTAATGGATTGATTACAAACATAATTTGCCAGCCCATCAAAAGATACAATGCAGTTGAAAGTTTATCAAAACGTCCTGTATAAAATAGTTTTAAGATAATGCCGGTTAAAGCAAACGTCCACGTAAGTCCAAAAATAATCCACCCCAAAGGCCCTTCTAATACGAGTATTGTGAAAGGTGTATAAGTACCTGCAATCAACACATAAATGGCAGCATGATCAAAAATATTTAGTTTTCTTCTGAGGCGAGGATCTTTAGCCGCATGATAAAAAGTAGAAGCGGCATATAAAACAATCAAACTTAGCCCATAAATTACTAAACTTGCAGGCTTCCAAAAGCCTTCAAAACTAAGGGATTTAAGAATCAGAAATGGCAATCCAATGACACTTAATAAGAGCCCAAACGCATGAGTGATGATATTTAATCGTTCCTCTTTTTTAGAATAACGGTGATTAAATTGTTCACTCATATCTTTACCCCTAGAATCCTTAAGAAAACATATCCTTCACCTTTTCAAAAAAGGATTTATCCGAGCTTTCTGGTTTGGGAGAAAAATGCTCATCGGACTTCATTTTTTCAAAAAAGGACTTTTGTTCTTTACTTAAAGTTTTTGGCGTCCATACGTTGATATGCACTAACAAATCACCACGACTATAGCCGTTAACGTTTGGAATCCCTTTGCCTCTAAGACGAAGTATTTTTCCAGACTGTACGCCTGCTTCAATTTTTAAACGGACTTTACCCGTCACAGTATCAATTTCTATAGAAGACCCTAAAATTGCGTCAGGCAAACTCACATACAAATCATAATGTAAGTTGTCACCTTCTCGTTGTAGAGTTGGATGCGTTTCCTCGGAAATAGCGACTAATAAATCCCCAGAAATGCCATTCCCTGGAGCCGCATTTCCTTTGCCAGTAACTTTTAACTGCATGCCATCTACGACACCTGCAGGTATTTTAATAGAAACTGTTTCCTCCTCCACCACAAAACCTTGTGAATCTGAGTTCGAAGGACGTTTATCTATGCTTTGACCTGTGCCACCACAAGCATTACAAGGCGATGCTGTCTGCATACGACCTAAAATTGTATTTGTAATTCGAGTGACTTGTCCTTGTCCATTACATACTGAACAAGTTTTGTACGTCACCCCTTTAGCTTGCATCTTTCGCTTGACTTTGACTTTCTTTTCAACGCCGTTTGCAATTTCTTCAAGGGTTAGTTTGACTCGAATACGAAGGTTACTGCCTTTCATCACACGCTGACGTTGTCCGCCTCCGAAACCTCCGAAGCCACCTCCGCCACCGCCAAAAATATCGCCGAACTGACTAAAGATATCATCCATGTTCATGCCGCCACCGCCGCCAAAACCACCGCCTTCAAAGGCTTGATGACCATATTGATCAAAACGGGCTTTTTTATCAGGATCACTTAATATTTCATAGGCTTCTGCAGCTTCTTTAAATTTATCTTCAGCCGTTTTATCATCTGGATTTTTATCCGGGTGAAATTTAACAGCCATTTTTCTGTAAGCTTTTTTAATTTCTGCAGCAGAGGCACCTTTGTTAATGCCTAATATGTCGTAATAATCGCGTTTTGCCATCTCGGTATTGTACTTTTATATCTTAATTAAATTAGTTTCCAATAACTACTTTTGGAAAACGAAT
>JABAYY010000050.1 GCA_018608765.1 Flavobacteriaceae bacterium
AATTTAAGCCAGCATCAATACATAAATCAGCATGTTCTTCGACTAAATTTCTTCCGTGTGTGTGTAATCCACCAACTGAACAATAGTACATTCCTTGTGGTGCAGGGTAACCTCCAATTGGGAAACCTAATGGCAATTGAGTTTTTGTATCCATGATAAAATACTCCTGCTCAAAACCAAACCAGAAATCATTGTCTTCATCTTCAATCGTAGCTCTACCGTTTGAAACGTGAGGCGTACCATCTGCATTCAAGACTTCAGTCATTACCAAAAAGCCGTTGATTCTTGCCGGGTCTGGATAGATTGCAACAGGTTTTAGTAAACAATCAGACGACCCTCCAGAGGCTTGCTTTGTTGATGAACCATCAAAAGACCAGTTATCTAACTCTTCAATTGTTCCCTGAAAGTTTTCATGCTCTTCAACTTTGGTTTTACTTCTCATATTCTGAGTTGGATAATATCCATCTAACCAAATATATTCTAATTTAATTTTTGCCATAATTCTTTAAATGTTTAATATAATGAGCACAAATATAAAAATAATGATAGTTACTCTATTTTATTAGGGGTGTATTTTATTAACACTTATATATTTTTATTGAATACCCTATATTTTTAAGGGTTTCATTATGTTTTTCATATTTTAAGTCTAGATATATTTTATATTTGTTAATAAATATTTTGATGATGGCTTATTTCTACCGCGAATATTTTATTTTTGTACTAAGATTTTCATTTAAAACCATTTACTTATGTCAACACTCAGATTTCATGCCCTCAAACAATCTTTAGACCGTCCCCCAACTATGGTTGATAAAGAAGCTAAACAGTCAGAAATTTTTGGAGCTAATGTTTTTGGATTAAAAACCATGCGTCAATTTTTGACCAAAGAAGCGCTCAACAGTCTTATGTTGGCAATTAATAAAGGAGATAAAATCAATCGACCTATTGCAGACCAAATAGCCTCCTCTATGAAAGAGTGGGCCATGGCAAAAGGAGTGACTCATTATACACATTGGTTTCAGCCTTTGACAGGAGCTACTGCCGAAAAACATGATGCCTTTTTTGAAACGATAGGCAACGGAGAATCTCTTGAACGTTTTGAAGGAAATCAACTCGTACAACAAGAACCAGATGCATCTTCGTTTCCTAATGGAGGCATTCGAAACACGTTTGAAGCTCGTGGCTATACCGCTTGGGATCCAACTTCTCCAGCTTTTATTTTTGGAACCACACTTTGTATTCCCACCGTTTTTGTTGCTTACACAGGAGAAGCTTTAGATTATAAAACCCCCTTGTTACGAGCGCTGAATTCAGTGGATCACGCAGCCACTGATGTAGCTCGTTATTTTGATAAAACTGTAAAAAAGGTAACAGCATCCTTAGGATGGGAACAAGAATATTTTTTGATAGATAAAGCCTTAGTGGCGTCACGACCAGATATAGAAATGACGGGGCGAACACTTTTAGGACATAGCTCTGCCAAAGATCAACAACTGGATGATCATTATTTTGGAACCATTCCTGCACGTGCCTTAAATTTTATGCGCGATCTAGAAACAGAATCTATGTTGCTAGGAATACCTGTAAAAACACGTCATAATGAAGTAGCACCCAACCAATTTGAATTGGCGCCCATTTATGAAGAAGCTAACTTGGCAGTTGACCATAATTCATTAGTAATGGATGTGATGCAAAAAGTTGCCGACCGCCATCATTTTAAAGTGCTGTTTCATGAAAAACCGTTTGCAGGTGTAAACGGATCTGGGAAACATAATAACTGGAGTTTAAGTACAGACACTGGTGTTAATTTATTAGCACCTGGAAAAACGCCAATGAGTAATTTACAATTTCTTACATTTTTTATTAACACGATAAAAGCAGTGCATGATAATGAAGAGTTACTTCGTGCATCCATTGCTTCCGCGACTAATGACCATCGTCTTGGAGCCAATGAAGCACCGCCAGCAATTATGTCTGTATTTATAGGAGCGCAACTTTCTAAAGTACTACACGAATTGGAAGGAGTTACTAAAGGTAAATTATCTCCAGAAGAAAAAACAGATTTAAAACTGAATGTAGTAGGTAAAATCCCTGAAATTTTATTAGATAATACCGACCGAAATCGTACATCCTCTTTTGCGTTTACTGGAAATAAATTTGAATTTCGTGCAGTCGGTTCTACTGCCAATTGTGCCAACCCAATGACCGTTTTAAATTCCATTGTAGCACGTCAGTTAATTGATTTTAAATCAGAAGTAGACGCACTTATTGCGACTAAAGGTTTAAAGAAAGATGAAGCTATATTTAATGTTTTAAGGGAATACATTAAAACCTCTCGAAACATCCTTTTTGAAGGAAATGGCTATGGAGATGACTGGCAGGCAGAAGCCGAAAAAAGAGGCTTGAGTAATAATAAAAACACACCAGAGGCACTGAAAATCAAAATTGACCCTAAAACCATTGCACTTTACGAAGGATTAAATGTGATGAATAAAGTGGAAATTGAAGCACGTTATGAGATTGAAATTGAAGAGTATGTTCATATTCTTCAAATTGAAGGACGAAGCTTAGGAGATATAGCTCGAAACCACGTAATTCCAACAGCCGTTAAATATCAAAATATCTTGATAGATAATGTAAAAGGATTAAAAGATATTTTTGGTAAAGACTTTAAAAAATATGCAAGCGAACAGTTGGTGTTAATTGCAGATATATCTCAACGTATTGAAGCCATAAACTCGGGTGTAACCACTATGACTAACGAACGCAAAAAAGCCAACAACATTAAAGATACAACCAAAAAAGCAACGGTCTATTGCAATCAGGTGAAGCCACTATTTGATGATATCAGATACCATTGCGATAAGTTAGAACTCTTGATTGATGATGAATTATGGCCATTAGCTAAGTACCGCGAATTGCTCTTTACGAAATAAGAAGAAAATAGTATCAAGTAGGAGTACAAAGTATTAAGAAAAAAGAGAAGAGATTATAAAGTACTAACTATTAAAACAAAAGCTAAGAATTTTCAGCATTGTATCTTACCGCACTAAAGCGTGATAGATCGAAGTGCTGGAAAAGATTTTTTTTTTAAGTATAAAGAGTTAAGTTACTGCTCATATTGCATCCTACATTCTGCATCCTGCATCTTGACTTTTGGCTCTTTTTTCTCTATTCTATTTTCTATTCTCTTTAGTCTTTTTTCTTAAATACTTTATTACTTTTGCAGGACAAATAATTTTTATGGGGAACGAGGTAAGTAAACGCTATGCACAACGAGGAGTTTCGGCATCCAAAGAAGATGTTCATAACGCTATCAAAAATATAGACAAAGGATTATTTCCACAAGCCTTTTGTAAAATTGTTCCCGATCATTTGACAAATGATGCCGATTATTGTCTCATTATGCACGCTGATGGTGCAGGGACAAAAAGTTCTCTAGCTTATATGTATTGGAAAGAAACCGGTGATATTTCGGTTTGGAAAGGGATTGCCCAAGATGCGCTCATTATGAATATCGATGACCTTTTGTGCGTTGGTGCAACCGATCATATCATGCTATCCTCTACAATTGGACGTAACAAAAACATCATTCCTGGTGAGGTGCTTTCAGCCATAATCAATGGTACGGAAGAACTTTTAGAAGACCTTAATGGGTTTGGTGTGACCATTCATGCAACAGGAGGCGAAACAGCTGATGTTGGTGATTTAGTAAGAACCATCATTGTTGATTCAACGGTCACTGCCAGAATGCCACGAAACAAAGTTATTGACAATGCGAATATTCAACCCGGAGATGTGATTGTTGGATTGGCTTCTTTTGGTCAAGCAACCTATGAAACATCTTATAATGGCGGAATGGGAAGTAATGGACTAACGTCAGCGCGACATGACGTATTTGGTCATTATTTAGCAAGTAAATATCCCGAAAGTTATGATCCTGCTGTTCCTAAAGAATTGGTGTATTCTGGACAAGTAAAATTAACCGATTCCGTTGAAGATTCACCGATTGATGCAGGTAAGTTAGTATTGTCGCCAACACGAACTTATGCGCCTATTATCAAAACAATTCTAGAAACCTATACTTCTGATTCAATTCACGGAATGGTTCATTGTAGTGGAGGAGCTCAAACCAAAATCCTTCATTTTGTTGAAGATTTACACATTATTAAAGACAACATGTTTGCAGTGCCACCGCTGTTTAAATTGATACAAGAACAATCCAATACCGATTGGAAAGAAATGTATCAAGTGTTTAATTGTGGTCACCGAATGGAACTCTATGTAAAACCAGATGTGGCGGATGCTATTATTGCCATCTCTCAGTCCTATAATGTGGACGCACAAATTGTGGGACGTGTAGAAGCTGCAGACACCAAAAAACTAACCATTCAAAGTACGTATGGGACGTTTGAGTATTAGGGATGTCATTCAACCCCTCTGAATCCATAAAAAACAGTACTTTTGCAACATAATTCTCCAAGTAGATGTTAGAAAAAATACAAATAGTTAAGCAACGTTTCGACGAAATAAATGATTTGATCATTCAGCCGGATATCATATCTGATCAGAAGCGCTATGTACAACTGAATAAAGAATATAAAGATTTAAAAAAGTTGGTTGATAAAGGACTGGTTTATGAGTCCTTAATGTCAAATGTCGAAGAAGCTCAAGAAATTATTACTGATGGGAGTGATGCAGAAATGGTCGAAATGGCCAAGATGCAAATGGAAGAAGCTAAGGCTCAAATCCCTGCCCTTGAAGAAGAAATGAGAGTCCTTTTAATTCCAAAAGACCCAGACGATGCCAAAAATGTAGTGATGGAAATACGTGCTGGAGCAGGAGGAGACGAAGCTAGTATTTTTGCTGGAGATTTGCATCGCATGTACACAAAATATTGTGAGTCTAAAGGATGGAAAGTTGATGTTGTAGATTTTAACCATGGAACATCTGGAGGTTTCAAAGAAGTTATTTTTGAAGTTAGTGGAGAAGATGTATATGGCACTCTGAAATTTGAAGCGGGTGTGCATCGTGTCCAACGTGTGCCACAAACAGAAACTCAAGGACGTGTGCATACAAGTGCAGCCTCAGTGATTGTATTGCCTGAAGCCGAAGAATTTGACGTTCAACTTGATATGACAGAAGTCAGAATCGAGCGAACTACTTCAACAGGACCAGGTGGACAGTCGGTAAATACAACCTATTCAGCAATTAAATTACACCACGAGCCAACAGGAATGATAGTAAGCTGTCAAGATCAAAAATCTTCTCACAAAAATTTAGAAAAAGCACTGAAAGTATTAAGGTCTCGACTGTATGAATTAGAATTGGCCAAAAAACAAGCAGCAGATTCTGAGAAACGAATGAGCATGGTATCTTCAGGGGATCGAAGTGCCAAAATTAGAACTTATAATTATCCGCAAGGAAGAGTTACAGAACACCGTATTGGGTTGACATTGTATGATTTGTCAAACATTATTAATGGCGATATTCAAAAAATAATCAGTGAACTCATGATGGCAGAAAACACTGAAAAACTCAAAGCAGATAACGGTACAATTTAATTTTATATGACCACCCAAGCTCTTGTTTCTGAAATCATAAAAAAACAATCCTTTCTTTGTATTGGGTTGGATGTTGATCTATCTAAAATCCCATCACATTTATTAGAACTAGAAGATCCTATTTTTGAGTTTAATAAGGCAATTATTGATGCTACGCACCATTTGTGTGTTGCTTATAAACCGAATACTGCATTTTATGAAGCCTACGGATTAAAAGGGTGGGAGTCACTTCAAAAAACAATCAATTACCTGAATTCAAATTACCCTGAAATTTTTACGATTGCCGATGCAAAACGTGGCGATATTGGAAATACTAGCACCATGTATGCCAAGGCCTTTTTTGAGGATTTAGCGTTTGACAGTGTCACGGTTGCTCCTTATATGGGAAAAGATTCTATAGAACCTTTTTTAGAGTTTCAAGATAAACATACCATCTTACTGGCTTTGACATCCAATGCAGGTGCTTTTGATTTTCAAACTCTAACAACAGATGGAAACCCACTTTACCAATCGGTGTTAGAAACCTCTAAAGGGTGGAAGAACTCTCAAAATTTGATGTATGTGGTTGGTGCGACCAAAGCATCTTATTTTACTGAAATCAGAAAAATTATTCCAGATAGTTTTTTATTAGTACCCGGAGTTGGAGCCCAAGGGGGTAGCTTAGCTGAGGTATGTAAATATGGAATGAATTCACAAATCGGACTTTTGGTGAATTCTTCTAGAGGAATTATTTACGCGTCTTCCGGACTTGATTTTGCAGCGAAAGCGGCTCAGAAAGCACAAGCATTACAATTAGAAATGGCAGTCTTAATGCCTAAAGATTAAGAAGAATCCTTCTTAAATAGTGAGCATCCAGTTTTTTTGGAGTTTTTTAAATTTTTGCAATTCTCTTTTGAGAATAGACATAAATTCACGCCCATCGCTGTTGCATTTTTCCAAACGACTGCAGTTGATGGATAAGCGGTTTGTAAGCCATTTTAAAGTTTCGGCATGCTTTTGTTTTTGTTCAGAAAACGGTTCGTGCTCAGCTTTCATGATTTCAGGAGCTAACGAATCAGACTGGCGGATAATATCTCCTGAAAAATAGATATTCGTATCCTCGTGACCGTTGGGTTTTAACACAGAAAGATCAGCTCTCAAATATCCTGAGATTACTTTAGAAAGAGATCCAATTTCTAAGGCTTTTTTGTAAAAAGCAAGATTCAATTCTGAGGAGCTTTGAAATACCATGTCTTGAAATATAATTATCCCAAAATTAGAATAAAATACGCGCACTTATGTTTAATATTTAAAGTAATATTCGTTTATTTATTTAATTTTTAATATTTTTAGTCAAAATACTTTAATTATGAAGTTAGACGCTTTACATTCTGAAATATTAGAACAACTACAACGCAATGCACGTGTTTCAAATACAGCCATAGCGCATCAAGTTGGGATTTCTTCTCCTGCCGTTACAGAACGTATAAAAAAACTGGAAGATGCTGGGATTATAGATGGCTATTATGCAAAAGTTGCACATTATGAGTTGGGTTATGACTTACGGGCCTTAATTACAATGCGTGCATTTATGGGACGACTTCAGCCCTTTTTACACAAAGTTGTAACTTTGGATGAAGTGATAAATTGTTACCGGATTACAGGAAACGAAAATATTGTGATGGAAGTAGTACTTCAAAATCAACGTCATCTCGAAAAATTAATCGATCAACTGATTACATACGGAGAAACTAAAACCCAAATTATTCTTTCTAATGTGGTGTCAAACCGTCCCATATTAAAGAAGTAATTATATATTTAAGCATTAAAAAGTAATAAATCACACCCAAATGAAAACAAACTCTATTTTTTACGGCGTATTAATCCTCCTAATTTTTATAGGTTGTCAATCTCAAAAACGTCCTATAAAATCCCAATCAGAATTTCAAAAACAGCAAAACAGTTTTTTTAAAGACGCTTCTAAATCTCCTTTGAAATCTAAGGATTTGAAAGTATTTGAGGGTCTCGATTTTTTCCCAATCGATTCTCTATTTGTTGTAGAGGCACAGCTGCAGCGTACTCCAAATACTCCGTTTTTTGATATGAAAACTACGACTAAGCGGGTGACTAGAGAACGCGTTTTTGGAGTGTTGTCGTTCACTATCAACAACGAATCCTATACGCTGAATGTGTACCAAGGCGCTCCAGAATCCGATTCAGAGTCTGAATCAGACTATTTGTTTCTTCCCTTTTTAGACGCAACAAACGGAACAGAAACCTATGGCGGTGGCCGCTACATAGATTTAACGATTCCCGAAGGCAATCAGATGACTGTTGATTTTAATAAATCCTACAATCCATACTGTGCTTATAATGAAAAATTCTCTTGCCCAATTGTTCCTAGAGAAAATTACCTCTCGTTAAAAATTAATGCAGGTATCAAACGTTTTAAGGACCACTAAAAACTTTTGGAGATAAAAAGCCCTAAGAATACAGCTGCGAGTCCAAGTCCAATAGAACCGAATGTGTAGATAAAAAAACTTGTAAAATCTCCTTCTTTTAAAAATACCTGGTTCTCATAAGCAAAGGCAGAAAACGTGGTGAAACCTCCACACAGACCTGTGATAAGAAGTAGGGTTTGATTTTCAGAAAAACTACTATTCTTTAAAGTCGCACCCATCAAAATTCCAATCAATAAACTGCCAAGTACGTTTACTGAAAAGGTGCTCCAAGGAAAACCAGAAGCGGATGTTTTTAAAAATTTCCCGACCATATACCTCAGTGCACTTCCAATGCCACCGCCTATAAAGACTAATAAAACTTGTTTCATTTATTTATAGTTTCTGCTAAATTAAAAATAGATTTCTTAGTAGCAACAAAAAATGATTTTTATTAGTTAATGAAAATACATTATATTCGTGGATATTTGAATATACACTCAAAGAAACTATTAAACTTAAACTTAAAATCAAATGAAACTATTCTCTAAAATTGCATTGGGCTCAATTGTTTTAGCTCAATTTTTTTGGTCTTGCAAAACTGAGGACAACTCACAAGCAATGGATTCCAACTTTATCACGGTAAGTGCTGAAGAAAATTTCCCTGTCATGGTCGAGCAATTTGCAGACCTGAAAGTATTACGTTATCAAATCCCAGGCTGGGAAAATTTAACTTTGAAAGAACAAAAACTAGTGTTCTATTTAACCAAAGCTGGTTTGTCAGGTCGTGATATTATGTGGGATCAAAATTACCGACATAATTTAACCATCCGTAAAGCGCTAGAAAGTGTTTACGCCAATTTTGGTGGGGATAAATCGACAGCTGAATGGGCTGCTTTTGAAGTCTATTTGAAACGCGTTTGGTTCAGTAATGGAATTCATCACCATTACAGCAATGCTAAAATGAAACCTGATTTTTCTTCGAAATATTTAACCTCTATACTAACTGCATCCAATACAGTTTTAGAAGGTGAAGCATTTGAAGTGATTTTTAATGATAAAGACGCTAAGAAAGTAAATCAAGCTAAAGATGTAGATAATGTTGCAGCTTCTGCTGTGAACTTCTACGGTCCTGGCGTAACCAATGCTGATGTGGAGTCTTTTTACTCCAAAATCAGTTCTCCAGATCCTAAAAAACCATTGTCTCATGGTTTAAATTCACAACTCGTAAAGGTCAACGGAGAATTGCAAGAACGTGTTTATAAATCCGGTGGATTGTACGGTGAAGCGATTGATGAAATTGTCAAATGGCTTGAACTGGCTCAAGGAGTTGCTGAGAATCAAGCTCAAGGCGATGCCTTAGGGTTGCTTATTAAGTATTACAATACAGGTGATTTACAAACTTGGGACGATTACAATGTTGCATGGACTGCCGCTACAGATGGAAATATTGATTATATCAATAGTTTTATTGAAGTTTACAACGATCCTTTAGGTTATAGAGGTTCTTACGAAACGATCGTTCAAATTAAAGATTTTGATATGTCAGCAAAAATGGCGGTCTTATCTAAAAACGCACAATGGTTCGAGGATAATTCGCCGTTGTTTCCAGAACACAAAAAGAAAAATGTAGTCGGAGTAAGTTATAAGACAGTCAATGTAGCAGGAGAAGCAGGAGATGCGTCACCAACGACTCCAATTGGGGTTAATCTTCCTAATGCAAACTGGATTCGTGCTGAGGTAGGAAGTAAATCTGTCTCCTTAGGAAACATTACAAATGCTTACAATAATTCTGGAAGTTCTGGAAGACTCAAAGAGTTTGTCAATGACGATCAAGAATATGAACTCGAAAAAAAATACGGGCAATTAGGAGATAAGTTACACACCGCACTTCATGAAGTTGTGGGACATGCTTCAGGACAATTAAACCCAGGTGTAGGTGAAACTAAAGAAACGTTGAAAAATTATGCCTCTACTCTTGAAGAAGGGCGTGCAGATTTAGTAGGGCTTTATTACCTATACAATCCTAAATTACAAGAACTAGGATTGGTAACCGATTGGAAAGCAGTTGGAATGGCAGCTTTTGATGGATATATCCGAAATGGTTTAATGACCCAATTGATCCGTTTAAACTTAGGAGATGATGTAGAAGAAGCACACATGCGAAACCGCCAGTGGGTGAGTGCTTGGGCGTATGAAAAAGGACTGAAAGATAATGTGATTGAAAAAGTAACTCGTGATGGGAAGACCTATTTTAATATCAACGATTATGAAAAACTTCACGATTTATTTGGGCAGTTACTACGTGAAACACAGCGTATCAAATCTGAAGGAGATTTTGCAGCAGTGCAAGCTTTAGTTGAAGGATATGGTGTGAAAGTTGACCAAGTGATTCATGCAGAAGTTTTAGAACGTAACAAACAATTTAAATCCGCTGCCTATGGTGGTTTTGTGAATCCAGTTTTGGTACCACAAACCGATGCTGAGGGAGCAATTACTTCAATCGAGGTAAACTATGTAGAGAGTTTTGATGGTCAGATGCTTTACTACTCTGAGAATTATGGCTTTTTACCAGAAGTTAACTAAGGAGATTTAATTCAATATATCTAAAAGTCACTTATCTGAAAAGGTAAGTGGCTTTTTTTAGTAGCCTAAAATAAATTTAATAGCAGCAATCCCCGCAATAAATCCAACAAAAGCTAATAAAATCCATAAACTTCCTTTGTAATATTTTTGATGAAGGTTAAAATCCTTACGATAGGAATAGATAATAACTCCAATAAAAACGATTGCAAAAAGGATTCCGAAAGTAAGTTGTCCTTGACTGAACATAATTATGTATTTTTAGGCTTGTAAATTCAGTCAAATTTATAAAAAATTATAAGAAACACAGCATGTTTGGTCTCACATCTTTGGGGAGTCAAAATATGCAAAAACCAACCAATTATGAATGCTAAAATAAAAGCAGTACAAGAATTCCATGAAGCCTTTAAAATCGGCTATAGTACCACTCAAAAAGCCGATTTAGGAACTGCGAAAAACACCCTTCGTTTTGATTTAATGAAAGAAGAAAATGAAGAATATTTAGAAGCTGCCAATAATAACGATATGGTAGAAGTTGCCGATGCTTTAGGCGATATGCTCTATATCCTTTGTGGAACAATTATTGAGCATGGAATGCAACATAAAATTGAAGCTGTTTTTGAAGAAATTCAACGTAGCAATATGAGTAAACTAGGCGACGATGGTCAACCTATTTACCGCGAAGATGGAAAAGTACTGAAAGGGCCGCATTATTTCAAGCCCAATATCCAAGAAATTTTAGAGTCATAAACGCTATACGTTAACCGTCCATCCAAATAAATCTTCCGCTTTATTCGTTTGGATATCCGTGATGCGTTTTTTTAATCGCAATGCGATCGGGCTTTCAAGTTCTGGTAAGTGATAATCGGTATCTTTAAATCCGAAGGTTGCAATTGGAGAAATAACGGCTGCAGTTCCTGTGCCAAACATTTCTTTTAAACTACCGTTTTTTGATGCTTCTACAATTTCAGTGACAGTGAATTTTCGAACTTCAACATTGATACCTTCATCTTTAGCAATGTCAAGAATACTTTTTCTTGTAATACCATCTAAAATCCGATCACTTGTTGGCCCTGTAATAAGTGTATCATTGATACGTACAAAAATATTCATTGCACCCGCTTCTTCAATGTATTCATGCGTATTGTCATCGGTCCAAATCACTTGGTGGTAGCCTTTTTCAATCGCTAATTGTGTCGGGTAAAACTGCCCAGCATAATTACCACCTGCCTTTGCATATCCTACACCTCCATTTGCAGAACGCGAATATTTTTGTTCAATAAGTACTTTTACTTTTCCTGCAAAATAAGCGCCTGATGGTGCTGTACAAATCATAAATTTATAAGCATCTGCTGGAGAGGCATGAAAGCCTTCTCCTGTCGCAAATATGATGGGTCTGATGTAAAGTGAGCTTCCGTCTTGTGTTGGAATCCATTGTTCGTCCACCTTAAGCAATGCTTTGAGTCCTTCCATAAATACTGCCTCTGGTAATTCTGGAATTGACAAACGTTTGGCAGAAATATTAAAACGTTTAAAATTTTCATTTGGACGAAACAACCATGTTTTCTTATCCGCATCTTTATAAGCTTTCATCCCCTCAAAAATTGATTGTCCGTAATGAAAAATCTTTGCAGAAGGCATTAAAGAAATCGGTTGAAAAGGAACGATTTCAGGAGTTCCCCAAATACCGTTCTTATAATCACAAACCAACATGTGGTCAGAAAAAACAGTTCCAAATCCAAGATTTTTGAAATCAATACTATTGATTTTTGATGCTGTTGTAGGAGTTACTTTGATTGTATTCATTCGTTGGCTTTAAACATTTCGTTTCTACAAATTTACAGAAATAAATGTTTCGACAGTATCATTATTTTAAAACTTCTTATATTTATGCGTTATTTAAAATTTAAACCTAACCAATGAAAAATTACCTTCTTGTAATCATACTAACGTTCTCACTCTATTCTTGTAAACAAAAGGTGCAATCGGTACAATCGCCCGTACAAGTGGGCTCAACAGTCTATGATGTTTACGGTGCGGCTTTGGATGCCCAATCGGTACTTCCAATCAGCGACTTAGCGATGTCGTTTTCAACGATGCAAAAAACAGATACATTATTCACGAAAGTTCAAGGGACTATCAAAGAAGTGTGTACCAAAAAAGGCTGTTGGATGACGCTCGATTTGGGCGACGAAAAAGACCTCATGGTTCGTTTTAAAGATTATGGTTTTTTTATGCCTTTAGAAGCCAAAGGCGATGTTATTATCAATGGATTTGCTACCATCTCTGAAACTTCTGTGGAAGATTTAAAGCACTATGCTGAAGATGCAGGAGCCACAGAACTAGAAATCGAAGCCATTATAGCTCCAAAACTCACTTACAGCTTCGAAGCAGATGGTGTACTTTTAGCGCACTAATATCAAAATAAATACATGAAACGCAGCATCATCACCACTTCTGATGGATCAAAAACCATTCAAATTGAAGATTGGGACGAGCAATATCATTCTATTCACGGAGCCATTCAAGAATCGCAACATGTGTTCATAAAAACAGGGTTGCATCATTTTTTAAATTTATATAAACCAACAGACCTTAATATTCTCGAAATTGGATTTGGAACAGGGCTCAACGCTTTTTTAACTGCTTTGGAATCAGAGAAACTTGGTGTTAAAATTCTCTACGAAGGAGTAGAAGCATACCCTGTTCTAGCAGAAGAATTGTCACAATTAAATTATGCGGCGCTGATAGCCCCAGCGAACCAAGCTCTTTTTGATACACTACACAAGCTTTCTTGGGATGAATCACATTCGCTATCTTCTCAATTTTTAATAAAAAAACGAAACCAGTTTTTTTCTGATATAGGAGATGTAAATTTTTTTGATATTGTCTATTTTGATGCTTTTGGTGCACGAGTTCAACCGGATTTGTGGACGGAATCTATCTTTAAACGCATGTTTAATGCTATGAAAACACACGGCGTATTAGTAACCTATGCAGCCAAAGGCAGTGTACGTCGCGCCATGCAGGCTGTTGGGTTTAGGGTTGAACGCTTGGAAGGACCTCCAGGAAAACGTGAAATGTTGAGAGCAACCAAACCAACTCAAAAATGTTAGTGTTTCCCTAACAAACAGGGACGGAAGCCTAAAGTATTGTTAAACCTATCTGATTTCAATTTTTTGGAACTTGTTATGACTAGTTTTGTAATGATGGGACAAATACTCTTAATTACGGGAGCGACAGGATTGGTAGGAAAAGCGTTGGTAAAACAATGTTTGTCTGAAGGTCACACCGTACATTACTTATCCACTCAAAAATCTAAGATCGTTTCTCAAACAAACTACAAAGGATTTTATTGGAACCCACAAGAAAATAAGATTGATATAGCGTGTTTTGGAGGAGTTGAAGTCGTTCTTAATTTAGCGGGGGCTTCCATCGCTCAACGCTGGAGTAACGCTGCCAAAGCTTCTATTTTATCCAGCCGAACGGATGCCTTGGCATTGCTACATTCAAGTATTGAAACTCATAATTTTCCTGTTAAACATATCATTTCAGCGAGTGCGATAGGGATCTATCCAGATTCTAAAACGCGCTATTACGACGAGAAATTTCAAGGGACAGACGCCAGTTTTTTACGTGCTGTTGTGAAATCCTGGGAAGGCAGTTTAAAGCCTTTTCAATCTATTGGGGTCAAAACAACTGCACTGCGTATTGGAATCGTTTTGGATTCACAGGAAGGAGCGTTGCCAAAAATCATGGGTCCTATCAAACACTATTTTGGTGCAGCTTTAGGGTCTGGGGACCAATGGCAATCTTGGATTCATATTGATGATTTAGTACGGGTATTTATGTTTGTTTTAGAACTTGAATTAGAAGGTGTTTACAATGCTGTGGCACCCAATCCGGTGCAACAAATAGAGCTCACAAAATTAATTGCTAAAATTTTACAGCGTCCTTTGGTATTGCCGAATGTTCCTGAATTTGTCCTCAAACTTTTGTTGGGCGAAATGCGCGCCATTGCGTTAGAAAGTCAACGTGTTTGTGCAGCCAAAATTCAAGATGCAGGTTTTAAATTTAATTACCTCGAATTAGAGCCCGCTCTGGAAGATTTGATAGCCTAAACCCTCTGTATTCCCTCTATTATTATCTCTAACAAGGATTGATTCAAAAAATACTTTGTGACATTTTGACATTTTAGTAATAATGGCAGTACTTTTGCCATTGGTTATAAAACAAAATTAATCACACAACGCGTTTATACATACGATGAGTAAAAAAGAAACCAAAGCGGAAGTTGAACTTCCAGAAGAAAATATAGCAAACGAAGCGGTTGCAGAACCAACTGTTGAACTCACTGTAGAGGAACAATTGTCAGCCGATTTAGCACAAGAAAAAGATAAATTTTTACGCCTGTTTGCGGAGTTTGAAAACTACAAGCGACGTACGACAAAAGAACGCATTGAATTGTTTTCTACTGCGAGTCAAGATGTGATCAAAGCATTGTTACCGGTATTAGATGATTTTGACCGTGCATTGTTAGAAATGTCTAAAAGTGAAGCAACTGAACTTTCTAAAGGAGTTGAGTTGATTAAAAATAAATTGTCCTCAACGCTAGAGCAGAAAGGATTGGAACTTGTTGAGGTAAAGTCCGGCGAGGTGTTTAATGCAGATGATCATGAGGCAATTACACAAATTCCAGCTCCTACAGATGATATGAAAGGAAAAATCATTGACGTGATTGAAAAAGGCTACAAGTTGGGAGATAAGGTAATTCGTTTTCCAAAAGTAGTTATTGGAAACTAATTTAATTAAGATATAAAAGTAC
>JABAYY010000077.1:0-14055 GCA_018608765.1 Flavobacteriaceae bacterium
GTTCTACAGATCATACCGTAGAATTATTAAAACAAGAATTAGAAATTAAATTAGGCGAATTTGAAGAGCAATGGCATTTTGCTTCTTTGGAGCGTATCTTTATAGAAAATAGAATTTACCGCGATATTGAAGAGGAGGAAACGTGGTCCGGAGTTATTAGTGCAATTGATAAAGGGCTTCAACCCCATATCAAACATTTAAAGCGCAAGATTACCGAAGAAGATATCACACGATTAACAGAAATCCGAATTAAGAGAATTTCTAAATTTGATATTGATAAAGCCCAGCAAAAGATTGATGCTCTAGAGGATCAAATCGCAGAAACTAAAGGATTTCTCGCAAATTTAATTACTTATGCAATTGATTATTTCAAACGCTTAAAATCAGATTATGGCTCTGGAAAAGAGCGTAAAACTGAAATAAAAACTTTTGGAGATGTCGATGCAACTAAAGTTATCATACGAAACACCAAACTCTATGTCAACAGAGAAGAAGGATTTGTTGGAACAGGTCTAAAACGTGATGAGTATGTTTGTGACTGTAGTGATATTGATGATATTATTGTATTTACTCAAGATGGTAAATTGATGATCACTAAAGTTGATAGTAAAACCTTTGTAGGAAAAGGAATCATTCATGTAGCTGTTTTTAAGAAAAAAGATAAGCGCACCATTTATAATATGATTTACAAAGATGGTAAGGGCGGCGCTTCCTATATCAAACGTTTTGCAGTAACAGGAGTGACTCGAGATCGAGAATATGATCTAACCAATGGTAAGCCAAGTTCTAATGTATGGTATTTTTCTGCCAATCCAAATGGTGAAGGCGAAGTCGTATCCATCTTATTACGTCAAGTAGGGAGTGTCAAAAAATTAAAATGGGATATCGATTTTGCAGATATCATTATAAAAGGACGTGTTTCTAAAGGAAACTTAGTGACTAAACACGCTATCAAACGCATTGAGCTTAAAGAAAAAGGGGTCAGTACCTTGAAGCCTCGTAAAATTTGGTTCGATGATACCATTCAGCGATTAAACGTCGATGGTCGGGGCGAATTAGTAGGAGAGTTTAGAGGGGAAGATCGAATATTGGTTGTCACACAGTCTGGTATTGCTAAGACTATTATCCCTGAAATTACAGCTCATTTTGAGGAGGATATGATCGTTTTAGAAAAATGGATCCCAAACAAGCCAATATCTGCTATTTATTTTGATGGAGAAAAAGAAAAACATTATGTGAAGCGTTTCCTAATTGAAAATGAAAACAGGGAAGATGTATTTATTTCAGAGCATGCTTCAAGTATATTGGAAATAGTTTCTACCGATTGGCGTCCTGTTGCAAAAATAGCGTTTGCCAAAGATAGAGGCAAGGAGCGTCGTGAAGATCAAATCGTAGACTTTGAACAGTTTATAAATATCAAAGGTGTGTCTGCTTTAGGGAACCAATTGACAAAGTTTAAAGTCAATCAGATTGACTTGATGGAATCGTTGCCTTATGACGAGCCTGTAGAAACTCCTGCAGATGAAATAGATGTAGTTGGAGAAGAAATCCTAGACAAGCCAATGAAAACGTCTGATGAAGCTCCTCAAGCAGTACTAGATAATCCAGGAACTGAAAACAAGCCTAATGAAACTCCAAAAGATCCTGAAACTGGTGGAGACTCTGCCGAAGAAGGGCAAACAACCTTATTCTAATATAACTCGCTTAGCTTCTCCTTTTTGTTTATTGGTGTCACCAACGTATCCATATTCGAATTTATAACTGTCTTTTGTAGTTGTTAGAATCTTAAGATGAATGTCTTTTTGTTCTGAACGGTTTTTAGGATTGATTGTTTTAAAAATCATTTCACAATCGTTGACCCAGCGTACATTTGTTGAATCTATGACTCCGTTAAAACTTTCGACTTGAAGATCAGAAGTTCTTGTAAAGGTCGATTTGTATTCATACCCACCAATGGAAATTGTGCTTTCGTAAGTTCCTGTTTTAAATTGATCACAATTGCGTTCTACTTCGTAGCAACTGTTGAATAATAAGGCACTGAAAAGTATTAAATATTTCATTTATCGATTATTTTAAGAGTCACTTGCAATATCAACTTAATAAGTTTATTAGAAGCAAATATTTTGCAATGGATATTTTAATTAACAAACATACAAAAGGTATTTTGTAATGTAAATTATTTAGTTGTATTCGTTGAATAATTCTTAAAACTCCCATCACGATAGAAAATCACAATACGTTCAATAGTGGCGTCGTTAGCAGAAATGCCCGCCAAAGGATTTGATGAAATTTGTGTGGATTCAATTTTTGGGAGTGGGGCAGTGCTTTTCGGAAACTCACCGTCTCCACTTAAAAGCCATAAAAGTTCGATATCGGGAAACGCATTTACGACTTTGGTTATAAATTCTAGGCTTGGCTTATTGCGTCCACTTAGGATATGTGAAATACTTGAACGTTGAACTGTAACTATTTCTGCAAACGCAGAAGCAGATAAATTATAATAATCAAGGATTTTTTTGAGTCTTAAGTTGAATTCAGTGGTGTTTATCATTGTTTACATGTGTAGCATTAAAGGGTGGTTACAAATGTAACACATTACTGACTTATGTGCAAATCACTATGAGTATTAATAGTTTTAAAAGCAAACCAACACTTTAACTAACCTCAGTAAATTGTTGAAAATAAAGCAGTTGAACTACTTTAATTGCAATCATGTTTCCTCTGTATTAAATACACTCAAAAAGGATGCATATTTGTACACAAATGTAAATTATAAAGCATTTAAAATTGTTTACATTTGTAATTAGTATAATGTTTACATTTGTAATCTTATTAAATACACATGTTAGACGCACCAAAATTTTTATCTAAATATAATTCTCTAAAGTCAGCTGCTTTAAAAAATCGTTACATCACAAATAGATGTATTGAGCCCCTATTAACATCTTTGTCAAATCAATTTAGTCAATGCGTATTAGGAACTTCGGAAGGAGGAATGTCAATTCATAGTCTGCAAATTGGTACTGGTTCGAAACGTATTTTGATATGGTCGCAAATGCACGGAAATGAAAGCACTACCACAAAAGCACTTTTTGATCTGTTTAATTATTTTGAACTCTCGGACTCCAAAGCGCTTCTTGAAGAGTGTACACTTTTTATAATACCAATTCTAAATCCAGATGGAGCTGATGCTTACACACGATTAAATAAGAACCATGTAGATTTAAATAGAGATGCAAAGGTATTAACTCAATCAGAAAGCCAAATTCTAAGATCAGTATATAAAGAATTTATGCCAGATTTTTGTTTCAATATGCACGGTCAACGTACGATTTTTAGCGCAGGGAATACATCTAATTCTGCGGTCCTTAGTTTCCTATCTCCATCAGAAAACGATGAAAGATCTTTAACCCCCACGCGGCAGAAATCGATGGAAGTCATACAGGTTATGAATAGCGCTTTACAGCAGTATCTACCAAATCAAATTGGTCGTTACGACGATGGTTATAATGACAATTGCGTAGGAGATTATTTTCAAACTCAAGGGACTCCAACTGTTTTGTTTGAAGCGGGACACTTCCCTAAAGACTATAACAGGGAAGAGACGCGAAAATTCATGGCCTTAGCCCTAATGAGTGCTTTGGACTATGTAGCTAACAACTCCGTTTCGGGTATTGATTACAAGTCTTATTTTGACATTCCTGAAAATGATAAACTTTTTTACGATGTTATTGTTAGAAAAGCACAACTCAGTTCTCATAATCCAGAAATTTTTAATGACATTGGCATACAATATACAGAAGTGTTGGTTTCTGGTTCAATCGTATTTAAGCCTAAAATTGTTTTTGTGGGGGATTTAAAAAGCAAACAAGGGCATTTTGAGATAGACGCTGACTTTAAACAAGTATCTCATCCCGATTTTGAAGTGCTATCTAACGGCAACGAAATCGATTTCATAATGATAGAATTTACAAAAAATTTGCTTTTTAGTAACAATAACTTAATGTAACCTATGTTTTTATTGTCTAAAATTTATTAAATTTGTATTTATTCTGAATATTAATTATAATGAAAACAAACAAAGTGGCCAAAGTAAAATTAGATGAAATCGATCACCAGATCTTAGATATGTTGATTGATAATACTCGAGTTCCATTCACAGACATCGCGAAAAAATTATTGATTTCTGCTGGAACTGTTCATGTAAGAGTGAAAAAAATGGAGGATGCAAAAATAATTAAAGGATCTTCTTTAACTCTAGATTATCAAAAATTAGGCTATTCTTTTATTGCTTATGTAGGAGTCTTTTTGCAAAATACGTCTCAAACAAAATTTGTTTTAGAGCGTATTTACGAAATTCCACATGTAACCGTTGCACATATTACAACAGGGAAATTCAATATTTTCTGTAAAATCCGTGCCAAAAGTACAACACATGCAAAGGAAATTATCTTTAAATTAGACGAGATAGAAGGCGTTTATAGAACAGAAACGATGATTTCATTAGAAGAAAGTATCAATGACAAAAAACGTTTGATGCATTCTATATTTAATGATATGAATGATTAAATTAGTTTATGAAGCGTAATAAGCAAATGCTTCATCGATTAGTTCATCATCTACAAGAACATCAACCTTACAAGATCCAATAGATTCTAACAGTGCATATTTAACTTGCCCGTGAGAATTCTTTTTATCATATTTCAAAAGCTCAATTATTGAGCTTTTGTCATTTTCAGTAAAATCTACAGAGCCGTAAATCGCTTTAAAAATATTCTTAATTTGATCGAGATCATTTTCTGAAAGCCCACAAGTTTTGGCTGACAAAAACCCTTCCATTATCATTCCCGCAGCTATTGCCTCGCCATGTAATAAAGTTTTCTGATAATCATTGTCCAAACAATACGATTCAATAGCATGGCCTAAGGTATGTCCAAAATTCAATTGCTTTCTTTCCCCTTGCTCATTTGGATCTCGTTTTACTACTTCATTTTTTATAGTAATAGACTCGTGAATTAAACCTTCTAAATCTGATATATTAAGAGCTTTTAAGTTGCACAACCGATTCCAGTAATCTGCATCTTTAATGAGACCATGTTTTAGCATTTCAGCAAGTCCTGAACGCATCTCTTCGGCCGGAAGTGTTTCTAAAAAGGAAACATCGACTAGAACCATATCACTAAAATTAATGACTCCTATTTGATTTTTAATTGTGCCTAAATCAACCCCTGTTTTCCCTCCAACAGA
Source organism: Flavobacteriaceae bacterium (assembly GCA_018608765.1). Classification (GTDB taxonomy): domain Bacteria; phylum Bacteroidota; class Bacteroidia; order Flavobacteriales; family Flavobacteriaceae; genus Hel1-33-131. The sequence goes on from JABAYY010000077.1 coordinate 5,248, forward strand.
TGCATCTACCATAGATAAGAGCGATGTAGGAACATTTACAAAACTTACGCCACGTTTAAATGTAGAAGCTACAAATCCTCCTAAATCAGTGACAACACCCCCACCTAAATTAATGATTAAAGATTTTCGATCACCATCCAAATCAGAAAGAGTGTGCCAAATTTGTGTGCAAGTATCTAGTGTTTTGTGAATTTCACCTGCTTCCATTTCAATGATTTCTAAAGTCATATCACAGTCAATATTTGACAAAAACTTTGGCAAACAATGCGTATGCGTATTGGTGTCAACTAATATGAATATTTTAGAAAAATTTGAAGTTTCTAGATAAGCGTTTAACTCTTTATAGCACTGTTCATTAAAATGAATAGAATAGGATGTGGATGGTATGGATTTCATGAAAAAGGAATACGATATTTTAAAACGTGAAATTAAGTAGAAATTTATAATTATTATAACTACTATTAAATATATTTGTGAGAAACTAAAAGTAACTATAATGGCTGTTGACTTTAATAACACTGAAATAGCATTTCACCTGAAATCGGACTCAGAATTGGAACGCGCCTATTTTTTGTTTAAAATGATTTCAATCGAACCACTCGTTCGTATAGGGACAGCTGCTACTAATTTTGCACTCAAAGCACATCTTCCTGTTGAAGGCTTAATCCGTTCCACGGTATTTGATCATTTTTGTGGAGGTGTAAATGAGGTAGATTGCGTGCCAACAATTGACAAAATGTTTGCAAGTAAGGTCTATAGCGTTTTAGACTATTCAGTTGAAGGAAAAGGAGTAGAGCAACAATTTGATTTAGCTCTTGAAACCATTTTAAACCTTATAGAATTTTCAAAAGATAAAGAAGCGTTACCAATCGCCGTTTTTAAACCAAGTGCATTTGGTAGTTTTGATTTATATCAAAAAATCAGTGAAAAGAAAACCTTAACTCCATCTGAAAATGAACATTGGGAACGCATTAAAGTTCGTTTTGAGTCCGTTTGTGCTTTAGGAAAACGTCATAATGTCAAAATTCTTATTGATGCAGAGGAAAGCTGGATTCAAGATGCCGTCGATGATTTGGTTTTAGAATTGATGGAAACCTTTAATACTGAAACTTTGATAGTTTACAGTACTTTACAGACTTACCGCTGGGATCGCTTAGAGTATCTTAAAAAAATTCATGTCAAAGCAAAGCAAAAGAATTTTAAACTAGGTTTTAAGGTAGTTCGTGGTGCTTATATGGAGAAAGAGCGTCAACGCGCTAAAGAGAAGGGGTATAAATCTCCTATTTGCGATTCCAAAGCAATCACTGATAAGCTATTTAACGATACAACACAGTATTCACTATCAAATCTGGATACTATTCATCTATTTGTTGGAACGCATAACGAACAAAGTACCCATTTAGCAATTGAACTCATGAAAGCATGTAATATTTCTAACAACGACCCCAGGGTCTGGTTTGGACAACTGTATGGAATGAGTGACCATATTAGCTTCAACTTAGCTGAACATGGATATAATGTAGCTAAATACGTGCCATTTGGACCAGTAAAGGATGTTATGCCATATTTAATTAGAAGAGCGGAAGAAAATACGTCGGTTGCAGGACAAACAAGCCGGGAACTAAACTTAATAAAAAAAGAAAAACAAAGACGTAACGTTTAACGTGCAATAAGTGTTTTGATGGTTGCGACTCGCTCACAATTTTCTACATCCATTTCATAGAGATCTCCAACGACACGATATGTTTTACAGGGCGTAGATTTAGTATCACTTTCCCCGAAATTAATATCAGCTCCTTTAAATATAGAATTCAAAGTTAAGGTGTCAATCTTATTGGTGTTTAATAGCTCTTGAACAGATTCAGAATACCGAATACTTTTAATCTGAATATTTTTTAATACGCGTGCGTCAGGTCCGTAGGCACAACTCGTTTTTTTTCCACTTAAAAAAAACATTAAAAACACCAATCCAATGGAAAATCCTCCAAAGAAAAAGCCAAAGCGGTAAACAATTTTCATGTATTTGTATTAAAAAATTAAAAGGTTGGCATCACAGTACTCTAAATCGAACCAATCGGCAACAGATTTATTTGTCAAAACGCCGTGGTAAAAGTACAATCCATTTTTTAATCCGTGGTCAAATCTTAGTGAATTTTCTATACCTCCATCTTCTGCTATTTTTAAAAGATAGGGTGTGAAAATATTACTGATTGACACTGAGGAAGTTCGTGCATAACGTGCTGGAATGTTAGGGACGCAATAATGAATAACATCATGTTTAACAAAAGTGGGATTGTCATGAGAAGTCACTTCACTCGTCTCAAAACACCCGCCCATATCAATACTCACATCTATAATGACAGAACCTGACTTCATTTGTTCTACCAATGCTTCATTCACCAAAATAGGGGCTCTATTATTTCCTTTTGCTGCTCCAATAGCCACATCGCAGCGCATCAATGCTTTTTGTAAGTTTTTAGGTTGCATTGTAGAGGTGTAAACAGTGCGTCCAATATTGGCTTGCAATGCACGGAGTTTTGTGATTGAATTATCAAAAACACGTACGTTGGCTCCTAAACCAATAGCAGCACGAGCTGCAAATTCCCCCACAGTTCCGGCACCAATAATAACTACCTCGGTCGGAGGAACTCCGCTAATGTTCCCAAACATAAGCCCATTACCTTCATTTGTAATAGACATAATCTCAGAAGCAATTAAAATAGAGGCAGAGCCCGCAATTTCACTGAGCTGTCGCACTGCTGTAAACGCACCTTCTTGATCTTTGATAAATTCAAAACCAAGTGCAGTGACCTGTTTTTCGGCCAGTTTCTTAAAATATTCTTTATGCTGCATTTTTAATTGTAGTGCAGAAATTAGAAGTGCTTTTGGTTTTAAAAGAGTGATTTCTTCTAGCGTAGGCGGTTCAACTTTAAGAATAATAGGGCAGGCGAATACTTTTGCTTTATCCTTAGAAATTTCTGCACCCGCCTCGCTGTATTCATGATCTTCAAAACAGGCATTTTCTCCTGCTCCTGATTCAATCAATAAACGGTGCCCATTACTTGTCAATGCTGAAACAGCATCGGGGGTGAGGCACACTCTTTTTTCTTGAAAAGAAGTTTCTTTAGGAATACCAATAAACAAGGCGCCTTTTTCTTTTGTCAATTCTAGAGTTTCTTCTTTTGGAAGTAATTGTTCTCTTGTAAAAGGGGAAGTTGGTTTATGCATAGCCTTCGGTATAAAGAATCTAATTTACAATTATTTTTTGACTAATCGTCAGAAAGCTTCTTTTGTGAAATTTTTAGAATCCTCCCGCCATCATCAGCAAGAGATAATTCTAAAACAGTTACATTTTCCGGAAGTAAATTTTTAATTTTTTCGGGCCACTCAATAAAATTCCAAGAACCAGAATAAAAATAATCTTCTATTCCCATATCCAATGCTTCGTATTCGTTTTTAAGCCTGTAAAGGTCAAAATGATTCACGATATCATCCTTAACTTCATACTCATTTACAATAGAGAATGTAGGGCTTGAGGTAGCATCAACACCTCCCATTTCTTTCACAATTGCGCTAATGAGCGTTGTTTTTCCACTGCCCATTTCTCCATAAAACAACAGTGTTTTGGACTGCACATTTTTAAGAATTACTTTTGCTATTTCTGTAAGATCTTCAAGCTTAAAATGTAGTTCTTTAGTCATACTATCGAGGATTTAAAACCACAAAAGGAATGATCACTTCTTCCAAAGAGATTCCACCATGTTGATAGGTGTTTCTAAAATAATTTACATAATAATTGTAATTATTTGGATATGCAAAAAACAGATTGTCCTTAGCAAAAATAAAGGTACTATTCATCGCCGCTGAAGGGAGATGAATTGACTTAGGATCTTTTACTGCTAATACATCTTTTTCTTCGTAAGAAATACTTCGACCCGTTTTGTAACGTAAATTTAGACTGGTCTCTTTGTTGCCAACTACTTTGGAAGGATTCTTTACATTAATTGTTCCGTGGTCTGTAGTAATAATTAGTTTAAAATTAAGCTCTTTTGCTTGCTTGATAATATCTAATAAGGGGGAATTTTGAAACCAACTTTTAGTAAGTGACCTGTATCCTTTGTCATTAGAAGCAAGTTCTTTAAGAACTTCCATTTCGGTTTTTGCATGAGACAACATATCTACAAAATTATAAACCAAAACAGTTAAATCATTCTGAGCTTTTGATTTAAAGGTTTCAGATAATTTCTTTCCAGCTTTTAAATTGGTGATTTTTATATACTCATGTTTTAAATGGGAAAGTCCTAAACGCTTTAATTGAGCTTCTAAAAATTTAGCTTCAAATAAATTTTTACCTCCCTCATCGTTGTCATTTTTCCAATATTGAGGATATAGTTTTTCCATTTCACTAGGCATTAAGCCTGAAAACAGTGCATTTCTAGCATATTGGGTTGCTGTTGGAAGAATGCTATAATACAAGCTATCTTCTTGTGTTTTGTAATAAGTATTTACTGTTGGCTCTAACGTTTTCCATTGGTCGTACCTTAAATTATCAATCACAACAAGCAAGGTTGGCTGGGTGTTGGTAAGCTCTTCAGCAATCTTATTTTTAAATAAAGTATGAGACATCACTGGAGCTTGGTGGTCCTCAAACCAGTCGGGATAATGTTTTTCTATAAAGCGTCCAAACTGTTGATTAGCTTCCATTTTTTGAGCATCTAATATTTCACTCATTGTTGCATCGTTAGAAGATTCTAATTCTAACTCCCAAAAAACTAATTTTTTATAAAGTTGTTCCCATTCTTCAAATGAATTTATCTCATTTAAATTCATAGATATTTTACGAAATTCCTGTAAATAATTAGAAGACGTTTTCTCAGAGATCAACCTGTTATGATCCAAGTTTTTCTTAAGTGACAAGAGAATTTGATTCGGGTTGACAGGCTTAATGAGGTAGTCAGCAATTTTGTTTCCAATTGCATCCTCCATGATATATTCTTCCTCACTTTTAGTAATCATCACTACTGGAAGAGTCGCTTTTATTTCTTTAAGCTCAGATAAGGTTTCTAAACCAGAAAGACCTGGCATATTTTCATCTAAAAAAACAATGTCAAAATCATTTTCTTTAATAAGCGTTAGTGCTTCTGTACCACTTTGACAGGGGGTAACGTTATAGTTTTTTTGTTCTAAAAATATGATATGAGGCTTTAAAAACTCAATTTCATCATCAACCCATAAGATATTAATGTCACTCATCTGATATATTTTTTTTAGTTAAGAATAGAAGTCCTTTCATTTTAGTATTTTTACAACGTAAAACTTTTAAAAAAAGTTTCAGAATGTAAATCTAACACTATAAAGTTTGAATACGAACAACAAGCTTAAAATATTTAACGATCCAATTTACGGATTTATTACAATTCCGAATACATTAATTTTTGATTTAATTGCCCATAAATACTTTCAGCGCTTGCGGCGAATTTCTCAGATGGGTTTATCTTATCTTGTTTATCCTGGCGCACATCACACACGATTTCATCATGCATTGGGATGTTTGCATCTTATGCAAAATGCGGTTCGAATTTTACGATTTAAAGGAGTTGAAATTTCTGATGAAGAAGAAAACGGATTGTATATCGCAATTTTATTGCATGATATTGGCCACGGCCCCTTTAGTCATGCAATGGAACATAGTATTGTAGATAACATCAGTCACGAAGCAATTTCATTAAAATTCATGGAGACCCTAAATGTAGAGTTTAAAGGGGCTCTTGATACGGCGATATCAATGTTCAAAGGGGCGTACCACCGTGCGTTTTTTGGGCAACTCATATCTGGACAACTCGATATTGATCGCTCTGATTATCTTAAGAGAGATAGTTTTTACACCGGAGTTTCAGAAGGGAATATTAATAGTGAACGCCTTATTTCAATGATGAATGTTGTGGATGAAGAGTTGGTCATTGAAGAAAAAGGAATTTATTCCATTGAGAAATTTTTAACCGCACGTCGATTGATGTATTGGCAAGTCTATCTTCATAAAACAAGTTTAGTCGCCGAACAAATAATTACACGCATTTTGAAACGTGCAAAGGAATTAACGGTAAAAGGGGTGAGGCTTGAAGCTAGTTCAGCCTTAAGTTTCTTTTTAAATAGCAGCACCAACACGAGTGATTTTAATGAATCTACTTTAAATCAGTTTTCATTATTAGATGATTATGACATCATGTCGGCTTTAAAATCATGGCAATTCCATGACGATTTTGTTTTGAGTCATCTTTCAGAAATGATTTTAAACAGAACCTTATTAAAAATTAAATTTAAAAACAAACCTATTTCCGATAACAAAGTGGAATCTATCAAACAAAATCTTATGAGTGAGTACTCATTAGATGCTCATGAAGCTTCCTATTTTGTGTTTAAAGGACATGTAGAAAACTTAGCGTACAACCCAAAACAGGGAGGACTTAAGATAATATACAAAAACGGAAAAATAAAAGATATTATAAAAGCATCCGATCACCTCTCTTCAAAAGTACTCTCTAAAACAGTTACAAAGCATTATATATGCTTCCCAAAGGATGTTCTTTGATATTTTTTTTTATTTTTGCAAGTAATGAAATTCACAGCCAAACAAATAGCAGAGATATTAAACGGAGAAATCATTGGAAATCCGGATGTCGAAGTCCATACACTTTCCAAAATTGAAGAAGCAGCTGAAGGCTCTCTTACCTTTTTGGCGAATCCAAAATACACTCCTTACATATATACGACCCAGGCATCAATAGCCATTATCGGTCAGGACTTTGTTTCTGATCAAAAAATAGAAACCACACTGATTAAAGTTGAAAATGCTTACAGTTCATTTTCTAAATTATTGGAGTATTATAACCATATAAAAAATAACAAGTCGGGAATTGAATCTCCAATTTATGTGTCGGAGACGGCTACTTACGGAGAAGGTATTTACATTGGTGCGTTTTCTCATATTGGTGATAATGTAATAATTGGTGACAACGTAAAAATTTATCCCAATACTTTTATTGGAGATAATGTTACCATAGGATCGAATTCAACTCTGTTTTCTGGAGTTAAAATTTATTCTGATTGTGTGATTGGTTCTCATTGTTTTATCAATTCTAACGCTGTCATTGGAGCTGATGGGTTTGGATTTTCTCCAGATGAAAATGGGGCATATCAAAAAGTTCCACAAATTGGAAATGTTATTCTTGAAGATCATGTAGACATTGGAGCTGCCACCACAATTGACCGTGCTACTTTGGGATCTACTCTTATAAAAAAGGGCGTCAAACTTGACAATCACATTCAAGTAGCTCACAATGTTGTAATTGGTGAAAATACGGTGATTGCCGCCCAAACAGGTATTGCAGGGTCGGCCAAAATTGGCAGTAATTGTCAAATTGGTGGACAAGTTGGGGTTGCGGGACATATCGTGATTGGAAACAATGTGAAAATTCAAGCACAATCTGGCATTGGACATAATATAAAAGACAACGAAGTTTTACAAGGATCTCCTGCATTTTCTTTTAGAGATTATTACAAATCGTATATACATTTCAAGAACCTACCAAAGCTTGTAAAAACTATTGATACACTAGAAAAAACCCTTAATCATGATAATTAAATCTGAATCGAAACAAACAACGATTTCCCAAAAAGTATCTTTAAAAGGTGTGGGGCTACATACCGGTCTTGAAGTCGAAATAAATTTCCTTCCTGCTGATGTTAATAATGGATATACTTTTAGAAGAATTGACCTAGAAGGAATGCCATTAATTAAAGCAGATGCAAACCTAGTAACAAACACACAGCGTGGTACTTGCTTAGAAAAAAATGGTGTTACGATTCAAACATGTGAACATGTACTCGCAGCTTTAGTTGGACTTGAAATTGATAATGTAATCATTGAACTAAGCACTTCAGAACCTCCAATTATGGATGGGTCTTCTAAGTATTTTATTGAAGCCCTAGAAAGTGCTGGTACAAAAGAACAAGAAGCTCTTAGGGAAGTTTTTGTGGTTAAAGATGTCATCTCTTATTCGGATGAAGAAACTGGTAGTGAAATCACTATCATTCCATCCGATGAATATCAGGTTACGACTATGGTTGATTTTGGAACCAAAGTCTTGGGAACTCAAAATGCAACGTTACAACATTTATCAAATTTCAAGGATGAAATTTCTGATTCACGTACCTTTAGTTTTTTACATGAACTCGAAATGCTCCTTGAACATGGGTTGATTAAAGGTGGGGATTTAAACAATGCAATTGTTTATGTTGACAAGCCAATTTCAAATGAAACCATGGAGCGTTTAAAAGTAGCGTTCAATAAAGATTCTATTTCTGTAAAGGCAAATGGGATACTAGATAATCTAACGTTACATTCTCCTAATGAAGCAGCCCGCCATAAACTCTTGGATGTTATTGGAGATTTAGCTCTTATTGGAACCCGTATTCAAGGAAAGGTTATTGCAAATAAACCTGGCCATTTTGTGAATACACAATTTGCAAAAAAAATCTCAAAAATAATTAAAATGGAACGTCGAAATAATGTTCCTAATATCGATTTAAATCAACCACCATTAATGGATATAAATGCCATTATGGATATGTTACCACACCGTCCTCCATTTTTACTCTTGGATAAAGTATATGAGTTATCTCAAAATCATGTGATCGGATGCAAAAACGTAACAATGAATGAATCATTTTTTGTAGGGCACTTTCCATGGTTTTGAAAACTTAACAAAAATTGGCAATTTTGATGGGGTTATCCTTACCAAATTAGAT
>JABAYY010000077.1:14065-15132 GCA_018608765.1 Flavobacteriaceae bacterium
TTTTTCCTTACGATTGGTAAGGAAGCTTAAATGCATGGTGTTTTGATTATTGAAGCCATGGCGCAAACAGGAGGGATTTTGGTATTAAACACAGTTCCAGATCCTGAAAACTATCTTACATTTTTTATGAAAATGGACAATGTAAAATTTAAGCAAAAAGTAGTTCCTGGCGATACCCTTATATTCAACTGCTCATTAATTACTCCTATTAGACGTGGAATTTGTCACATGCAAGGATATGCCTATGCAAATGGAAAATTATGTGCTGAAGCCGAATTAATGGCTCAAATAACGAAAGTCAAATAAATCTGTATTATATCAAAAAAATAACAACATGAATCAACCTTTAGCCTATGTTCATCCTGGGGCAAAAATCGCTAAAAATGTAGTGATAGAACCTTTTACTACAATTAATAACAATGTTGTCATAGGAGAAGGTACATGGATTGGATCTAACGTTACAATAATGGAAGGTGCTCGCATCGGTAAAAATTGTAATATTTTCCCTGGGTCGGTCATCTCTGCAATGCCACAAGATCTTAAATATGACGACGAAGACACTACGGTTGTAATTGGTAATAATGTAACCATTAGAGAATGTGTTACTATCAATCGTGGAACAACAGATAAAATGAAAACAGTTATTGGAGATAATTGTTTAATTATGGCATACTGTCATATCGCTCATGATTGCACAGTCGGAAAAAATTGTATTTTTTCTAATAACAGTACTTTAGCAGGACATACAATGGTCGGAGACTATGTTGTACTAGCAGGAATGACAGCTGTACATCAATTTTGTTCTATAGGAAATCATGCTTTTGTAACAGGAGGATCTTTAGTTCGTAAAGATGTACCTCCTTATGTAAAAGCAGCACGAGAGCCTTTATCTTATGTAGGGATAAATTCTGTTGGATTAAGACGCCGTGGATTTACTTCAGATAAAATTAGAGAAATTCAAAATATATACCGATTACTCTATCAAAAAAATTATAACAATTCTCAAGCTTCTGAAATTATTGAAGCTGAAATGGAAGCCACTCCAGAGCGTGATGAAATTTTACAAT
>JABAYY010000097.1 GCA_018608765.1 Flavobacteriaceae bacterium
CCTGGTAAATCTTTTACCCTTCCACCTCTAACTAATACTATCGAGTGCTCTTGTAAATTATGTCCTTCACCACCGATGTATGCGTTGACTTCGTTTCCATTTGTCAACCTAACTCTTGCAACTTTACGCATTGCTGAATTTGGTTTTTTTGGAGTCGTCGTGTAAACACGCGTACACACACCACGTCGCTGAGGACAAGAATCTAAAGCAGCCGATTTACTCTTCTTAGTTATTTTGGCTCTTCCTTTTCTTACTAATTGTGAAATTGTTGGCATATTCTATATACAGTTTTTTTTAAAATCCTCTTCTTAGAGGGCTGCAAAGGTACACATTAAAATGAATTATTCAAACCATAACCCTATAATTTTAAAATATTTACGTTTTTTTTAGGTGTTTAAATATTTAGAAACTTTTTTCGTTAAATTTACATGGAATTTATAAATGTACCGGATCAATTGAAATTATTTTTTAGAGTTTTATGCGTATTTGGTGTTTTTAGTTTTAGTACTGCACAAGAACTTCAATTAAAAATTATCAGTTCAGATTCCATTGAAACAGATCTGATTAAATCCATAGGCTACTCTAAAACCTTTGAAAACTTCGACGCCTTGCAAACTGAAGTCGCTCTTTTTAAGAAACAGCTGTATCAACGTGGTTATATTGAAACTCAAATTCTTAATATTTCACAAACCCCTCCTTTAATAGTTGCTCAACTTTCACTTGGCAATAAATATGATTCCATAAGACTCTATGCCGATAAAACCATTTTTGAGTTTTTAGAATTAGAAGGCGTTAAAAATCTCAAAAGCAGTCCTTATTATATAATAGAAATCGCAGCACTAGAAACCCTCCTAAATTCACTCACTGAATTTTTAACCGCAAAAAGCTACCCCTTTGCTTCCATTGCATTAAAAAAGATCACACCTATTGACAAGTCAACACTCAAAGCAAACTTGGTCGTAGAAACTAAGAAAGCACGACAACTACAATCTGTGGAAATTAAAGGTTATGAGAAATTCCCGCGATCGTTTATAAAGCATTATTTGGGTATAAAAAAAAACACGCCATTTGACCTCAAGGCAATTCAAACTAAAACGAAAGCGATGGATCAACTTAGGTTTGCCAGACAGCTTCGTCCTGCAGAAGTGTTGTTTACTCAAGATACAACACGAGTTTATTTGTATTTAGAAAAAATAAAAAGCAATCGTTTTGATGGGTTTATTGGGTTTGGTTCGGATGAAAGCACTGGAGCACTAGATATAAATGGCTACCTCAACCTAAATTTGATTAATAATTTAAATTTCGGAGAAGCGTTTCGACTTAACTATAGGAGTGATGAAAATGATCTAAAAACATTTGAGACGCAACTCACACTTCCTTACTTATTTAAAACTCCAATTGGAAGTGAACTCGAACTAAATATTTTCAAAAAAGATAGCACATTCACAACCGCCGAGCAAGCCGCTAGAGTGTTTTATCAGATTAATCCAAAGCAAAAAGTTTTTTTAGGAATTCGATCGACGCAATCAAATGCTTTACAATCAGAAACGATCAGCGATGTACGCAACTATAAAACGAGTGCTTATGAGCTCAAATACACCTACCAACAGCTAACGACTCAAAATTCACTATTTCCTATTACAAGTGAATTAGAGCTTCGATTGTCTAAATCCAATCGAAAAACTATGAGCACAAAAACGAATCAAACACTATATTTCCTAAAAGCGTCTAAAATATTTAACCTGAATCGGAAGAATAGTTTTCACATACTACTGCAGGTGCAGGGAATTGATTCAGACACCTACTTAGAAAATGAACTCATCCGATTTGGAGGGATTAATTCCATAAGAGGGTTTGAAGAAAACAGCATAAATACCACAGGACTAGGGGTTTTAGTTACGGAATACCGCTACCAACTAGGTCCTACTCTTTATGTGCACTCTATTATTGATGCGGGATATTTTGACACCCCCTCTCAATCGAACCAAAAACTATATGGATTTGGATTTGGATTTGGGCTTCTAACAGATGCAGGCCTCTTAAAATTCAATTTAGCAAATGGACAAACAGAGAATCAGAACTTCAGATTCTCAGATTCTAAAATCCACTTAAGCTTGAGAACTACTTTCTAAAAAGGTGATTAATTAATTTTGTTAAAATAGTAATAAAAAACAACTTAAATTAATGGTATTTTGCAATTATTAATAATTTATTTTTAAACCTTAAAAATAAATTATACTCAAATTAAGAGCTAAAAAACAGGTTGTTTTTGAGAAAATAAAAATTTAAATCTAGTTTCGTTTTAGATAATTAAAATTTTGTTAAACAAAATTTAGGATTTTAACACTTTAATCATCAATTTTGTGATATGAAAATAAACACAAACAAAATGAAAACAAAATGTAATGTGATGCTCTCGCTACTATTGGCGTTTGTAATTCAAATTTCTTTTGCACAGCAAAAGGATGTTTCAGGAACAGTTACTGATAGTGACGGAATGCCTTTAATAGGTGCTACGGTCGTTATCACAGGGACTTCCTCAGGAACAACAACAGATTTTGATGGTAAATTTAGTATCAGCTCTTCAGTTGGTGACACTTTAACATTCAGCTATCTAGGTTATGCCGACCAAGTTGTAACAGTTGATGCTACAAGCAGTATGACTGTTGTCATGCTAGAGGACGACTCTCAACTAGATGAGGTTGTTGTCACGGCTCTTGGTATTTCAAGAGACAAAAAATCGATTGGTTATGCCTCACAACAAGTTAGTGGAGACGCAGTATCTACAGTAAAAGTAGACAACATTGCTAGCTCACTTTCTGGAAAAGTAAGTGGAGTACAAATCAAAACAAACAATAACTTTGGAGGGTCTGCGAACTTTCTAATTAGAGGGGTTAGTTCCTTAACAGGAAACAATCAGCCATTGTTTGTTGTAGATGGAATTCCAGTTTCTAACAACATCAACAATTCGTCACAACAACAAGGCGGTCGTAAAGGGTATGATTATGGAAATGCTGCGATGGATATCAATCCAGATGACGTAGAGTCTATTAACATCCTTAAAGGTGCAGCTGCATCTGCAATTTACGGTTCACGTGGTGCCAATGGAGTTGTAATTGTTACAACTAAAAAAGGTGGACAAGGAAAAACTAAAGTTACTGTAACTTCTAGTGCACAGATTGGTTCTATTGATAAGAGTACTTTTATTAAGTATCAAGATCAGTATGGAGCAGGATATGGTACTTATTATGGTTCAACAGGCTATTTCGAAGATTGGGACATGACTGGTGACGGAAATGACAACTTAGTTGTACCAACTTATGATGATGCTTCTTTTGGGGCGCCATTAGACGGTCAGTTAGTTTACCAATGGGATTCTTTTGTTCCTGAACACAGAAACTTTGGAGTTGCAACTCCTTACGTTGCTGGACAAACGACTCCGGTAGATTTTTTCGAAACAGCAACTCAATTTAACAATTCAGTTAGTATTTCTGGTGGAGACGACAAAACAAGTTATAGATTAGGATATACCAATACTGAAATTAATGGGTATATGCCAAACTCTAAATTAAACAAAAACAGTTTAAACTTTAGCGGAACATTAAAAGTGAATGATAAAATCACTGTTGGTTCTTCTGCTAACTATTTAGTTCAGCAAACTGTCGGAAGAAATTCTACAGGATATGGTGATAACTTAATGGCACAATTCAGACAATGGTGGCAAGTAAATGTTGATCTTAAAGATCAAGAAGACATCTTTAACAAGACTGGTAAAAACTATTCTTGGAACAACGAAGGAGCGCTTACTGGACCTGGTTCTGGTGGAGAACTTATTGGACACTACTGGGATAACCCATACTGGACACGTTACAAAAACTTCCAATCAGATGAAAGAAATCGTTTCTTTGGAAATGTTTTTGCAACACTTGAAATTAACGACTGGTTAAGCGTAACTGCTAAAGGAGCTGTTGATACCTATAATGAATTAAGAGAAGAACGTAGAGCTATTGGTTCTGTGGCAACTCAATTTGGTATTTTAGGAGACGATGAAGGATCTGGATACGATAGAGTAGACATCCTTTTCTCTGAATATAATTATGATTTAATGTTCAACGTGAACAAGCAATTAACTGCCGACATTAGTTTAGACGGAGTATTTGGAATTAATGTAAGAAAAGAAAGCTATAGCTACTTAAGAAATTCTACAGCTGGTGGTTTAGCAATTCCTAACATTTTTGCACTTTCTAACTCTTTAAGTTCAAATCCTAAACCGATTGAAAGTTTAAGAGAGAAGCAAGTGAACGGATACTATGCACAAGCATCTTTAGGATATAAAAACATCTTGTATTTAGACCTTACGGACCGTATCGATGTGTCTTCAGCACTACCTTCTGAAAACAATAGCTATAACTATTATGCAGCAAGTTCAAGTTTAATATTCTCTAAATTAGTGGATTTTGAATGGTTAAACTTTGGTAAGTTAAGAGCTGGATATGCAGAAGTAGGTAATGATTTACCAGCTGGAAACGTATTTGACACTTATTCTACTTTGAATAACTTTGGGAATGCTAGTTTATTCTCTTACGGATCTACAAAAAACAACGCAAGTTTAAAGCCAGAAAGAACAAAAGAAATTGAAGTTGGTTTAGAAGCTAAAATGTTTAACAATGCGGTTGGATTTGACTTTTCTTGGTACAAGAAAAACACTGAAGATCAATTGATGCCTGCAGCAGTAACAACTTCTACTGGGTTTTCAAACAGATGGGTAAATGCTGGTGAGATCCAAAATAAAGGAGTTGAATTAGGTATTTATGCAACACCATTTAAAAACGAAAACTTTAGCTGGGACTTAAGTGTAAACTGGGCTAAAAATGAAAGTTTAGTAGTTGATTTATATGGAGACCAAGAAAACTTACAATTAAATAGTTTTCAAGGTGGAATTTCTATAAATGCGACCGTTGGTCAACCTTACGGAACTATTAGAGGAACAGGGTTTAACATGCATGAAAATGGTCAAAGAATAGTAAATTCTAGTGGTTATTATGAAGCAGTTGCCGATCAAATCATTGGGGATGTAAATCCAGAATGGAATGGAGGTATTACAAATACGTTCAAGTATAAGGATTTCAAATTATCTTTCTTAATTGACATTCAAAAAGGTGGTGATGTATATTCTTTAGATATGCATTACGGACAAGGAACTGGATTGCCTGACTTCACGACAGGAACTAATGACCTTGGAAACCCAATTAGAAACACACTCGCAAATGGTGGTGGGGTTATTCTTCCTGGTGTAACTGCTGATGGAGCTCCAAACACAACTAGAGCAAGAACAGATTATTATGCTGGAATTTGGTACTGGGGTAACTCATCAAGAAATCCAGCTGAACTGACTGTATACGACGCATCTTACATCAAATTGAGAGAATTAACGCTAAGTTATGACCTTCCAGTTAGTAAGTGGACGAAAGGCTCAATTTCTGGTGGTAGCTTAACGCTAATCGGAAGAAACCTTTGGATTATTGATAAAAATGTTCCTTTTGCAGATCCAGAATCTGGTTTAGGAGCTGGAAACGCTCAAGGATACCTTTCAGGATCTTTCCCTACTCTAAGAACAGTAGGACTTAATTTAAACTTAGAATTTTAACAATATAAAAGATGAGAAAAATGAAAAATTACTTATTAAGCTTATTGTGTGTTACTTTCGTCCTTACTTCATGTGGAGTTGATGAGAGTTTAAATGTGGACCAGAAAAACCCAAGCGAAGTACCAGCTGGGGGTCTATTCACAAATGCTTTGAAAAACCTGGGAGATCGAATGAACTCCTGTAGTGTTAATGAAAATGTCTTTAGACTATATGCACAATACTGGGCGCAAACAACGTATCCAGATGAAAGCCAATACAATCAAGTTACAAGAAATATTGGTGGAAACCTATGGACAACAATGTACCGGGATGTCCTTAAAGATTTGAAAGGTGCTAAAGAGCTAGTAGAAAATGGAGAAGCTCCAAGTCAAGCTCAATTAGCAATCATCAAGTTTATGGAAGTATATGCTTTCTCTATATTGGTTGACACTTTTGGTGACGTTCCTTTTACAGAAGCTTTAGATCCATTAAACCCATCTCCTATGTATGATGATGCTGAAACTATTTATACTTCATTAGCATCTCATTTAGATGAGGCTATTGCAGACTTAAGTAGTGGAGCTGGATTTGACGCAAGTCAAGACATCGCTTACGGAGGAAACGTTTCGCAATGGAGACAAGCTGCTGTTTCTTTAAAATTAAGAATGGCAATGCGATTAGCGGATTCTAATCCATCAGCTTCACAAACAATGGCAGAAGCTGCATTTTTAGCAGGACCTATCGTTGCTAATGCTGATAATTTTGGAATTAACTATTTAGCATCTGCTCCAAACACAAATCCTTTATGGGTTTCTCTTGTTCAGAGTGGACGTAACGATTTCGTTGCTGCAAATACGTTAGTAGACGCAATGAATCCTACAAATGATCCTAGACTTGGATCGTTCTTTAGAATGTACGAAGGTGCATATGTAGGTGGAGATTATGGGAATGCAAATGGAGCAGGAAGCAATTCAAATATATCTGACTTAATGAAGTCACCAGATTTAAAAGGAGATTTGATTACAGCAGCTGAAGTACACTTTTTATTATCAGAAGCTGCTGCTAGAGGTTACTCTGTAGGAGGAACTGAAGAAGCATACTACAACTCAGCTATTGAAGTTTCTATGGATGAATGGGGAGTAAGTTCTTCGGATACTGCTGCTTATTTAGCTTTAACAGAAGTTGCATACGCAACAGCTGCTGGAGACTGGAAACAAAAAATTGGATCTCAGAAATGGATTGCAATGTTTAACAATGGTTATGAAGGATGGACTGCATGGAGGTTATTAGACTTAGGTTTAAATGGCCCTGTAGTTGACGGAATAACATTAGATATCCCTACAAGATTCCTTTACCCTACTTCTGAAGCAACCTTAAATGGTTCTCAGTATGACAGTGCAGCTTCAGCTATTGGAGGTGACACAAAAACAACTAAAATATTCTGGGACGTTAATTAATAACCTACCATTTTATTAGTCTAATTAAGAAGTCATCTGAATTTAATTCGGGTGACTTCTTTTTTTTATTAGAATACCGCCCTAAACATCTATACAATTAGAAAACATAATTCTTCAAGTTTTCTGACCTTAAAACACCTTCCACTCTCAGTATCATTAAGATTAATTTTAGCCTTAACCCTCTTGAGCTCAAAAATCAAATGTTAAAGGAATGTTAAAATATTAGGAGTACGTTTTTTTTATTAACTTATTATTAAGACTTTTGGGGAAGACTAATTATAAACAATGAAAGAATGAAAACCAAATTTACAATGATCTTAACGCTTTTTATGGCGTTAATTGTGCAATTAACCTTTGCACAGCAGAAAACAGTTACAGGAACGGTTTCAGATGAAAACGGCTTACCACTCATTGGCGCCACCGTTGTCATCTCAGGAACATCATCTGGAACCACTACCGATTTTGATGGCAACTACAAAATTAATGTCAACACAGGCGATGTGTTAAACTTTAGTTATGTAGGCTACAAAAGCAAAGTGGCTACCGTAGGGGTATCTAATACGATTAACCTAGCACTCGAACTCGACAACACTTTGGATGAGGTAGTTGTGACAGCCTTGGGTATTAAACGAGAAGAGAAAGCTCTTGGATACGCTACTCAAAACTTAACATCTGAAAGTCTTACCACTGTTAGAGATGGCAACATCGTGAATGCTTTAAGTGGTAAAATTGCTGGAGTTAGTATTACTAATTCTTCTGGAGCAGTAGGATCCGATAGTAGAATTGTAATTAGAGGAATTTCCACTATATCTGGTGGCACTCAACCTTTAATTGTGGTTGATGGTGTTGTAATGGATAACATTTCATACGGAGACTCAAATTCTGGCGGAGGAAATAGTACTCCTAATGGAATCGCCGATTTGAACCAAGACGATATTGAATCTATTAATGTTTTAAAAGGGGGTGCTGCATCAGCACTCTATGGAATGCGAGGATCCAATGGTGTACTTGTTGTCACTACCAAATCAGGGCAGCAATCTACTAAGTTAGGCATCAATATTGCGTCAAGCGTGAGCTTTGAAAACGTCTATATTCTTCCTGATTATCAAAATTCATACGGTCAAGGGTCTAGTTCAACATATTTTGAGTTTGTGGACGGAGTTACCGGTCATGGAGGAGTTGATGAAAGTTGGGGACCTGCTTTGGACTCTGGTCTAGAATTTATACAATGGATTGGGCAGGATCGTATAGCTATAATGTAGCTGGTGGAGCCCTAGAAGTGACTGTAAACTATTGTTCAGCAGATTTTGACCTTATACTTTATACGGCAGCAGGTAGTTACGTACAGTATATTCTTGGTACTGCTAGTTGTCCAGAAGAAGATCAGTTAAGTGGTCTTTCGGATGGTAGCTACTTCCTTGTAGTGGACCTTTATGACAACCCTTTCTCAACTTTAAACACTGGACAACCTATGCCAATCACACTTACTTTGAACCAAGAGCATTTCCCAGATACTGGAACAACAATCGTTCATGATGGCTATACCACAGACAGTAGCGGTGGACTTCAAGCAATTGCAACATTAGATGTTGTAGGAGGGTATAATTACACCATTACGCCTTTGTAAAATAAAATTATTTTTAATTCTAAAACCACCCAACAGGGTGGTTTTTTTTTACAACTTAAGTAGAAAAAAACCCATAGAAACAACCAAATGTTAAGGTCAAGAGCAATTTTATGCTTAAAGCTTTAGTCTATAAAACTCTCAGACCTAGCCCCAACCCCACTAAATACATAAAAAAGAGAACCCTTTCTTAACCACCCAAACAGGTGGCTTTTATGATTAAAAGATAAATCTAGAGAAATTTTGAACAAATAAAATTGAAGTTTAGTTTATAATAACAATAGTATAACTAAACATAATCCACTAATATGACCACATATACCTTATAATGTTTAATTAATATTGAATATTTATAAACAAAATGTTGGATATTTGAGTTATAATCGTCACTTTTGCGATGACTAATTTAAATAAATAACAAAAATGAAAACAAAGTTTAGTGGAATGCTAATGCTAATGTTAGCGTTAGTTGTGCAAATTTCATTTGCACAAGAAAAGAAAGTTTCAGGAAATGTTTCTGATAATAACGGACTACCATTACCTGGTGCAACTGTTGTTATAGATGGAACTACATCTGGAGTTTCAACTGATTTTGATGGTAATTATTCTATTAACGCTAAAGTTGGTGACGTACTAGCTTTTAGTTACATAGGATATGCTAACCAATCACAAACTGTTGGAGCAAGTAACACAATTAATGTAGTTTTAGCTACAGATACTAACTTAGATGAAGTAGTAGTACAAGCTTTTAGAACAACTTCTAAAGCAACTTCTAACATTGCTTCGACTACGGTAACTGCTCAAACCATTGAGTCCAGACCAAATGCTTCTTTTGTTCAAACATTACAAGGACAAGTAGCAGGTCTAAACATTACAACTGGTAATGGACAACCTGGTGGAAACAGTCTAATTAACTTAAGAGGGGTCTCTTCTATTTCTGGTAACACAGAGCCATTATTTATTATTGATGGTGTACCAGTAGATGAAGATAACTTTAGAAGTTTAAATCCAAATGATATTGCTTCATTATCTGTTCTTAAAGATGCAGGTGCAACAGCAATTTATGGTAACAGAGGGGCAAATGGTGTAATCATCATTAATACCAAAGTTGGAGCGTATGAAACAGGTTTAAAAGTGACTTACAGTGGCTTAACAAGTTTCTCTAACTTACAAGGGAATGATTACAACCTAATGAATTCTAGAGAGCAACTGCAATTAGAAAAAGATTTCGGTGCTGGATTTGGAGCAACACTTTCTGATGTTGAATTAGAAGAGCGTGCAACTCAAGTGAACACAGACTGGTTAGATGTATTCTTTGGAACTGGACTTACTCAGAGTCATAACCTAAGTTTATCTTCAGGAGGTAAAAACCTTAACTCATTTACATCTTTAGGATTTCAAGATCAAGAAGGTATTTTAAAAAGAGCGAGTACGTTAAAGCGTTTCAACTTTAGAAACAATATCAACGGGAAATCTAATAGTGGAAAATTCAGATATAGCACTAACTTATCTTTGAACTACTCTGAAAACAATGAAGCTAACAGTATTGGCTCAGGAGCTATTAACAGAAACTTTGCACTTGGTGCTAACATGAGTGTACCATACATTTCTCCTAGCTCTTATATTTCTGGAGAGGGAAGTAACATTCCTGTGAATTTTGCAAACACACCTCTAATGTTATTAGACCGTTTGGAAACTTACACAAGACGTGAAGATGAAATTAAAGTAATTGCAAGTCTTAAAGCTAGTTATGATATTACTGACAACCTTACTTTTAACAGTAGATTTGGAGCGGATTTCACAGACGAACAATTATTAAGAGTAGAGGCTCCAACCTCTTTTAATGCTCAATTATTTGCTCAAGCAGGAAACGAAACTCCTGGGTTTTCAGTTCAAAACTCAAACAGATCTATCTTCCTAAACTTTAACAACTCATTAAGCTATACAAATACATTTGCTGAAAAACACAGTTTAGAAGTATCTCTATTTACAGAATACTTTAAAGCACACTGGAGAAGCTTTGGTGTAAGTCAAGAAGGTTTTGATCCAGCTACATTTTATCCTGGTGACGGTGCTGCTTTCGTAGATGACAATGCTGCCAATGATAACTTTGTGGATACAGCTTCTGCAAATATTCAAAATGCAGGTTTATTCTCTTACTTTGCATATGCTGATTATGATTATGACAAAACTTACGGAGTTTCTGCTACTATTAGACGTGATGCTTCTTACCGTTTTGCTGACTCTAATAAATGGGGTACTTTCTGGTCTGTTTCTGGACGATGGAATGTTTCTAACGAAAGCTTCATGCAAAACTTAAGTTTTGTAAACAGCCTGAAACTTAGAGCTTCTTACGGTACTGCTGGTAACCAACGTATTGTTGATTCTGGTGGGTCATTTGCACCTTTTGGAGCGGCTGATTTAACTAGAGATCTATTCGTAACTGGTGGTCAATATGGTGGTGTCAACGGACTTTCATTTGGACAAATTGGAAACAATTTACTTAAATGGGAAACTGTTGTACAAGCGAACTTAGGTGTTGATTTTTCTTTATTCAACAGAGTACGTGGTAGTTTTGATGTATACAAAAAAAATACTGAAGATTTATTCTTCCCAACTCCTATCTCTCCAGCACTTAACGGAGCTCAAACATCAATTAGTGCTAACGTAGGAGAAATACAAAACAGTGGTTTCGATTTAGAATTACACTATGATGTCTTAAAAGCTGCAAAGCAAGGAGGACTTAATGTAACATTGAATCTTGTTGGAAATTACAACAAACAAGAAGTAATCAGTCTAGGTTCTGGTGGAGATATTCCTTTCGGACTTAGAGTTGGAGGCGTACTTAGCGAAATCTATGCTGCACCATATGTGGGTGTGAATCCTGCAAACGGTAATATGTTATTCGAAGACATTAATGGAGATATTACTGAGAACTTAGTAGAATCTGATCAAAGAGCAACAGGACTAAATATTTATCCAGATTACCAAGGTAGTTTTGGTTTTGACGCAGACTTTAAAAATTTCTTCTTAACAACGCAGTTTAACTATGCTATTGGAGTAGATCGTTATGATTTTGATTACAACAACTTCATGGATCCTAATTCTATTGGACAGTTCAGACACTCTAGAGATCTTTTAAATGCTTGGCAACAACCAGGTGACATTACAAATGTACCGTCACTTAATGCATCTAACTACGCAGATCAAGGATTCTCAGACAGAGATTTAAGAGAAGCTGATTACTTAAGATTACGTTTTATCCAGTTCGGATACAACATTCCTAAAGTAATTTTAGACAAAACAGGATTCTCATACATCCGTGCATTTGTTGGAGGTGAAAACTTAGTAACGTTTTCTAAATGGAGAGGATTTGATGCTGAAGGTACTGGAGCAGCTGGAAATGGATATCCAACACCAAAGACATTTTCTGTAGGACTTGAATTTGGATTTTAATACTAAACCTTAAAAACATAAAAACATGAAAAATATATTTAAATTCATTTATGCTTGTTTGATCTTATCAATCGTAAGCTGTAATGATGCCATCGAAATCGAACAACCGGGTCGATTGGGCGCAGAAAATGCCTTTCAAGATGTTTCAGACTTAAGAGCTGGTTTATTAGGTGCTTACAATTTCTTAGATACTACTAACGAAATTGGACTCACTGCAGCAATGACAGATGAAACTCACAAAGGGAAAGACAATGGAGGTCAGAATAATGACGAACAGAACTTTAATGTAAACAGTTCTAACGGATATGTATCTGGCATATGGGGATCTAATTATGGTGCAATAGGAATGGCTAACAGAGTCATCCAAGCTGCGGCTTCAATTGATTCTTCAGAAGATCAAGCAGAATATGACAACATATTAGGACAAGCACATGCTATTAGAGCATTTGCACATTTCCAAATACTTACATACTTCTCAGCTGACTATACAGATGATTCCGCACTAGCTGGATTGCTAGTAACAAGTCCTGCAGAAGATATCTTCGAAGCAAGACCAAGAAGTACTAATGGTGAATTCTACACGGCAATCGGTGCTGATTTAGATATGGCAGCAGATTTAATCAATTCTTCTGAAGGTGTTACTTTTATGGGAGATGATTTTGTAACAGCACTAAGAGCGAGAATGGCTGCTTATAGAGGAGACTACGCAATGGCAGATACATATGCTGCATCTTTGTTATCCACTTACTCTATTGCAGACCAAACTGAATACTCAGCAATGTTTGAAGACAGTGATTTCACTGAAGTAATTTTTAGCCTCGAAAGATCTATTGGAGATTCTTACGATGGTCAAGGAACTGCTGGTGGTGGATGGGCAGGAAGCTTATTTGCTTTTATCGATGCTAGTTCTAGTGGAGGTCCATTTATGGAAATGAGTCGTTCTGTTTTCAACATTTTAGATGGAACAGCTGATGTACGTTTGACAAGAAACTTAAACGTTGCAGAATCTAGTATAGATCCTACATACCAAACAAACGATAACTCTATTAATGATGATGTATTATTAGTATTTAAGTATCCTGGTGGAACACAACCTCTTTTAAATGATCTAAAAGTATTTAGAGCTTCTGAAATGTTATTCATTAGAGCTGAAGCTTCTGCTGATGCTGGAGATCTTACAGGCGCTGCAACATTTCTTAAAGAATTAAGAGATGCACGATATGGTGCTCCTCAAGCTCTACAGTCATTTAATACTCAAGAAGATGCATTTGGAGCTATTCTTGACGAAAGACGTTTAGAACTTTTATTTGAAGGTCACAGATGGGTAGACTTGAAGCGTTTAGGAAACAGAGGAGACAGAGCAATTGATAGAGATTCTAAAGAGTGTGAAAACTTAGCAGGATGTTCATTACAAAACTCTGACTATAGATTTACACTACCTATTCCTTTAAGCGAAACAACTGCTAACAGTGGAGCTGTACAAAACAATGGCTATTAATTAAAAAACTATATAATTATGAAAAAATTTAGAATATTAACTGCTCTTTTTGTTTTTGGAAGCTTTATGGCTTGTGAACAAAACGAAGCAATCATAGACAATGTGTATGACAACAATGGGCAAACCGGAGTTGGATTTACAACATCTTCCACTTCAGTTGCAGTGCGACCTGAAGGTGCTTCAGCTACCGTAGGGGTACAAGCAACAACTACATCAGGATCAGCTAGAAGTTATGATGTCGTTGTAAACGCAACATCAACAGGAACAATCGGTGATTACACCATCGGAACTGTTACAATACCAGCAGATTCTTACGACGGAACACTATCGGTAAGTTTTGTAGATACAAACCTTGTAGAAGGTGTACCTTACACGTTAGTATTGGATTTAGAGTTACCAGCAGGAATTGCTGTTGTAGGTTCTAAAACAACGACTATTAACTACAACAAATACTTAATTTGTAACGATTTTGTATTGGTAATGAATGAAGATTCTTATTCAGATGAACGTAGTTGGGATGTTACAGATGCAGCGGGTGACGTTGTAGAATCTGGGGATGGATATGAGTATGTGTCAGGAGGTCAACAAATTGTTGAAACGATGACCTTAGCGGATGGATGTTATACATTCACAATTTATGACTCATACGGAGATGGTCAATTTGATGGAGCAACTACTGGAAACTATTCTTTGGACTGTTCCATTATTAATGTTGCCAGTGGCGAAGGAAACTGGGGTGCATCAGATAGTACAGAATTTTGTGTTAACCCATAAACTAATAAATTAAATAATAAAATATGAAAAATATAATAAAATCAATTAGCTTACTATTAGTCCTAACACTAACAGTGTCTTGTGATAAAGATAGTAGTGAAGATTTAGGCTATGCAGCTCAAGAAGAAAGAGGGTGGGTTCAGTTTTTAACTACCAACCCTGCTCAAATTGGAGTATTCCAAGGAGCTACAGGAACAATTGACCTAGATGTGAATATTCAAGTACCAACAACAAGTTCTGATTTAACTATCAACTATGCTTTACAAAGTGTTTCTGGTGCAGATCCAAGTACTATTTTTTCTAACTCAGGGGCTGTAGTAGCACCTGCTGGAAAAACAAGTTATGCTGGACCTGACAACGATACTGGATTTGAATACACATACTTAGCAATGATCTCTTTAGATCTTGCAGATTTGGATGGAACAACACTAACAGAGCCAATGATATTTGATTTGGTTCTTACAGGTACAAGTTCATCTAGTATAACAGCAGGCTTAGAAGGTGAAACTTTCCCTGTAACTCAAAGGATAGTAATCAATCCATCTATCAGCGCATTTGCTGGTGCTTTTACGGTTGATGAAATATTCACTGGAGGTAGTAATGCAGGTTTAGTTTTAGCTACTGCATTTGGTGAAAGCTATCAAGTTGAATTAACAATGGTAGAAGGCGATTCAACTGCTTCTACTATGTTAGTTACAAATTCAGATGGATTTGATGCGTATTATCCAGCAGGAACTGTTATAACATTTAAACTAGACGGAACTTTAGACGTGGATGATGGATTTAATTTCAACATCCCTTATCTTGCAGGTTTTAGCTACCACTTTGTTGATACTACGTCATATGACTATGCGACAGGTATCATAGTTTGTAGTGGAGATTTTGGATATCCAAATAATTTTGGACCTTACCAAACAACGCTTATAAAGCAGTAAATCTATTAATTTATTTTTACAAATTAGATAACAAAAAAGCCTGTGAAATTCACAGGCTTTTTTTAACTCCTATAACCAATGAAAAAGTGTGTTTTAATTGTCTCTGTACTAATCGCTGGTTTAAACATGGTACACACACAAACCGATACACAAATTGAAACAATTGTTAGCGCAAGTTTAAAAGAGAGAAATATCGCACTACTCGATAAGATAAACGAAAGCAACAATGAAAAAGAAAGTCGGATAGCCTTATACCTAAGTCAAAATCCGGGTACACAACGCGACTCTTATATCGAAGATAAAAAATATACAATTATTGATGTTATTGATGGAACCCCTATAAAAATCACAGTTCATAATGCAAATGCAGCCATCGCAACCAGAGCCAATTACATGCTCACTAATGGTGAATTAGGACTTGAGATTGAAGGTCTAGGAATGACTGTAGGAGTCTGGGATCAAGATAATGTATTAGAAAACCATGTAGAGTTTGTAGGAACATTTCCAAATACAAATATTTCAAGAGTCACTACACCAGATTTTGATATAGAACAAACCTATGGCAACCACGGAACACATGTTGCAGGAACCATTGCAGCTAAAGGCATTAGGTCCGAAGCAAAGGGAATGGCACCAAAATCTACAATTATTTCTTACACTTGGGGCAATGACAAAGCTGAAGCATTAAATGAAGCAAGCACCAATGGACTGTTAATTTCCAATCATTCTTACGGCGTTCCCGCAGTGGATGCTGATGGAGAAGAATACCTACCCGATTATTATATAGGTGGCTATACAGGAGAAGCAAATGCTTGGGATGAAATTCTCTACAATAATCCTTACTACCTCCAAGTAGTCTCCGCAGGAAATAATGGAAATAGCCCAAACAGTAACGCAAGTACCGATGGATACGACAAGCTTACAGGTGAAAAAAATTCAAAAAATAATTTAGTTGTAGCCAATGCTCAAGACCCAACAATCAATTCAGAAGGTGAATTAACTGCACTCAACATCAACTCCTCTAGCAGTCAAGGACCCTCAGATGATGGAAGAATTAAGCCAGACATCACTGGAAATGGAACTGGACTAATATCCCCTACAAGTTCATCAACAGATACTTATGGGAATTATACAGGAACCTCAATGGCAGCACCAAATGTAGCTGGATCAATAGTGTTATTACAACAATACTACTCAGAATTAAACAATGGTACATTTATGAAATCTGCTACTTTAAAAGGATTGGTATGTCATACAGCCGATGATGATTTTGTTAGAATTGGGCCAGACCCCGTATATGGATGGGGACTGTTAAATACTAAAGTAGCCGCTGAAACCCTGTTAGATGCTAACAATGGAAGTGCTGCGATTTATGAAAATACTTTGTTTTTTGGAGACACCTTTACAACAACTTTTGATGCAGGAAACTCTAACCCTATCAGTGCAACACTATGTTGGACAGATCCTGCGGGAGCTATTCAGCAGAATGCAAACAGTACAATACCTGTAGTCGTAAATAATTTAGATGTAGAAATTACAGCTCCGGATGGGACAATATACTATCCTTGGAGATTGAACCCAGTGAACCCTACTGGGAGTGCTCTAAGAAATGATGTAAATAATGTAGATACGGTTGAAAATATTGATATTGACTCTCCAAGCGAAGGAACATACACCCTTACAGTTAGTATGCGAGGGCTTGTTTCAGAAGGTTCTCAAGATTATTCTTTGATAATCACCAGTGGTGACTTTGTGTTAAGCACAAATTCAAAAACAGAAAATGTATTAAATGTTTGGCCAAACCCTGCAAAACAAACACTTAACTTCAAATTTGCATCTACATCAGATGCAACTTGTTTGGTACAACTTATAGATCTTCAAGGCAGAACCGTCTATACAGAAAACATATTGGGAAGAACTGCTTTAATTAAAGGACAGCTGAATACCACCAATTACACAGAAGGAGTTTATTTTTTAACCTTAAAACAAGGTTCTAAAAAAACCTTCAAAAAAGTGATCATTCAATAAACAATCACTTTTTTAAAGTTCATTTAAAAGCGGGTTTTGAAAAGAATCCGCTTTTTTGGTTAAATACTTTAAAATTGATGTGTAATGTGTACTTTTGCGGCATGGAGAAAGAAACCAAAATATACGGCCTTCGCGCCATCATTGAAGCCGTGGAAGCAGAAAATACCATAGACAAGGTTTTTTTACAAAAAGGACTCAGTGGCGAATTATATACAGAGTTGGAAAAACTGTTGCGGAAGCAAAATATCAACTTTTCGTATGTGCCTGTTGAAAAACTAAACCGTTTAACGCCTCATAACCATCAAGGCGCAGTAGCCAATATGTCACCAATCGCATTTTACGATTTGGAAGAACTGATCAACGCTGTCAAAGAAACCAAAGAAAACCCATTGTTTCTCCTCCTCGATCAACTTAGTGATGTCCGTAATTTTGGAGCCATCATCAGAACTGCTGAATGTACTGGCGTGGATGGAATTATCATTCAAAAAAGTGGCGGAGCTCCCATAAATGGAGACACAGTTAAAACAAGTGCAGGTGCGGTATTTAATATTCCCATCTGTAAAGTGGACCACATCAAAGATGCCATGTTTTATTTACAGGCTTCCGACATAAAAGTCATTGCAGCCACCGAAAAAACAGACAATACAATTTACGATATCGATTTTAAACACGGATGTGCCATCATTATGGGTTCTGAAGACAGAGGAATTAACCCTTCTATTTTGAAATTGGTAGATGACAAAGCAAAACTCCCTATGTACGGCAGTATCGCCTCTTTAAATGTTTCTGTAGCATGTGGTGCTTTTCTTTATGAAGCCGTCAGACAACGCCTCTAAACATCCTTTTCTTTAAAGTTATAACGTATTTCTAAAGAAGGATCTGCCGTGTGGATTTCTTCCTCTGACTTTTCAATAAAATTTCCAGCTTCGTCAAACTGTTGTAAAAATGGATCTTGGGATTCATCATAGTGTTCATGTTCCCAAATATATTTTGGAGGTTTGGCAATGGCAGTCTTGAAAATTAAGGCAAAAATTAACCCCACCAATAGTCCTGACAAATGTCCTTCCCACGACATATTTTCTTTAATCGGAAACACATACCACAACATACTACCATAAAGAAAGATGACTAAAAACGAGAGAGCTATTAAGCGGTAATGCTTAGAGAAAATTCCTTTAAAAAGCATAAAACTCATCAACACATAGATAAGACCACTAGCACCAATGTGGTAGCCAGTACTTCCTATACCCCAGGTAAAAAGTCCTGAGAATAGAATTCCATATAAAATAACCTTCCACGCAATCGGACGGTAAAAATAAAACAAGGCCGTTGACAACACCAATAACGGCGTAGAATTATGATACAAATGTTCTAAACTTCCATGGATAAAAGGACTAAAAATAACACCCCTCAGCCCTGAAAGCGTCCTTGGAAATACGCCCAAGTAATTCAAACGGAATCCAAACCGAACTTCAGCCCAAAACACAATCCAAATCAACAATACAAACGCTATTGGATACCCAATGACGCCTGTAGAAAATCGAAATGGTTGTTGTGGATTCATGGTTATAAATTTACTAAACACTAGCAAATAACCCGCCAAAAAATGGCAATATGTTAGAATGTCAGATTTATATAAAAAAAAACTTTAGTTTTGTAGGATGAATGCACCCTTAGCAGAACGCTTACGTCCAAAAAAACTGGCCGATTACATCAGTCAATCACACCTTATTGGATCCAACGGAGCATTAACACAAGCCTTAAAACAAGGATTAATTCCCTCCATGATTTTTTGGGGCCCTCCTGGCATCGGAAAAACCACCCTTGCCACCATCATTGCTACCGAGTCCGAACGCCCTTTCTATACCTTAAGCGCCATCAGTTCGGGTGTTAAAGATGTAAGAGAAGTCATTGAAAAAGCAAAACAAAGTGGCGGTTTATTTACCACCAAAAATCCCATTTTATTTATAGATGAGATTCATCGCTTTAGCAAATCACAACAAGATTCTCTCTTACAAGCTGTAGAAAAAGGCTGGGTAACACTCATTGGAGCCACGACAGAAAACCCAAGTTTTGAGGTTATCTCTGCGCTACTCTCCCGTTGTCAGGTTTATACCTTAAAACCTTTTGACACCAAGGATTTAGAGGCGCTACTAAAACGTGCGATTGAAACAGATGAAGAACTCTCAAAAAAGAAAATTAAACTCTTAGAAACCGAAGCATTGCTACGGCTTTCAGGGGGTGATGCTCGGAAATTGTTAAATATTTTTGAACTGATTGTCAATTCGGAAACCGCTACCAAAGTGACCATTACAAATCAATTGGTCTTAGATAAGGTTCAAAACAGTACCGTTTTGTATGATAAAACAGGCGATCAGCATTACGATATTATTTCGGCCTTTATTAAATCTATTCGTGGTAGCGACCCAAATGGTGCGGTCTATTGGTTGGCACGGATGCTAGAAGGTGGAGAGGATGTAAAATTTATTGCACGACGCATGCTTATTCTTGCAAGTGAAGATATTGGAAACGCCAACCCAACTGCTTTGGTATTAGCTAATAGTACTTTTCAATCTGTTGCAGCGATTGGCATGCCCGAAAGTCGGATTATCTTGAGTCAATGTGCAACCTACTTGGCCTGCTCTCCAAAGAGTAATGCAGCTTATGCGGCAATCAATCATGCCATTGATGTTGTGAAAAATACAGGAAATCTTGCAGTGCCCCTTGATATTCGGAACGCGCCCACTAAATTAATGAAAGATTTAGGCTATGGCGAATCCTATAAATATGCTCATAATTACGACTTAAATTTTGTGTCACAGGAATTTTTACCTGAAGGAATAGAAAATACACAGTTTTACAAACCTGGAAACAATACCCGTGAAAATGCGCAACAAGAATTTTTGAAACAACGTTGGAAAGACAAGTATAAGTCCTAGCGTTGAATGTTTAAGGCTTCAATCGTAGTGTTGCCATTTTCAATATATTCACGAACCCAGCTTTGTCCACGTTTATAAATAATTCCATCTCTTCCATCAATGATATAAACATTCTCAAACAGGGTGGCATGCGTTGAATATTTAACGAATTCAGAAACTGAATCTATAAAATCATAGCCCGAATTGGTTTGTTTGACAATTAACTCTGTAGCCACCTCAGCGGCTGGAACCAGTTCGACAAGTTCTTGAACTTCTTCCACTTTTTCTTTCATAGGTTCAGTAACAACTACAGGGGCCGGTTCAACAATTATTTTGACTGGCAGTGTTGGAGGGGTTGGAATTGGTAGTACATTCGTACTATTTGAATCCGTATAAACATAATTAAACTCACTTAAAGCAAAAGCTTCACGGAGTGCTTCGTGATATGCTTTTTGATATTCCTTGAGTTTCGATTTACCAATTTCGGAAGAAAAAACAACTGTATTTTTACAATTGGTAAGTACCAGTTGTAGTTTTGAGGATAACAACCCTTTAATCTTAACCACATTTGCGTTTAGCAATAAACAATTATTTTTTGCTAAATCCATTGGATAATTATCCGATTTATTCAACACTGTAAATCCATTTTTTTTGAGTAAAAACGTTGTTAACGAGTTTAGTTGATACTGGTCATTTGATTTTAAAAAATCAAATTTCTCAGCAACTGAAACGTATTTATAATCATTAATACTCGATTGAGCCCATGAACTTATAGTGGCACTCAATATTAGAAGAAAAATATAAATTTTAGTTTTCATAATTTTTAAATATATAGTTAAAGCCTAGTTGTAAAGATACGCTTTGAGATTTAGCTAAGTTTTGATATTCCAATAAATTATCAGCCATAATGTAAAACTGTACAGATCCTAAAGCCGCAGACATGCCCAGTCCAACATTATTAAATGAAAATGCATCTACGGTATAGGATGCTTTTAGCTGTAGACCTTTATAAAACTTCCTATAGTAAAATGCCGAAAGTGCCCACTGAAAATGATTGGGACGTTTCATAGCAAAAAGGTGTGCCCCTACTCTATTTTGAAACGATGTATCCGATTTATCAAGACAATTACATTCTTTGTCTGTTTTTCTTCCAAAATTATAACTTACCGAACTATTGAGTTTTAATGGCCGCCATTTTGTGTATGAAGTTGTAGTACTATCTATTTCAAATAACTCATCAAAATCATTCTTAACCTCATCCCAATAATCTTGAGCTGTTTGTCCTGAAACTACCTGTGGAAACACCGACTGAATACCATCATATTCTAAATATCCATCTAAAATATAATTTTTAACGTCCTTAGAATAATTGATAAAACCAATATCTTGAAGACTAGCATCAATTGTCCATTCGGGAGCGTGTTGATAGGTAAACCCTAGGTCAACTCCCACGCCTAGATTCCCACCAAATAATAAACGTTTCTTTAAAATCGCTGTTCCCGCACTAGCGTTAGGTTCGTCCAAAAATGACAGGCCAGAAGTTTGTAATTTCATATCGAGATCAAAAATATGATTCAGATTATTATTAGCACTTGGATACGTTATAAAAGAGCCTTTATTTTCTGTCGAAGATGCCTGAGCAATGCTAGAATATACTTTACCCCTCAGTCCTAATGTCCATTTAGAATTGATTTTTTTATTCACACCGATGTGAAAAACAGATAAGACCTCTGCACTCACATTCAACTGACCAAAATCGAAACGCCTGTTTAAATTATTAAAATTCCCTTCATAAGCTAGAACCGCTAAATCTTTGGGGAAGTATGAAAATACATCAGACTCTTGATACAACCCAAAAGAGATGAATACCATGTCTTCTAAAGAAGTTCTCAGAGTAAGTCCCGCTGAAAAAATATCTAATTGTTGATTAAATCCAAAAAAATCCTTGGCATCCATATCATAAACAACGTCTCGAATTTTTTGATTAAAATCCTTCCCATCATCCGCAAAAACATCAAATGCAGAAAATCCAGTGATGCCCGCACTAAAATGAATATGAGAAAGTAAAGGCACACCTATATAGCCTCGATAATCGACTTGAGCCCCAGGGTTTAAAAGAATCTGTTGCGGGACTTCTTTAAATCCATAAAGAAGCTGCTTATTTTGTGCATTTAGGGATACAAAAAATCCAAAAAACAATAACCACCTCATGAAGATATTTTTAAATAGAAAACTCCCTTGGATGTCAAACGAATACTACCTTCTGAATCAGGGGTTAAAACGGATCCTGTAGGACTTGATGCCAAGGAAATTGTAATGTCTAATTTGTTGGTAGATTTAAGTGCTAATAAACTCATGTTTTCAAAAACCTCAACATATTCAGTAATCAAAGGTGAGTTTGTTGGAGAATTATCAATATCAATCGAAAACGAGTGCTGAAGCGTATCTGCAGTGTCATAAAAATCCATTTTAATCTGAAAAGCCTTATTAATACTGTTCGTTATTTCAAAAACCAATTCGGCTTTGATAAGATTCTCAACAATAAAATCTGAGGTGAAGACCTCTAAAACAACTAGATCAGAAATGAATGGCACTTCACTACCCGAAGCATCCAAAAAAGAGTCGGGGGTTTCCTGAGCTTTCACTAAATTAACCTCCATAATAGGAGTTATAACTAAAGTATCAGATTGCTCAAAATCTGTATCCTTAATACAGGAAAAACAGACTCCAAGAAGAATAATGATGGCTAGAATTTTTTTAAAAAAAGATTGTTTTCTCATAATAAAACTGGGCTTAAACTATTATGGTAAACGAACAAATTACAATTTTATGTTCTAAATATAATTTTTTAATTCTAATAAATGATCCACTCCAATGATATTTGTCTTTAGAATTTCTTTGTGATAATTAAAACAAATAGCCTCCATTCCAAAGTTAAGTGCCCCCATAATATCGGCTTCAAGGTTATCTCCTATCATCAAACTTTCTTCTGTAGTTGCTTTAGCCATTTGAAGCGCATGGTTAAAAATTCTAGGGTTTGGTTTTTTGACACCTACCATTTCAGAATTGGTTACGGTTTGGAAAAAATGATCAATATTAGATTGATTTAGTTTGCCATGCTGAACTTCTTTAAACCCATTGGTGATGATATGGAGTTTATAATTAGGCTGTAAATATTCTAAAAGCTCAATCGTCCCTGGAAATAAGTGATTAAAGGTCGAAAGATATGTGATATAATCATCCGATAATTTATGGATGATTCTTGTAGATACTTCCACCTCTAACGCTTTAAAAGCATCATTAAGTCGCGCAAATTTTAAGTTCTTTTTGTCAATCTTCTCTTCTCGATAGAGCTTCCAGTACTGAAGATTAATGGGGACATAAACCTCCAAAAAGACATTCAAATCAAGATCTAAATTGTTTAATTTAAATATTTTTTCAAAGGTCAAAGCGGAGTTTTTATCAAAATCCCACAGTGTGTGGTCGAGATCGAAAAAAATATGTTTTTTATGATGAAATGTCATTTGTAGAATCTAGTATAATATTAAATAATGATTTGAAATCGGTCCAACGCTTGATAGGGCTAAATGCATAGTTATGAAAAATAAATGTAAACCTACCATTTACCATTTTGACTTCCGAAATCGCTTTTAATAACGTTTCTTTTTTGTCTAAAAAAGAGGCGTGTTTAAGAAGTACAGAGTCCATTAATTGAAAGGGATGAATCATAAGGGGTGTCTGTATTTCAAAATCTAAATCATAAAATAAAAACGGCGTACAAGTGCCCGCTCTAAATCCAATCGATTCTGGATACCCCATCGTATAGTCTGCATTAATTTCGAGATCAATATAATTTCGATAAGTAGACGGTAAATTTACTTTAGAAAACGATGAACGTGCGGAGGTTGTCACGGAGTTTACAATCGAATCCATTTGTCGTTTTTCAGATTTTAAGATAGCAACAGAGTCCAACGCCATATAAGATGCTTTGATCCCTACTTTACAATAATCAGCCACCGATTTAATCAAGGAGACAAATTCCTTTTTGTTGATACTATTGTTTTTATCGTAAGTGGTTAAATTTCCTATTAAGAAAAATACGTTAAACTTTGTTTTGGTTGTTTTTTGACGGTTAATAATCCATTTAAAATTGTCAAAAGGATCTTTTTTGAACCCAAACAGTACTGGAAAGCGATCGTACAAAAATTTAAAACGAAACCGAAATAAATCAGATCCAATCCCTCCTATAGTTCTTAAAAACCCTTTGTTTTTAAAATAATAAGCGACAGGAACATCAATGACAGGATTAATTGAAAACTGGCGAGAATCAAATTTGTGGTTTGGATACTGAACTTGTAAAGCAGCCTTAAATTTATAGGCCCAGATATCAATCACTGGCTGGTGTAAAAATCCAGATTGAAAGGCTAAACTCTCTTCTTTGGTAAACCGACCATAATTATCTTTTACATGTGGCAAGTATTCTTCATATCGACTTAACAAATAAAATGCCGCCGAAAAAATATCAAATGGAAGGTGGCTTTTTTCACCACTACTAAAAAAGCACTTCGTATCCTCCCAGGTTTGAACATTGAGTTCTAGGTCGGACAAACCCTGTTCTAATAAAAGTCCATTACTCCTCACAAAAAACTCACTTCCTAAAGGTTGAGGCCCGTAAGACATTTTAAGACTGTCATGTGCAATAAATTCTTCAATTACATTTGTAAAAGAAACTGGAAGATTAAGAATTCGTGTACATATTTGTTTAAAAACAAATTTGAGTCTCGGCGTTATCTTGGATGTATAAACTAATAGCATTATAATAAACTTTCATCGGCAAAACTAAAATAGTTCTTTTCTGTGACAATTATATGGTCTAAGACTCTAATATCTAAACTTTCAGCAGCTGATTTAAATTTTTCTGTTAATAAAGTATCGGATTCACTTGGATTAGGTACGCCAGATGGGTGGTTGTGCACCAAAACAATCGCTGTGGCAGAATGCTCCAATGCTTGCTTCATTACAATGCGAACATCCACAATAGTACTTGTCATCCCTCCTTTACTCAAGTGTGTTTTTGCTAAAATTTTATTGGAATTATTGAGAAATAAAACCCAGAACTCTTCATGGGAAAGGTGTCCTAAAAGAGGATTCATAATTTCAAACACCGACCTACTCGTATTGATTTTGTCCAATTTTTTTTGGTCGGTTTCGCGCCGGCGGCAACTAATTTCCATGGCAGCTGCAATTTTAATGGCTTTAGCTTCTCCTATTCCTTTGAACCTCATTAATTGAGTGATTGATAATTTTCCTACACTTTGTAAATCATGACCCACACTTGCCAAGATTCGTTTGGATAAATCAACCGCTGTTTCTTGTACTGTTCCAGAGCCTATTAAAATTGCCATCAATTCTGCGTTGCTTAACGAACGGGCTCCTTTATCTCTTAATTTTTCACGGGGGCGGTCATCTTGAGACCAATTTTTTATGGAGAATGATTTGGGGGACATTGTCATAAATATTTGAGGTTATTATTATGGATTAAAAATCAACTTGGGTCGGATACCTTATTTTTAAGAGCTGCAAAGTCCAAACCTCCATAACTTCCAGAGCTCATGAGCAGAACTGTTTTTTGAGTAAATTCTAAGGAAGTTATATAGTTTTTAAAAAGCGTGGGGTCTGTAAAAACAATTAAGTCCTTACGCTCAAAAGCAGTTTCTATTTGGATTTCACTTACTGAATTTAATCTTTTTATTTCAACAGCCTCTGGCGAATAAAACACCACTGCTGTATCAGCTGCATCTAAAGTCCCTTTATAGTGTTCTAAAAACTCAGCATTTAAACTACTGTAAGTATGCAATTCTAAACATGCAACTAAGGGTCGCTTTGGATACTGTGACTTTACGGCTTCCGTAGTCGCTTTCACCTTACTTGGAGAGTGTGCAAAATCTTTATAAACGACACAATTGGCATTTTTAGCTACGAGTTCTAAGCGCTTACTTGCACCCGAAAAACTAGAAATTGCTTCGTAAAAATCATCTTGATCAACCCCCATTTGTTGGCAAATCCACTTTGATCCTGCAAGGTTATTCAAGTTATGGGCTCCAAAAACTTCAAGTGGAAGTGGCCCTTCTTCTGTGTCTAAATAGGTAACACCCCCATCAATCGTATGCTCAGGAGTTTGATACGGAAATTTACGAATTTGATTATCGCTGTCTTCAACGATTGATTTTACATTAAGATCCTCGGAATTGTAAGAAATACTTCCCCCTACAGTAATACTATCTACAAATATTTTAAACTGCTCTAAATAATTTTCAAAGGTTGGAAATACGTTGATATGATCCCATGCAATACCACTTAAAAGGGCAATATTAGGTTGGTATAAATGAAATTTTGGACGGCGGTCAATTGGAGAGCTTAAATATTCATCCCCTTCAAGTACCATAAAATCGGCATCATCTGTAAGTTTCACCATCACATCAAAACCTTCCAACTGCGCACCTACCATATAATCGACTTCAATATCGTGGTAATTTAAA
The DNA here is from genome assembly GCA_018608765.1 of Flavobacteriaceae bacterium. Taxonomy (GTDB): domain Bacteria; phylum Bacteroidota; class Bacteroidia; order Flavobacteriales; family Flavobacteriaceae; genus Hel1-33-131. Next base: position 26,856 of record JABAYY010000097.1, read on the forward strand.
ACATGTAAGATCATGGCTGTGATGGTTGTTTTCCCATGACTTCCTCCTATCACTACACGTGTTTTATGTTTAGATTGCTCATATAAAAACTCTGGATATGAATATATTTTAAGTCCTAATTCCTGTGCCTTTAAGAGTTCAGGATTGTCCTGTTTGGCGTGCATTCCAAGCACCACCGCATCTAGGTTCTTAGTGATTTTATCTGAGTACCACCCAAAACTAGCTGGCAACAGTCCAGCAGCGTTTAATCGCGATTTAGAGGGCTCAAATATAGTGTCATCGCTACCAGTAACTTGCATTCCTTTATGGTGAAGCGCTAATGCTAAATTGTGCATCGCAGCACCTCCTATTGCAATAAAATGTACATTCATTGTATGAGTTTATGAGAGGTAAATATACGGAATGAGCTTAGATTTCTTTAAGGCTTTAACAATAAAATTAATTGCTTTTCTTTCATCGCAGGTTTGAAATCTGGCTGTACTAAGAGAGCTTTTTCAAGGGAATCAAGTGCCTCCTGGACTTTATTTTGAAGTTTAAATATCTGTGCTTGAAGTAAATAGGCAACTTCTAAAGGTTCGCGGTCTTTGGATGAAAAATCTTCAATATAAACTTGGATATAATACTGACCAGTAGAAAGCTGTGTGTTAAGTACAACACAAGCAGAAGCAACAAGGAAATGTATAGAGTTGTTATGGAATTTAAAATGGGAGGGCTTTGATAATTTTGACTGAGAGTAAGCTAATTCGTTCAGGCTGTCTAAACCTTTTTTATAACATGCCTTTGCCAATACCTCTCTATTAGAATTTTCATAAACATAGGCTTTGGCAAAATACCCTTGCGGATTGGAAAGCACTTCTAACTCACTCGCATAGATCATTGCTTTGTCATAACTCCCACCCAAAAAACCAGGAAGTTGAGTGTATAACTCTACCATCGCCCAACGAACTTCTTTATCAGTAGGGTCTAATTCTGCTGCTTTAAGAAACGATGTTTTTACTTTAGAAATTAACCCTAGAGCTTTAAGTTTTGACCCCTCTTTGGCTAGTTTCCCTAAAACACCCCCATACTTATAATGGGAAGTCGCGTTATAAGGATCTAAATCACGAAATTGTTTGTAGTACGTTGCAGCTTTGTCCCAGTTACTTTGAAAACCATAAGCATCCCCCATTAACTCTAACAAGACTAAATCTTGCGGCGTTTTAGACAAATAAACTTCTAGCTTCTGAACAGCTTGGGTGTAGTTTTTAGTTTCAAATAAGGGCTCAAATTCTTTGGTATAGTTTTGACCTATTAATAAGTATGGACATAACAAAATCAGTAAGAATTTTTGCATGCCTTCATTTTTTTAACGGTTTAACATCGCCCACAAACTGTCTTTGAGTTGAATAATTCCTGATTGGGCTACCGAGGAAATAAACAAATAATCGATGGGTAATTCTGCATCTAACTCTTCAGTTAGTTCCGCTTTCAACTCTTCGTCAAGCATATCACTTTTAGAGATTGCAATCAAACGATCTTTGTCTAGCATTTCTGGGTTATAGCGACGCAACTCATCTAATAAAATATCATACTGCTTTTTGATATCATCCGCATCGGCAGGAATTAAAAACAAAAGGATAGAGTTTCTTTCTATATGTCGTAAAAAATAATGTCCAAGACCTTTTCCTTCTGCAGCACCTTCAATAATACCAGGGATGTCAGCCACCACAAACGATTGGTAATCTCTGTATTCTACAATCCCTAAATTTGGTTTTAGAGTTGTAAACTCATAATCAGCTATTTTTGGTTTTGCGGATGTAATTACAGATAATAATGTTGATTTTCCAGCATTTGGAAATCCAACCAATCCTACATCAGCTAGAATTTTGAGCTCAATCGTCACATATTTTTCCACCATTGGAAGTCCAGGCTGTGCATACCGTGGAGTTTGGTTGGTTGAGGATCTAAAATGCCAATTTCCTAAACCGCCTTTACCTCCTTCACAAAGGATAACTTCTTCATGGTTTTCAGTAATTTCAAAAAGAACTTCGTTTGTGTCTGTATCTCGAAGCACAGTTCCTAAAGGCACATCTACATACACGTCTTCTCCATCGGCTCCTGTACTACGGCTTTTACTTCCGCTTCCTCCGTGACCGGCTCTAAAGTGACGTTTGAATTTCAAGTGGTGTAATGTCCACAAATGTTCATTTCCACGAACAATTACATGACCTCCACGACCCCCATCACCCCCATCAGGACCGCCTTTTGTGATAAATTTTTCTCTATGTAGGTGCACTGATCCCTTTCCTCCGTTTCCAGAGCAAGCAAACATTTTTACATAATCAACAAAATTACCTTCAGTCATCTAATGAGTTTTATATTACAGTGTATTAATTACTGTATTCAATCGGACCGTAATATCTTCAACAGATCCTACACCATCCACGCCAAAATACTTATCCTTCGCCGCATAATACGACTTTAGAATTGCTGTTTCGCCGTAATATATTTTTATTCTATTTCTAACAACCGTATCATTGGCATCGTCTGGTCTGCCGCTAGTTTCACCTCTTTTAAGAAGACGTTCCACCAAAACCTCGTCATCCACTTCCAATGCTATCATTGCACTAATTTCAGTATTGTAAGAATTTAAAAGCGCATCTAAAGCTTCAGCCTGTAACACATTTCTAGGAAATCCATCAAAAATAAATCCTTTTGAATCTAGATTTTTAGCGACTTCTGCACTTAGCATATCAATCGTAACTTGATCTGGAACCAACTCACCTTTATCCATAAAAGACTTAGCTAACGTCCCTAATTCGGTCTCATTTTTAATATTAAAACGAAACACATCTCCAGTAGAAATATGGATCAAACTATAAGTCTCTTTTAAAAAAGCAGCTTGCGTTCCTTTACCAGCGCCCGGAGGGCCAAATAACACTAAATTTTTCATTTTTATTCAAACTTTAAAATACTGACTTCAAAATAAAGCCAATCTTAGCAACTAAAATCGAGCTGCAAAGATAATCAATTGTAAAGGTTTTGATTCGTTTTGATGCCCGATTTTAGTGTTCGATTTCATTTTTAAGTGTATTTTTGTAGTGTATTTATAAAATCGTTCAAGAAAATCTTAAAATGGAGTATTTCTCATCAAACTTCAAACTTGGTATTTTAGGTGGCGGTCAGCTCGGGAAAATGTTACTTTACACAACTCGAAAATTTGACATTCATACCTGTGTTTTAGACCCCAGTCCAGAAGCCCCAAGCAAACTTGCCTGTAATGAATTCTTTCAAGGAGATTTGATGGATTATGACACTGTTTATAATTTCGGTAAAAAAGTAAATACCCTCACCATCGAGATTGAAAATGTCAATGTGGATGCCCTCAAAGCACTTGAAAAAGAAGGAGTAAATGTATTTCCTTCTTCAAAAACATTAGAAACCATTCAGAATAAAGCAAAACAAAAATTGTTTTATATCGATCATAATTTACCAACAGCCCCTTTTAAAAGGTTTGCTTACACCGATGAAATATATACCGCTATTGAACACAGCAGTATTGAATTTCCTTTTGTATGGAAAAGTGCTCAGTTTGGTTATGACGGAACTGGCGTAAAAATTGTGCGCTCCGTTGCTGATTTGAAAAATTTACCAAATGTAGAGTGTATTACTGAAGATCTAGTTCCTTTTAAAAGCGAACTAGCGGTGATTGTCTCTAGGAATGAAAAAGGAGACGTGAAAATCTATCCCGTTGTCGAAATGGAATTTCATCCAGAAGCGAACCAAGTAGAATATGTATTATGCCCCGCTAGAATTTCTAAAGAAATTGCAACCAAAGCTGAATTAATTGCCCTAAAAACATCCGCAGCATTTGAGCATGTGGGACTTCTGGCGGTTGAATTATTTCTAACTCAGGACGATGAAATTCTGATCAATGAAGTGGCCCCTAGACCACATAATTCTGGACATCAAACGATAGAAGCTAGCTACACCTCCCAATTCGAGCAACATATTAGAGCGATTTTAGGATTGCCAATGGGCAGCACTGAAAACAAACTAAGCGGTGTGATGGTCAATTTAGTCGGTTCTGAAGATTATACAGGAGAAGTTGTTTACCAAAACATAGAGAAATTAATGGAAATGGATGGCGTGACACCACACATCTATGGCAAAAAAGAAACACGTCCCTTTCGAAAAATGGGACATGTAACTATCGTTCATTCGAATATTGATACTGCACGAACAATAGCACAAAAAGTGAAACAGTCAATCAAAGTAATAAGTAAATAATATGGCACAAGTAGGAATCATTATGGGAAGCGACAGCGACATGCCTGTCATGAAAGAAGCAATAGCAATTCTAGAAGGATTTGATATCCAATTTGAAGTGGACATCGTATCTGCACACCGAACCCCTGAAAAGTTATTTGACTATGGATCAAAAGCGCATCAGCGTGGTTTGAAGGTCATCATTGCCGGCGCTGGAGGCGCTGCACATTTACCTGGAATGATCGCCTCTTTAAGTCCTTTACCCGTGATTGGTGTTCCTGTAAAATCTAGCAACTCAATTGATGGATGGGACTCTATCTTATCCATATTACAAATGCCAGGAGGAGTTCCTGTAGCAACTGTTGCTTTAAATGGTGCTAAAAACGCTGGCATTTTAGCTGCACAAATCATTGGAGCATCTGACAGCTGTGTTTTAGATAAAATATTAATTTACAAGGAAGGCTTGAAAGCTAAAGTCCTTGAAGCATCAAAGAACATTAACTCCTAAGTTTCCCTAAACAGTCCAAATGAATATACTCGATACGCGTTTTGAAACGCCTTTCAATACCGCTCCATTTTCAAAAATAAAAACAGATGCTTTTTTACCTGCATTTAGAAAAGCGATTGAAAGTGCCAAAAATGAAATTAATCAGATTGTTGAAAATAAAGCAATACCTTCATTTGAAAACACAATTGAAGCCTTAGATTACACAGGAGAGCAACTCGATCGAATTTCGAGTATATTTTTTAATTTGAATGCAGCTGAAACGAACGAAGAAATTCAAAAAACAGCCCAAGAAGTATCTCCATTATTAACTGAATTTTCAAATGATGTAGCTTTAAATACAGCTCTCTTTGAACGAGTTAAATCCGTTTACAACACAAAAGAATCGCTGTCATTAACCGAAGAGCAAAAAACACTTTTAGATAAGAAATACAAAGGATTTTCGAGAAATGGTGCCAACCTTAGTAACGATCAAAAAGAAGTGTTACGCAGCATTGATAAAGAGCAAAGTCAACTTAAACTTACCTTTGGAGAAAATATTTTAGCAGAGACCAACCGCTACGAACTTCTGATTTCAGAGCTGTCAGATTTAGACGGACTTCCAGAAGGTGCCATTGAAGCAGCCAAACAATTAGCGGAAGAAAAAGACAAAAAAGGATGGTTAATCACACTTGACAATCCGAGCTACATCCCTTTTATGACCTATGCAAAAAACAGAGTGTTACGAAAAGAATTGGCACTCGCATTTGGACAAAAAGGTTTTAAAAATGACAACTTAGATAACCAAGAAATCGTTTTGAAAATAGCGCAATTACGCTACCAGAGAGCACAGCTTCTGGGGTATCTAACACATGCACATTTTGTGTTAGAAGAACGAATGGCTAAAACACCTGAAACCGTGGGTTATTTCTTAGAAGATCTTTTAGAAAAAGCACAGCCAGCAGCCAAAAAGGAGTTTGAAGAACTGGAGAGTTTCGCTAAAGAACTAGACGGCATTGATCGTCTGGAAAAATGGGACAGTGCCTATTACTCTGAAAAATTGAAACAAAAACGCTTCAATTTTGATGATGAACAATTGAAACCTTACTTCAAATTAGAAAACGTAATTGAAGGGGCTTTTGAAGTCGCACAAAAATTATTTGGATTGCAGTTTATCCAAACAGATGTTGTTGAAACCTATCACAAAGAGGTGATGACTTACAAAGTAGAGGATTCTAAACAAAATTTAGTAGCCATTTTTTATGCTGATTTTTTTCCAAGAGCAGGCAAACGCAATGGCGCTTGGATGACCTCTTTTAAATCTCAGTATGTAAAAGATTCTGTAAACGAAAGACCACACGTGTCCATCGTTTGTAATTTTACAAAACCGACAGCAACAAAACCGTCTTTATTGACATTTAACGAAGTTACCACACTTTTTCATGAATTTGGACACGCACTTCATGGGATGTTAGCAGACACCGTATATCCTAGTTTATCGGGTACTAGTGTGGCCTGGGACTTTGTAGAATTACCAAGTCAAATCATGGAAAATTGGTGCTATGAAAAAGAAGCGCTGGCTCTCTTCGCTAAGCATTATGAAACTGGGGACAGCATTCCAATGGAGCTTTTTGACAAAATAAAAGCAGCCTCTACATTTCAACAAGGAATGCAAACTCTTAGACAGTTGAGTTTTGGCTTGCTAGACATGAGCTGGCATGGAATTGATCCAACCGAAATAACAAATGTAAAGCAGCACGAAAGCGCTGCATTCTTAGAGACACAGTTGTTTCCAGACGTGGCAGAAAATTGCATGTCAACTGCTTTTGCACACATATTTCAAGGAGGCTATTCTTCAGGGTACTACAGCTATAAATGGGCCGAAGTTTTAGATGCAGATGCCTTTGAATATTTTAAAGAAAATGATCTTTTTGATCCAAAAATCGCAGCAGCTTTCAAAACTCATGTATTAAGCAAAGGCGGCACGGAAGATCCTTTGGAATTGTATGTTAAATTTCGAGGACAAAAACCAAAAGTGGAAGCCTTACTAAAACGATCCGGTCTTTTGAACTAAAGACAAAATAACCACCAAAATAAGAGCAAAAACTGGAACAGCTTCCACCCAAAAAGCAGCGTAATACCGATCCTGTTTTTTCTTGCTTTTAGCCAAAAACACAGCTAATAGAACAGTTGAAAAAATAAGTATTAGAAACTTATTTTGACTGAACTGATATTTGAAAAATTCTAACAAAATAGAATCTCCTAACAAAGCATAGCCTATAATCTTAGTATTTCGAATTCCTATTTTTTGTGGAATGGTTGAAAGGTGAACTTGATCTACATCTAAATCACGAATCTCGAAAGGGAGCATTAAGACAATGACTATAAAAGTGCGTTGTAGCACTAAAATCCAATGGTCAGCGACGAGTGTTTGTTGAGATTCTAACACAGGCAATACCACTGTTGTCATCGCCCAAACAATTGCAATAATATAAATTTTAACCCCGCCGATAGACCTTAGGTTTTTAGGAGTTTTGACTCCCATTGGAATCGCATAAAAAAAGGTAATCAACGCTAAAAACACGAATAGAATTTGACTGCTTTGTTGAAGTTTAAAAAAAACAGATGCAAATCCTATCAAACTCATAACAGACACCAATTGAATGTATTTTAATTTAGTTGTAAGAGAACGGTAATAAAACTTCGTAAAGCCAAAATACTTGACAAAATTATAGCCTGTAACAGAAGCACAAAAGGTCGCACTGTAAAAAATCGCAGAAGTATTTAAGTCAAACTCATAGGCTGTTAAAGCACAAAAAGAAACCACAGCAAATGCGACATGAATACTGCTATTTATATAAAAATCTAGGAAGCGCTTAAACCGAGTCATGGGACAAAAATAAGGAAACTGTTAATAACCCTTTTAATTGTTTAATAACTTTAAACCACTATGAATTAAAACATTATTAAATTCCTTAATTTTGTTCTTTATTTATGAATCCTACACGATGAAAACAGATGTATTTGCCCTAAGGCATATTGGACCAAGAGAAGCACACTGCAATGAAATGCTACAGCTTGTTGGGTCAAATTCTATTGAAGAATTAATCAGTGAAACCGTCCCTGATAACATTCGACTCCAGTCGCCCCTAAACTTAGATGCGCCTTTAAGTGAACAAGAATATCTTGAACACATTCATCAGCTCGCCTCAAAAAATAAGGTTTATAAATCTTTTATTGGAATGGGCTACCATCCTTCCAATCTCCCAGCAGTTATTCAACGAAATATTTTAGAAAACCCAGGTTGGTACACAGCTTACACACCCTACCAAGCTGAAATTGCTCAAGGCCGTTTGGAAGCATTGCTCAATTATCAAACCATGATAACGGACTTGACAGGTATGGAACTTGCCAATGCCTCATTATTAGATGAAAGTACTGCTGCTGCTGAAGCGATGGCACTACTATTTGCAGTACGTCCAAAAACGCAAGCAAAAGCAGGCACCGTAAAGTTTTTTGTTTCGAATGAAGTTCTACCACAAACACTCTCCGTCCTGAAAACACGCGCAACTCCGATTGGAATTGAATTGGTGTTAGGAGCTGTTGACGATTTTGATTTTTCAACCGAGTTTTTTGGCGCACTGCTTCAATACCCAGGAAAATCAGGCGTTATTATAGATTTAGAATGCTTTATTTCTAAAGCAAATCAAAACGAAATAAAAGTAGCTGTTGCAGCTGATATCCTTAGCTTGGTTTCTTTAGAAGCACCTGGAAAATTGGGCGCTGATGTGGTGGTTGGTACCACCCAACGTTTCGGAATCCCTATGGGTTATGGCGGACCACATGCAGCCTATTTTGCAACAAAAGAAGCATACAAACGATTTATTCCTGGAAGAATTATTGGGGTCACCAAAGACATGGATGGCAACCGCGCTTTGCGAATGGCGCTACAGACACGTGAACAGCACATCAAAAGAGATCGGGCAACATCCAACATTTGTACCGCACAAGTATTGCTTGCAGTCATGGCAGGAATGTATGCTGTATATCATGGCCCAAAAGGCTTAAAATATATTGCCAATAAAGTTCATTCTACTACTGTCACCTTAGCGAATGCTTTGGAAGGTTTAGGGTTCGAATTGGTACATAAATCCTTTTTTGACACCATCCAAGTTAGCGTTCCTGAGAATTCTGATCTCAGAGTCAAAGCAGAACAAAACGAAGTTAATTTTTATTATTCAGATGCAACAACCGTTTCTATCTCCATAAATGAAACTTCAACACTCTCAGACCTTAACTTGATTGTATCCATTTTTGCAGAGGTTTATAACAAAGAAGCAATCCAACTTCAATCACTGAGCTCAAACACAAGAATCCCAGAAACTGCACAACGTGGTTCTGAATTTATGACCAATGTAATTTTCAACAGTCACCATTCAGAAACGGAATTGATGCGTTACATAAAACGTTTGGAACGTAAAGATTTATCCTTAAATTTCTCTATGATTTCATTGGGTTCTTGCACAATGAAACTCAATGCTGCCGTAGAAATGCTGCCTTTAAGCTGGCCAAATTGGGGTAATATTCATCCGTTTGCACCCGTGGATCAAGTAGAGGGCTACAGAACTGTACTCACTAAACTCGAAGAACAGCTCACCGAAATCACTGGATTTTCAGGGACGTCTCTTCAACCAAACTCAGGTGCTCAAGGAGAATTTGCAGGCCTGATGGTTATAAGAGCCTATCATGAATCTAGAGGAGATACACACCGAAAAATATGCATCATCCCATCGTCTGCACACGGAACCAATCCTGCAAGTGCTGTAATGGCAGGCATGAAAGTTGTCGTGACAAAATCATCTGAAAATGGAAATATTGATGTTGAAGATTTAAGAGAAAAAGCGACCCTCCATAAAGACAATTTAGCAGCCTTAATGGTAACATACCCTTCTACCCATGGAGTGTATGAATCTGCGATTAAAGAAATTACTCAAATCATTCACGATAATGGTGGACAGGTTTATATGGATGGCGCAAATATGAATGCACAAGTTGGTCTAACAAATCCCGGGAATATTGGTGCAGACGTCTGCCACTTAAATCTACATAAAACATTTGCAATTCCTCATGGTGGTGGTGGCCCTGGAGTTGGTCCTATATGCGTTGCCAAACAATTAACGCCCTTTTTACCTGGAAATCCGTTGATTGAAACCGGCGGAACAGCCGCTATTAATTCCATATCTGGAGCGCCCTTTGGCTCGTCCTTAGCCTGTTTGATTTCCTATGGCTATATCAAAATGCTAGGAGCCGACGGATTGACCGATTCTACAAAAATTGCGATCCTAAATGCCAATTATATTAAAGAACGTCTTCAAGGTCATTATAACACACTATACTCTGGAGAACAAGGACGTGCTGCCCACGAAATGATTATTGACTGTCGCGGTTTTAAAGCCAACGGCATTGAAGTCGTAGATATTGCCAAACGACTTATGGACTTCGGGTTTCATGCGCCTACGGTTTCCTTTCCAGTTGCTGGTACCATGATGATTGAACCTACAGAAAGTGAAGGCAAAGCAGAGATGGATCGTTTTTGTGATGCTATGATTGCAATTAGAAAAGAAATTGAAGTAGCAACCAAAGACCAACCTAATAACCCCCTAAAAAATGCACCGCACACCCAAGAGATGCTCACCAAAGATGTGTGGGAATTCCCTTATAGCAGAGCCGTTGCCGCATTTCCATTAGAATATATAAAAGAAGATAAATTTTGGCCGTTTGTTCGTCGCGTAGATGACGCGTATGGCGATCGAAATTTAATATGTACATGTGCTCCAATTGAAGCATATGAAGAAGCTTAATACACACACTATGAATATCAAAATTACAGGAGTCGGGAGTTACATTCCAAAAATAGTACAGAAAAATGAAGCCTTTAAAGACCATTCATTTTTAAATATTGATGGATCTGAAATCCCATCCTCTAATGAGGTGATTGTAGAAAAATTTAAAGCCATCACAGGCATTTCCGAACGCCGTTATGCAGAAAACCATCTGACAGCTTCTGACCTTGGAGCATTAGCCGCCGAAAAGGCGATTGCAGATGCTGGAATCGATGCTGAAACTTTAGATTACATCATTCTTGCACATAACTTTGGAGATGTCAAATCGGGTTCTGTTCAAAGTGATATTTTACCATGTTTGGCAGCACGTGTCAAAAACAGTTTAAAAATAAAAAACCCAAAGTGTGTAGCTTATGACATTCTTTTTGGATGTCCAGGTTGGGTTGAAGGCGTCATTCAGGCACAAGCTTTTATCAAAGCTGGGATGGCCAAAAGATGTTTAGTGATTGGAGCTGAAACACTCTCGAGAGTGGTCGATCCACACGACAGAGACTCTATGATTTACTCGGATGGTGCAGGAGCCACCATTATTGAAACAACAGATGATGATGGCGGAATATTATCCCATGAATCAGCTTCTTACACTCTTGACGAAGTCTATCATTTATTTTTTGGGTGTTCAAATAACAAATCCTCTGAAGAAGACACACGTTACATAAAAATGTATGGACGTAAAATTTATGAATTCGCTTTATCAAATGTCCCTGCTGCAATGAAAACATGTTTGGACAATAGTGGAATGGATATCAAGGATGTGAAAAAAATATTGATTCATCAAGCAAATGAAAAAATGGACGAGGCGATTGTAAAGCGTTTTTATAGACTTTACAAAACACCTGTTCCTGAGGGCATCATGCCAATGAGTATTCATGAATTAGGCAATAGTTCAGTAGCAACCGTACCTACTTTACTTGACCTCATCAAAAGTGGGCATATGGAAGATCACGAAATTAATAAAGGAGATATTGTTATATTTGCTAGCGTTGGTGCAGGAATGCACATCAATGCTATCACCTATAAATACTAATATGTACGCTACTCATTTTCCTAAGAAACGTTACAAGAACACGCTAGAATTTCTTAAGCGACACATAGCACCTTCAGAAACCATTTTAGATTTAGGCGTTGAAAACCCTTTTTCAGAACTTCTAAAAACAGAAGGCTACTCTGTGAGCAACACATCTGGGGAAGATTTGGATGTCAATACGAGTGGTCTGGAAACTGATACTTCTGATGTGGTGACCGCCTTTGAAATTTTTGAACATTTGTTATCTCCCTTTACAGTTTTAAAAAATATCAAGTCTAAAAAATTAGTGGCTAGTATTCCACTAAGATTGTGGTTTGCATCTGCCTACAGAAGTAAAACTGATATGAGAGACCGGCATTTTCACGAGTTTGAATCTTGGCAGTTTGATTGGTTACTAGAAAAAACGGGGTGGAAAATTATTGCTAGTGAAAAGTGGACAAATCCTACCAAAAAAATTGGCTTTCGGCCTTTACTCCGTTGGTTTACCCCAAGATATTATATTGTTTACGCCGAAAGAATTTGAAGTTTTATATTGTCATACCTGCCCATAATGAAGAAGTCTTCATTGAACTCACACTTCAGTCGTTAATAAATCAATCTTTATCCCCTAGCAAAGTTGTAGTAGTAGACGATAATTCTACGGACACAACAGCATCCATCGTCACAAACTTATCCAAACAACATCCATGGATTTCGTTAGTTTCAAATACCTCCTCCGAGGCACACTTGCCAGGTGGAAAAATTATCAATGCTTTTTATAAAGGGTTTAATTCTTTAGATTCAGAATACGATATCATTTGTAAATATGATGCAGATGTGATATTCCCTGAGAATTATTTAGAAACCCTCGCAAAACATTACCAAAACAATCCACATCTTGGCATGGTTGCAGGGCATTGTTTTATAGAACAACATGGAAGTTGGGTATTGGAAGACCTAACCTCCAAAGATCACATTCGAGGGGGGTTGAAAGCCTACAGAAAAGATTGTTTTTTAGAAATTGGAGGTCTCAAAACATCAATGGGATGGGATACTATTGACGAGTTGCTAGCTCTGTACTACGGATGGGAATTTAAAACTGATGATTCATTGCATGTAAAGCACCTCAAACCAACGGGTGCAAATTATAATAAGGGGGCTAAACATTTACAGGGAACTGCTTTGTATAAAATGCGCTATGGAATTACTTTAGCATTTTTATCAGCCTTAAAGTTAGCTTACAAAAAACAACGTATATCTCTTTTTTGGGATTATATGACAGGCTATATCAAAGCATCTAGACAAACTGAGCCCTTTCTTATAACAGAAGACCAAGGAATATTTGTAAGAACTTACCGTTGGAAAAATATCAAACGGAAATTCAGGCTTCGACGTTAACCATCCAATTCAATTCGTCAGGGAGAGTTCCAATTCGAACTCCATTGATGGTATCCAAAACCAATTGCCCCACAGGACTTGTATCCGACACATGAATCAGCGACTCTTTGTATCCAATCTCTTGAATCATTGCAATACCTACGGCAGTACCGGTTCCAAAGGCTTCTTCTAATTGCCCATTATTTGAGGCTTCTATAACCTCATCAATAGTGATCGGACGTTCTTCCACCTCATACCCTTTATGACGTAAAAATTCAATGACACTCATACGGGTAATCCCTGCTAAAATTGAGCCATCTAAGGAGGGGGTAACAAAGGCACCATTAATTTTAAAAAAGATATTCATAGTACCAACTTCTTGAATGTATTTAAACTCATTAGCATCTAACCAAAGTACTTGGTCGAATCCTTTGGATTTAGCAATTTCAGTTGGAAGCACTGCAGCTGCGTAATTTCCTGCGGCTTTAGCTTCTCCTGTACCTCCGTGTGCAGCACGAATAAACGTGGTTTCTGCATACAAACGAACTCGGTTGGTATAGATTGGTTTTGACGGTGAAGCCATTACAATAAATTTATAAGAATTTGCGGCACGCATTCCAATAAATGCTTCATCAGCAAACATAAAAGGACGCAGATATAAGGCGCTTCCTTCATGAGGAGGAATCCACTTTTGATCCAAATGCACGAGTTGTTTCAATGCATCTACAAACAGTGTTTCAGAAAACTCAGGCATTCCCAAACGGCGGGCACTAAAATTCAGACGTTCGGCATTTTTTTCGGGACGAAATAATAAAGGGGTCCCTGAAGCACCGAGTGTTGCTTTCATTCCTTCAAATAAGGCTTGTCCATAATGCAAGGCCATACAAGCTGGATGCATTGGAATTGCCTCCATTGGCGTTATTCTAGGGTTTTTCCATTGTCCATCTTCATAATCACACACAAACATATGGTCTGTAAACGTTCGCCCTAGGGCAATATTATCAAAATCGAGTGTATCGACTTTGGACTCCTTAACTGTGGTGATTGAAATTGAATTTGACATTGATTTAATGTATTTTAAGATGAGCTTAAACTATGAACTTATGTATACTTTTGTAATTGTGTTTTTGTAAAATCACTTAACACCAAACGACCACTAATAGAGGCACGTTCTTGCAATAATTTATCCCAATGCTCGGTGCCTTCCCAAAAGGTTTTTTTTAATTTCTGAAGGGCCTCAGGGTTGTATTCGCAAAGGAGTTCGGCGAGCAATTTTACTTCTGTATCTAAGACTTCTTTTGAAGCACAAACTTTCATGAACAATCCTTTTTCTTGCGCCCATTGTGCCGAGAAAAATGTAGAAGACTCCAAAGTTAATTGAGACATCGCACTTAAGCCAATTTTACGAGTTACGGCAGGCTCAATTACAAAAGGACCTATCCCAATTGTGAGTTCACTTAGTTTTATTTCTGAATGAGTCGTTGCCAAACAATAATCGGTCGCTGCTGCCAAACCAACGCCTCCTCCAACTGCTTTTCCTTGCACGCTACCAATGGTGATTTTAGGACAGTTACGGAGGGCGTTTATGACGTTAGCGAAACCTTCAAAAAATGCTGCTCCTTGCTGTGGATTTGAAATTGCCACCAGTTCATCAAAACTAGCCCCTGCACAAAACGTACGGTCACCACCACTTTTAAGAACAATAACTGCAACAGATGGATCTGCACCAGCAGTTCCAATTAATTCCGTAAGCCTTGCTAACATTTCTGAGGGCAGAGCATTGTGAGGCGAGTTATAAAATTCAATATAACCGACTTTATTTTCGACATTTAAGTGAACGTAAGAACTTGACATATCGCTTGAATTTGTTTAGGCTAATATACTAGAATTTTAGGGTTTTAGCTATTACCTAAAACTTCATAAACGGAAACTGAGACTCCAAGGCTTGCGCCTTCTTAGATAAGGACGACAAAAATGCAGTATGTTCTATTGACAATGGATTAAAAGGTTTGTGAGCAAAGCCTTTTTGGAGTTGATTCACTTCTTGCATTGTAGAATGTACTTGAGCGTCTATCCAGATAGATTTGAATTTGTCCCAAATATAATCGATGGCAATCTGATTCGGATGCACCATATCTTCATTATAAAAACGATAATCTCTAAGCTCGTCCATTAACAACTCATAGGAAGGAAAATAGCGTGTGTTTTCGGTTGTATTTATTTCCGTATGAAGTGCCGCCATAATATGGGCTTTGCTTTGATTGTTTTCAACAAAACCATCTTTAAGGTGTCGAACAGGCGAAATCGAAAATATAACAATCACTTCAGGATTAAATGATTTTAGTATTGAAACAATTTCTTTAAAAGAGTCTTTAAGTTGATCGACACTTAAAATAGATTTCTCAAATTCTTTTTGCGGTTGTTTATGACAGTTTGCCACCGTGGATTTTGTCTCAATATGTTTATAAATCCAAGCCGTTCCGAATGTTAAAATGACATGTGACGCATTTTTTAGCTGGTTTTGAGTTGATTTTAAAGCAGAATTCAAACGCTCTAAAATTTCGGGTTTAGATATCGAATTTAATCGCGAATGTGCTTGAAAACTTTGCCAACAACCGTTACTAAAAAAAACATCCTTTTCAGTGTAAGGATTGTTACAGTGCGCTCTTTTAAGTAAATCTAAAATCGCGATAGGGTGAAACAACACACCCAAGGGGTTCGTCTCGTTTTGGAATTTATAATATGAGAATTTGTCCGCTATATTTTCAGCAAAACAGGACCCTAACAATACCAATTTTGAATGGTAATTAATGGCGGGTGTTTGTTTCTCTAAAGGGAGTTGCGTTTGAAGTTTCACCAGCTTATATTATAAGATGTAGGATTTGGCTTTTTCTAAAGCCTCTTGCAATCCTGCTGGATTCTTTCCGCCTGCAGTTGCATAAAACGGTTGTCCGCCGCCGCCGCCTTGAATATAACTTCCAAGTTCGCGTACAATGGTTCCAGCGTTTAGCCCTTTAGAAGCTACTAAGTTCTTGGACACGTAACACGACAACAAAGCTTTCCCTTGGACTTCAGCTCCAAAAAGGAGCACTGAATTATCAAACTCCTGTCCTATTTCAAAAGATAAATCTTTGATACCTGTGGCATCTAAATCTACCAACTTAGCTAAAAACTGAACTCCGTTAATAGTTTCAATTTCTTGTTTTAAATTTCCTTTCATTGACGCTGCTTTGTCTTTTAAAAGAGCTTCAATTTGTTTTTTGAGTTTTGAATTTTCAGCTTTTAAATCACCCAGAGATTTGACAGGGTCAGTTGAGTTATTAAGAGCTAATTTTATCTGGTCAAAACGTGCATTATTTTGAACATAAAATTCTTTTGCTGCATCATTTGTAATGGCTTCTATACGACGAATCCCTGATGCTACAGCGCCTTCCGACTTGATTTTAAAATGCCAGATGTCTGCAGTATTTTTAACGTGAGTTCCTCCACATAATTCAATCGAATTTCCAAAACGAATGGTACGAACTACATCACCATATTTTTCACCAAAAAGTGCCATCGCTCCTTCTGAAACTGCTTGTTCCATTGGTACGGCTGGTTGCTCTATTAATTCTAATTTCCCCTCAATTCGCGCATTCACAAAACTCTCAATATCTTTTAATTGCTCTGGTGTGATTTTTGCAAAATGAGAAAAATCAAAACGCAAATATTTCGAATGTACTGCAGAGCCTTTTTGTTCTACATGTGTTCCTAAGATTTCTCTTAAAGCTTGGTGTAATAGATGGGTAGCTGTGTGGTTACATTCGGTACGGAATCGTTGATTAACGTCTACGATGGCCGTAAACGTATCCGTAAGGTTTTTAGGTAAATCCTTCGCAATATGAATAGCTACATTGTTTTCTCTTTTGGTATCAAGAATATAAACGATATCTCCATTAGCAGATTCTAAATACCCTTTATCTCCAACCTGACCACCACTTTCTGAGTAGAATGGTGTGAGATTAAACACAAGCTGATATTGTTCTCCGTATTTTGCTGAAGTAACTTTTCTATATCTTACTAGTTTAACAGATGTTTTTAGCCTGTTATAGCCTACAAATTCTTGCACATCGTCTTCCATGAGAACAGTCCAATCTTCCGTAGAGACTTCACTCGCAGCTCTAGAGCGGGTTTTTTGTTTTTGGAGTTCTTGTTCAAAACCAACCGTATCTAAAGTCATGTTTTTTTCACTCAAAATCAGTGCAGTTAAATCTACAGGAAAGCCATAAGTATCGTATAATTCAAAGGCTTTATCGCCAGAAACATGCATACCTTTTGTTGTTTCTATAATACGGTCTAACAACACCAATCCTTGATCGAGGGTTCTTAAAAAAGAGGCTTCCTCCTCTTTAATCACATTTTGAATTAATTGTTTTTGTGCCAGAAGTTCCGGGAATACAGCTCCCATTTGTTTGGTCAATATAGATACCAAACGGTACATAAATGGTTGTTTTAAATCCAAAAATGTAAATCCATAACGAACAGCACGTCGCAAGATTCTACGAATCACATACCCTGCCCCTGTGTTGCTTGGTAATTGACCATCAGAAATTGAAAATGCAACGGCTCTTACATGGTCGGAAATCACACGAATCGCAATATCTTGTTTTAGTTGCTCCCCATAATCCTTACCTGAAATAGTTTCAATTTCTCGAATGATCGGAGTGAAAACATCGGTGTCATAATTGGAGGTTACATTTTGAAGCACCATACACAGGCGTTCAAATCCCATACCTGTATCAATATGTTTGTTTGGCAATGGTTCTAAACTCCCGTTTGCTTTACGGTTAAATTCCATAAAAACCAAGTTCCAAATTTCTACGACTTGGGGATGATCTTTATTAATCAGTTCTTGACCAGGAACTTTATCTTTATCTTCTTTAGATCGAATGTCTACATGGATTTCGCTACAAGGTCCACAAGGTCCTTGCTCTCCCATTTCCCAAAAATTATCATTTTTATTTCCCATCAAAATCCGGTCTTCAGGGATCAAGGCTTTCCATAAATCATAGGCTTCTGAATCCATAGAAGTACCATCGTCTTTACTCCCTTCAAATACGGTCACATATAGAATTTCTTTGTCTATTTTATATACCTCCGTTAATAATTCCCACGCCCATTCAATGGCTTCTTTTTTGAAATAATCTCCAAAACTCCAGTTTCCTAACATCTCAAAAAGCGTATGGTGGTAGGTGTCATACCCAACTTCTTCCAAATCGTTGTGTTTTCCTGAAACTCTTAGACATTTTTGAGTGTCGGTAATTCGGTTCTTTGGCGGGGTGCCTTGACCGAGAAAAAAGGCTTTGAAAGGTGCCATTCCCGAATTGACAAACAACAGAGAAGGATCGTCCTTGACAACCATAGGTGCGGATTGTAAAACTTGGTGTTTTTTGGATTCAAAAAAGGCTAAAAATTGAGATCTTATATCTTGAGATTTCATGTAAAAATGTTAAGCTTAGTGTAATAATTTGTTTTTAATTCGAAACAATTTATATATTTGTTCAAAAGGTCCTCTTTATTTATCAGAGAATCTATCATCCAACAAAAATAGAACTTTTTAGGCAATGTCTAATGTAAAATATTACTACGATCCCGAAACGCTTACCTATCGTCAGATAATTCGCAAAAAGAGAACCACTTTTAAGCGTACATTGGTGTTCTTATTGGCGGCGAGTATTGTAGGATTTTTATTTGTTTTGGTTGGGGGTCAATATTTTGAATCTCCAAGGGAAAAAGCACTAAATCGTGAGCTGCAAAACCTAGATCTTCACTTCAATCTTCTGAACAAAAAAATGGAAGAAGTAGAAGCTGTACTCACAAATATTGAAGATCGGGATAATGCTATTTATCGTCTTTATTTTGAGGCCAATCCTATTCCAGAAGCCCAACGTAAACAAGGGCTGGGTGGTGTCAACCGCTACCAAAAATACGATGGCTTTAATAATTCGGAGTTAATCATTGATGCAAACAAACGAATTGACATTCTTCAAAAACGTATTATAGTCCAGTCTAAATCTCTTGATGAGATTACAGATCTAGCTAAGGATAAAGAGAGTTTTTTAGCAAAAATACCCGCAATTCAACCCATCAAAAACGAGGATTTGACTCGTATGGCGTCAGGCTATGGGTATCGAAGTGATCCTTTTACAAAGGTTCGTAAATTTCATTATGGAATGGATTTTACAGCCCCCCGCGGCACACCAGTCTATGCGACAGGTGATGGCGTGATTAAACGTGCAGATGGCCGTTCCTCAGGATATGGACGTCACATCCGAATTGATCATGGTTATGGCTATGTAAGTTTGTATGCTCACCTTTATAAATACAATGTCAAAAGAGGTCAGAAAGTGAAACGAGGGGATCTTATTGGCTATGTAGGAAGTACAGGACGCTCCCAAGCACCGCATCTACATTACGAAGTTTTTAAAGATAAGAAACGTATTAACCCTGTTAATTTTTATTATGGCAATCTAAGTCCAGAGGAATTTAATACGTTGTTAGCTATTGCATCGCTTGAAAATCAATCTTTAGATTAATGCATTTAGAACTTCCTACAAAACGTTACTACAGTATTGGAGAAATCGCAAAAGCCTTTGATGTTAATGCCTCTTTGATTCGCTTTTGGGATAAAGAGTTTAAAGCTCTTAACCCTAAAAAAAACGCGAAAGGCAACCGTCGTTTTACGCCAGAGGACGTTCAAAATTTTAAGTTGATATATAACTTGGTTAAAGAACGTGGTTACACCCTTGAGGGTGCCAAAACGTATTTAAAAGAACAAGACCAAAAGTCACTTGATAACTTTGAAATCATCACAAAACTAGAACGGGTTAAAAATGAATTAATAAAAATTAAGAATCAACTATAAAATCTAATTGTTATGAAAAAATCGTTCCTACCTTTAATTATTATCGCTTTAGTTCTGTTTGGAATTTATAACTGGGCGGTTGGGTTTAATAATACTGCTATTGAGTATGAAGCAAATGCAAAAACGGCATGGTCTAATGTAGAGAGCTCGTACCAGCGACGAGTGGATCTTATTGGAAACCTTGTCAAAACAGTTGAAGGTGCTGCTGATTTTGAGAGAAACACCCTTACAGAAGTTATAGAGGCACGAGCAAAAGCAACCTCAACTACAATAGATCCCACTAACATTACACCCGAAAATTTAGCCGCTTTTCAACAGGCGCAAAGCGGTCTTAGCAGTGCGTTGTCTAAACTTTTAGTCACTGTCGAGCGCTATCCTGATTTAAAAGCAAATCAAAACTTCCTGGATTTACAAAATCAGTTGGAGGGAACGGAAAATAGAATTAATGTAGCTAGGAACCGTTTTAATGAATCCGTAAATACTTATGATATTTTTACTAAAAAATTCCCTAATTCCGTTTTATCAGGTTGGTTTGGATTTGATGAAATGACACGATACAAGGCAAATGCTGGTTCTGAAAATGCTCCAGAAATTGATTTCGATTTTAACTAATGGTAGTTCTTGAAAACTTTTTGAGTACTGAAGAAGAAAACGAAATTGTTGAAGCCATTCGGCAAGCAGAACAAAATACGTCTGGGGAAATTCGTGTACACATAGAAAACAGTAGCTCATTACCTATTGAAGAACGGGCCAAAGAGGTGTTTCATCATTTAAAAATGGATCGTACTAAACTTCAAAATGGGGTTCTTATTTATATTGCGGTTTCCAATCATCAATTTGGAATTTTTGGCGATAAGGGCATTGACACAAAAGTAAATTCAACATTTTGGAATGACACCCGAGACGTGATGCGGAACTTATTCAAAAAAGGGGAATTCAAAGACGGGATTATACAAGGGATTCAAACGGCTAGTAAAGCACTTGAAAGTCATTTTCCTTGGGAATCAAACGACACCAACGAATTATCAGATTCAATTTCAAAAGGGTCTATTTTATGAGGACACGATTTCAAAATAGCAGATTGCTAGCTGTCTTACTACTTCTATTTATTTCCGTTGTAGCTAATGCACAATACAACATCCCGGTGAAGCCTGCAGTTCAAACGAGCGTTTACGATTATAGCAACCTTTTAAATCCGCAAGAAGCTTCTAATTTAGAGCAAAAACTCATTCGGTATTCCGATAGCACATCGACACAAATTGTGGTAGCGATTATAAATTCTACGGAAGGAGAATACATTAACTACCTTGCTACCAATTGGGCACAAGAATGGGGTGTTGGAACTGCAAAAAAAGATAATGGAATTTTTATTCTGTTAGCGAAAAATGATCGAAAAATAAATATCAGCACTGGGTATGGCGTAGAGCATTTGCTAACTGATAAAATATGCAGTCGAATTATCCAAGAATCCATTATCCCTTATTTCAAAAAGAACGATTATTCTGGTGGCTTAGAGGCTGGAAGCTTACAAGTTTTCAAAGTCTTGACAGGGGAGTTTAAAGCGGACGAAAAAACAGATAAAAAAGGGATTAAGTTTGAAACCATTTTGTTTCTAATTTTTATCTTTTTTATTGTCGTTATAATCTTATCAAAATCTAAAAGAAATAACAATAACAGTGGAGGAAAACGTCGGACTAAAAGTCTTTTGGATACTATACTACTGAGCAGCCTAGGAAGTAGAAGTTTTGGAGGTTCTTCTAGTTCTAGTGGAGGGTTTGGTGGAGGGTTTGGTGGTGGCTTCGGCGGCGGTAGCTTTGGCGGCGGCGGTGCTTCTGGAGGTTGGTAACCCTATTTTTTACGCATGTAAACCGTGATAGGTACACCCTTAAAATCGTATAATTCTCTTAGTTTATTTTCCAAAAAACGCTTGTAAGGTTCCTTTACGTACTGTGGTAAATTACAGAAAAATGCAAATTGGGGTTGCGGTGTCGGAAGTTGCATGATGTATTTTATTTTAACAAACTTACCTTTCAAAGCTGGGGGTGGGTAGTTTTCGATGATAGGTAATAAATCATCATTTAGAACACTTGTTTTAAGACGCTTAGATCGGTTTTTATACACTTCCAAAGCGGTTTCCATCGCTTTGTAAATACGTTGTTTTGAGAGTGCTGAGATAAACACAATTGGCACATCTGTAAAGGGCTTTATTTGTTCTCGAATGTGTGTCTCAAAGGCTTTAGTAGTTTTGGTATCTTTCTCAACTAAATCCCATTTATTCACCAAAATCACAATTCCTTTATGGTTACGTTGTGCCAACCAAAAAATATTTTGAACTTGGCCATCAAATCCACGTTGGGCATCACATACCAACAAACAAACATCGGCATGTTCGATGGCGCGAACAGAACGCATAACAGAATAAAATTCTAAATCTTCTTTAACTTTTGCTTTACGTCGAATTCCGGCAGTATCCACTAAATTAAACTCAAAGCCAAATCGATTGTATTTTGTATCAATTGAATCACGAGTGGTTCCTGCAATGTCCGTCACTATGTAACGATCTTCTCCAATCAATGCATTTATAAAAGAGGATTTACCAGCATTGGGACGTCCTACGACTGCAAAACGTGGCAAAGTCACTTCTTCTACTTCTTCTACATCTGGTAAAGCTTCTACTAGGGCATCTAGCAGATCGCCTGTACCGCTTCCATTGATACTCGCAATGGTAAAATATTCTCCTAATCCTAAGGCATAAAATTCAACCGCATCTTGCTCTCGCATTGCGTTGTCCACTTTATTGATGACTAAAAAAACTGGTTTTTTAACCTTTCTAAGCAATTTTGCAACATCTTCATCCATTCCTGTAACGCCTGATTCTACATCAACCATAAATATAATGGCATCTGCTTCTTCAATCGCCAACTCAACTTGTTTGTCGATTTCGGCTTCGAACACATCGTCACTTCCAAGAACATATCCTCCTGTATCAATTAACGAAAATTCTTTACCGTTCCAATCACTCTTGCCATAGTGACGATCACGAGTTACGCCACTCACAGCATCTACAATGGCTTCTCGCCTTTGAATCAACCGATTAAAAAAGGTAGATTTTCCTACATTTGGACGTCCTACTATCGCTACAATATTGCTCATATGCTTATAAAATTGCTGCAAAAATAGGAAATATCCTTTTGGTAAGCTCTTTTTTATGGAAGTTTAAAAATATATAAATACAAATCAATATCTTTAGGAACCCCTAAAATCGATTAAAATGCAAATTAGTAACGAAATTGTCTTAAGACCGCGCTTTTCTCAAGCGCTAGACATCAACCAAAACAAAGTTTTAGAACTATTTGAAAATGCTAAAAATAGTCAAAACGCTATCAAAATAAATATCCTAGATAGCCATGTGTTTTTGAAAATTCCCATAGCGCACCAGCATTTTTGGTCACCCCAGCTCAATTTAGAAGTTTTAAAAACAAACCAAGCATCCTGCACCATTAAAGGATTATTTGGACCCAGCCCAACGGTTTGGACGCTTTTTATGTTTTTTCATTTTATGACAGCTAGTTTATTTTTGGGGTTTGGAATTTGGACTTATACTAACTGGTCTTTAGATACTGAATTTACTCGCCCACTGGTCTTAATGTTTAAAATGATGTATGGTATTGAAATGGCTTTGAATTAAAAAAAATACTTCATCTAGCACTCTTGCTAAAACTCTAACTTTAATTAGTGTCGCCAGCAATTGAAATTTTATTATTAAATTAGTTCCTTTAATATAGCTTCACTCTTTGTGCAAGAATAATAGCTTTGATATAGAAAACGAAATGAGCATAGAAAAAGCATATAATATTTGGGCAAATCAATATGACACAAATAAAAATCTGACAAGAGATTTAGATAAACGAAGTACTATAGAAACCTTAAGTAAATATAAATTTGAGACTGTCTTGGAATTGGGTTGTGGCACAGGAAAAAATACAAAATGGTTGCTAGAAAAAGCAACGCACATAATTGGATTGGATTTTTCTCAAGAGATGCTAAACAAAGCGAAAGAAAAAATATTTGATGAACGTGTCACGTTCAAAAAAGCAGATCTTAATGAAAATTGGGACGTTGACACTGATTCTTTGGAACTAGTAAGCTGTAGTTTAACCCTTGAACATATAAAAAACTTGAATCATATTTTCTATCAAGCTAGTTTAAAACTTAAAGAAGATGGTTTATTTTTTATCAGTGAATTACACCCATTCAAACAATACTCAGGAAGCAAAGCCAGATATGAGACTGAAAATGGCACAGAGGAATTAGAAGTTTATATTCATCATATTTCGGAATACATTGAAAATGCTAAAACCAACGGCATGGAGCTAGTGGAATTAAAAGAATGGTTTGATGAAGGTGTTGAAAATGAAATACCAAGATTGATTTCTTTTGTGTTCAAAAAATAAACACCCATAATCTATTCCACGACATACTCTACTTCGCTATTCAAAAAAATTGAATCTTTAAGAATTATTATATCCAAAACGCTTCAATTGGTTTTGGCTAGAACGCCAATTTTTATTCACTTTGACATACAATTCTAAGTGGACTTGCTTGCCAAAAAACTTCTCTAAATCTTTTCGAGCTTCTACGCCTACTCTTTTTAGAGCGGATCCTTTATGACCAATAATAATTCCTTTTTGAGTTTCGCGTTCTACCATAATCACAGAACGCATGCGGATAATGTCCTCCTCTTCAAAAAATTCTTCTGTAACAACCTCAACGGCATACGGAATTTCTTTTTTGTAATGCATCAAAATCTTTTCACGGATTTTTTCATTCACAAAAAATCGTTCTGGTTTGTCTGTCAATTGATCCTTGGGGTAATAGGCAGGTGATTCTGGCAATAGTTCTAAAATACGATCAAAAACATTTTTCACATTAAAACCTTCCAATGCAGAAATAGCAATAAATTCTGCATTTGGAACTTTTTGTTGCCACAATTGAGCTTGAGTTTCCAATTGCTCTTGGTTGGAAGTATCAATTTTATTTAACAACAATAAAACAGGTTTCTTGGAGGCTGTAATTTTATTGAAAAACGCTTCATCCTTCAGTTCTTTTTCTCCAATTTCAACCATATAGATTAAAATATCAGCATCTTCAAAAGCAGATTTTACAAAATCCATCATAGAACTTTGTAATTCATAAGCTGGCTTAATAATACCAGGAGTATCCGAAAGAATCACCTGAAAATCGTCGCCATTTACAATCCCTAAGATTCGGTGACGCGTGGTTTGCGCCTTGGAAGTTATAATAGATAATTTTTCACCTACAAAGGCATTCATTAACGTTGATTTTCCGACGTTGGGATTTCCGATAATATTTACAAAACCTGCTTTGTGCATTTACTTTTAAATTTTCACAAAGTTACAACCTTCCTTTTAGACTATCTAAGAATTAAATACTTAAGAACTTTGGGTGTTGCGCATAAAAGATTCGGCTTTGCTCACCATGGCACTGCTCCCGCAGATAAACGGCACGCGTTGATGAAGCTCTGTTGGAGTAATATCTAAGATTCTTGAAAACCCATCACTGGCTTTACCTTTGGCTTGCTCGGCGAGAAAGGCCATTGGATTACACTCGTAGAGTAAGCGTAGTTTTCCCTTGGGATTTTTGGAACTTGTGGGGTATAAATAAATCCCTCCTTTAATCATATTACGATGGAAATCAGAAACCAACGATCCTATATATCGCGATGTATAAGGGCGATCTCCTTCTTCCATTTGACAATATTTAAGATAATTTTTGATCCCTTGGGGGAAATGAATATAATTACCCTCATTGACAGAGTAAATTGTCCCATGCTCAGGAAACTGCATTTGAGGATGTGATAAATAAAACGTGCCAATTGCTGGATTTAATGTAAAACCATTAACGCCATCGCCAGTGGTATACACCAACATTGTGGAAGTTCCATAAATGATATAACCAGCCGCCACTTGCTCGCTTCCTTTCTGTAAAAAATCTTCTTCTTTAACAGGTGTTCCTACAGGGGTCACACGTCGGTAAATTGAAAAAATAGTTCCTACAGACACATTCACATCAATATTGGAGGACCCATCTAATGGGTCTATTAAGACGATGTATTTATTTTGATGATTTTGATCGTTGCTATTAATCGCTATAAAGCTATCTTCTTCTTCACTAGCAATTCCACACACAATGTTACGATTCACAAGCGTTTGAATAAATTTTTCATTGGCATATACATCCAATTTTTGCTGATCTTCTCCTTGAATATTAGTATCACCTACAGTCCCCAGAATGTCAACTAAACCGGCTTTATTAACTTCATAATTGACCACTTTTGCAGCCAATCGAATGGAGTTAATTAACCGTGATAATTCTCCTGAGGTATATTTGAATGACGATTGGTGTTCGATGATAAATTCACCTAGAGTTTGGTGTTTTTGGGACATTGTGAGTCAATTTTTTTACAAATATCTAAATTTTTAGACAACTACAACGTTTTCGTAGCTGTTTTATTAGATATTTATAAAAGGCTCAAGTATCTTTGAATCAGCAAATACAAATAATGAACTACCACGTAAGAAAAGCAGTGACTAGCGATATGAAACAAGTTTTAAACTTGATCACAGAACTCGCTATTTTTGAAAAAGAGCCCAATGCCGTTGAAATCACGGAAGCGGACTTAATAGCCAAAGGGTTTGGAGAAAATCCTGAATTTGATTGTTTTGTGGCAGAATCAGATCAAAAAGTAATAGGAATTGCTTTGGTTTACACTCGATTTTCCACCTGGAAAGGAACCGTATTACACTTAGAAGATTTAATTGTTTCAGAAAGCACACGTGGACACGGAGTTGGATCGGCACTCTTAGACCAAGTTATTATCTACGGAAACAAAAAAGGTGTCAAACGTATTTGTTGGGAAGTCATTGACTGGAACACGCCTGCTATTGATTTTTACGAAAATAAAGGAGCTCGAGTGATGCGGGACTGGAATGTTGTCCAATTAGATGCTCAAGGCATAAAAAATTATATTTCAAAACTTAACTGATGCAGATATTTAAATTTGGTGGCGCTTCTGTAAAAGACGCCGATGGTGTGAAAAACTTAGCCCATGTCCTTTCAAAAGTTGGCTATAACAACACGCTCATTGTGGTTTCGGCAATGGGAAAAACCACCAATGCAATGGAAACAGTGATTGCAAATTATTTTGATGCCAAACATCAGTTGCAAAGCTCTTTACAAGAAGTTAAAAAGTTTCACAACAACATTCTGCTAGATTTATTTGAGAACGAAAAACATCTCGTTTTTAAGACCGTTGATAAATTATTTCAAGAGATTGTCCTCTTTTTTGACCATAACAAATCACCTAACTACAATTTTGTGTACGATCAAGTTATTGGTTTTGGAGAGTTGATTTCAACTACAATTATCAGTCATTATCTAAATGAAATTGGCATTACTAATACTTGGCTGGACGTAAGAACTTATATAAAAACAGATGATTATTATCGAAATTCAAAAGTGAATTGGAACCAAACACAAGAATTGATTTCATCGCAAGTGGACAACTCAAAATTAAACATCACTCAAGGGTTTTTAGGAAGTGATTCTAACAACTTCACAACCACACTTGGACGTGAAGGGAGTGATTATACAGCAGCAATATTTGCCTATTGTTTGAATGCAAATTCCGTGACTATTTGGAAAGATGTCTCTGGAGTTCTCAATGCTGATCCTCGCTATTTTGAGAATGCTGAATTATTGCATCGAATCTCCTATACAGAAGCCATTGAGCTTTCTTATTATGGCGCATCTGTGATTCACCCAAAAACACTTCAACCCTTACAACGTAAAGAAATTCCGTTATATGTTAAATCGTTTTTAAACCCCGAAAATAAAGGAACCAAAGTTGGAAAAGATTTAATTTTAAACCCAAAGGTTCCTTGTTATATTTTAAAAAACAATCAAGTGTTAATATCACTTTCATCGCTTGATTTCTCATACATTGTCGAAGACAATATTAGCCATATTTTTAGTTTATTGCACGACTACAAGATGAAAGTTAGCATGATTCAAAACTCTGCAATTAGCTTTTCTGTATGTATCGAGAACAACTATAATAATTTGGAACGTTTATTATTACATTTAAAAGCAAAGTATAAAGTATCGTCGCACAAAGATGTAAAGCTTTATACAATTAGACACTACACCCAACAAGCAATCCAAGATTTAGAAGCTGAAAAAGAAATTCTTTTAAAGCAAATTACCCCTGAAATTGTACAGATTATTACAAAGTAAACACCCAATTAATACAAAAATGATTAGGTTTGTATAAGACCCCAAAACTATGAGTATCGTAACCTCCAAAGAAATTGCGAAAGCCATTAAAGTTGATAACTATGGATTTATTGGCACTTTTTTTGGCTGGATTTTAATGAAAGTATTGAAGATTTCTACAATAAATAGAATCTACAATAAAAACAAACATAAATCCGATGTTGATTTTTTAAACGGACTCTTAACTGATTTTCAAATTCGGTTTGAAATTCCAGAAGAAGACCTAAAACGACTCCCAAAAGACGGGGCATACATCACGGTTTCCAACCATCCCTTGGGTGGAATAGATGGCATTTTATTGTTGAAATTAATGCTCGAACAACGCAGTGATTTTAAAATTATAGCCAATTTTTTATTGCACCGTATCAAACCCTTAGTGCCTTACATCATGCCCGTAAATCCGTTTGAAGATCACAAAAATGTCAAGTCAAGTATTGCAGGATTTAAGAACTCTTTGTTACATTTACAAAACGGTCACCCCCTAGGTATATTTCCAGCAGGTGAAGTTTCTACCTATAAAGATGGGAAACTGGTAGTCGACAAACCTTGGGAACCTGCCGCCATGAAACTGATGCAACGCGCCGAAGTCCCGATTGTTCCTATTTATTTTCACGCCAAAAACAGTTCGTTGTTTTACAGACTCTCAAAACTGAGTGCTTCCCTAAGAACCGCCAAACTCCCGTCGGAATTGTTAACTCAAAAGAAACGCGTGATTAAGGTAAGAATCGGAAAACCAATTAGCGTAAAAGATCAAAAAGAACACGAGACTTTAGAGGCCTTTTCAGACTTTGTCAGACGAAAAACCTATATGCTTTCGAACACTTTTGAAAAGGCTAAAATATTAACAAATCTTTCTTCGAGTTTAAAGGTAACCAAGTCACCAAAAAAAATTGTGACACCCACACCAACGGAAATTATGTGTGCAGAAATCGAGAGATTGAAATCCGAAGATCATCGTCTTTTAACAAGTAAAAACTACAAAGTATATTTGGCCCCCGCAGCTAAAATACCAAACATCTTGCATGAAATTGGACGCTTGCGGGAAATCACCTTCAGAGAAATTGGAGAAGGCACAAACAAAGCCATTGATTTAGATAATTTTGATGGCTATTACCACCATATGTTTTTATGGGATACCGAGGCAAAATGTCTGGCCGGTGCCTACCGAATGGGTTTAGGGAGTGAAATTTTCAAAGCTAAAGGAATAGATGGATTTTACCTACAAGACTTATTTCGTTTTGAACCCGAGCTTTACACTATGATGAGCCAATCAATTGAATTGGGACGTGCTTTTATAATTAAAAGCTATCAACAAAAACCAATGCCTTTATTCTTACTTTGGAAAGGAATTGTACATACCACACTTCGTTTTCCAGAATATAAGTATTTAATTGGCGGAGTGAGTATCAGTAATCAATTTTCAAATTTCTCTAAATCCTTGATGATTGAGTTTATGAAATCACATTACTACGATCCGTATTTGGCTCAATACATCCACCCAAAGAAAGAGTTTAAAGTAAAACTCAAAGATGCTGATAAAGATTTTGTGTTTGATGCCACGGCAGATGATTTGAATAAGTTCGATAAAATTATTGACGAAATTGAACCTGGGGCATTACGAATGCCAGTACTCCTCAAAAAATACATCAAACAGAATGCTCGTCTGATTGCGTTCAATGTGGACCCGCTGTTTAATAATGCTGTGGATGGACTGATGTACATTCGTATTGCCGATATTCCTGATAGCACTGTACGCCCCGTGATGGAAGAGTTTCAAGCAGAGCTGGAACGTAAGTACCGCCCAACCAAACAAGAAGAATAATTATTTTCCTTACGTTTTAATTACACTTTTCCCAATAAAGTATCGCGATTAAAAACCATAGATGGAACCCTTATTTTAAAAACGCTCCGCTACAAATGCTTTCATATATTCTTTAATTTCGGTACGTGCTTTTAAGAACGCTGCGTGCTTTTCTTCGTCGGAACCAATCAATTTTGAGGGGTCATAGAAATTATGATGTAAACGCATCGCATTGGTACTTGGAATGAATGGACAGTTTTCATTGGCATGATCACAAACGGTAATAATATAATCAAAATCGACATCTGCATACTCATCCACATGGTTAGACGTATGTTCTGAAATATCAATTCCGTCTTCTTTCATAATGGCTGCAGCTCCTGGGTTGATGCCATGTGTTTCAATGCCTGCACTATAAATGTTAGCTTGGTTTGCTGCAAATTGATTTAAATAGCCGTGTGCCATTTGACTTCGGCACGAGTTTCCAGTACAAAGGACTAATATATTCTTCATGTATTTTGTTTTTCGAACGTTAAAATATCGCATGCAATAGTAAGACCTTCTCACTTAAAGATGGTTATCAAATTGTTAAGAATTCAGTACTAAAACCAACTATGACAGATTGTTTAATTAGATTAACACAAGTTGTACCTCTATTGAAATACGCCTACGATGTGCTGCTTTTTTATTTTTTTATTTGAGATTCATAAAGAGCAATCCATTCATCCATTGAGAGTTTCGCTGCGAGCTGACCGATGAGCGCATAAGGGATCATGTCTATTTTTTTGAAGCGAATACAGCTTTTTCCCATATCTAGTTTTGCTGTGCTGTGTTTTGGATATTCCGCTATAAACCAATCTAAAATTGCTTTATTTGCGTACATCCCTAAATGATAAATAGCAATAAAATTTTTCTGAGACGCTAAATTCATGAAAGGTAATGGCAGCTTAGGGTTGCAATGATAACCCTCTGGATAGCTAGAAAATGGCACTACATAACCAAGCATCCCGTAGTTAATGCATTCCTGAAATTTCGGGTCTATGTGATCCAAGATTGTTTGTCTTAACTTTTGAACCGTTACCTTTCGATCTTCTGGTAATTGAGCGATGTATTCTGATGGTGTATTTGGTTTAGAATTCATAATTTAGAATGTTTGAGGACTCTAAATTTAATGAAAATAGTTGACAATTTTATCAACGATGGTTTGTGCTAATTTTTGATGACTTTCTACAGTCCATCCTGCAACGTGTGGAGATAACATCACATTATCTGCTTTTAGCAAATAATCCAACGCGGGAGGAGGTGTATTTGAAAATAAATTTTCAAATGATGATTTTTCGTATTCTAACACATCTAATCCTGCGCCTAAAACGGTTTTAGACTTCAGTGCAGCTACTAAGTCTGAAGTGATGACGCAACTACCTCGAGCGGTATTAAGAAGCCAAAATGGGTGTTTAAATTGATGGATGAAATTCGTATCAATCATCTGATAAGTCAACTCGGTATGGGGTACATGAAGGCTTAATATTTGTGCGTTTTTTTGGAGTATTTCTAGTGATACTTGCTGTGCATTTTCATCACCAACATTGGGTTTGAGATCGTGACAAAGGACTTCAACATCAAAACCGCGTAGTTTCTTTGCAAATGCTTTACCCATATGTCCATACCCAATAATACCAACAGTTTTTCCATCGAGTTCCAGTCCACGATTGGCTTCTCGTTGCCAACGGCCTTCCCGAACTTCTCGATCTGCGGTATGAAGTTTATTAAACAATGCTAACAACATGCCAAGCGCGTGTTCCCCTACAGCATTTTGATTGCCCTCAGGAGCAGCTATTAATTGAATCCCTTTGGACTGAGCGTATTCAGTATCTATATTTTCCAATCCTGCTCCTACCCGACCTATAAATTTAAGATTGATAGCTTTGTCTAAAAAAGCCGAATCAATACGGAACCGACTTCTTATAATGAGCCCATCATAGGTGTGAATTTTAGATTCGATCGCTTCTTTTGAACTGAAATAATCTTCATGATTCGTATGTCCTAAGGCTGCTAACTGTTCTATTAATAAGGGATGATTGGAATCAAGATGTAAAACGTTCATCTTAAATATTTAGGATGAGTTTTGCAATTGAAAAGTAAATCAAAATTCCAAAAATATCATTGCTTGTAGTGATAAAAGGTCCGGTTGCAATGGCTGGATCAATTCCTTTTTTATGTAGAAATAACGGGATGAAGGTTCCTATAATTCCAGCAACGATGATCACAACAACTAGGGATGATGAGATTGCTAACGCGGTTCGCACATCTTGTTTCCAAATCCATACAAAGACGAACAAAAACAAGGCTAAAATAATTCCATTGAGAGCTGCTAAAAACATTTCTTTTATCAGTCGGTTATTGACACTACCTCTCACTTCATCATTAGCCAAACCTTGTACGATAATCGCAGAGGATTGAACGCCTACATTGCCAGCCATAGCCGCAATTAATGGGGTGAACAATAAAATTAAAGGAAAATCGTCAATGATGGTTTCAAATCCACCCATGATAATGGCGGCTCCAACCCCTCCTAAAAGTCCTAAAAATAACCAAGGTAGACGTGCACGGGTCAAGTCGAGAATACTGTCTTCCGCATCAACATCTTGTGTAATACCGGCAGCTAATTGGTAATCTTTTTCAGCTTCTTCAATAATAACATCTACAATATCATCAATCGTAATTCTTCCTAAAAGTACTTTATCATCATTGATAACAGGGATGGCTTCTAAATCGTATTTTGCCATTAATTTGGCAACTTCTTCTGCAGCTTCGTCCACGTGAACGGAGTCCACTTTTGGGATATAAATATCTTTTATTTTGGTCTCATTATTAGCAATCAAAAGGTCTTTCAAAGACAATCGTCCGATGAGTTTTTCATCTTTGGTGACCACATAGATGGAATGTACACGCTTGACATCTTTAGCTTGCGCTCTAATTTTCCGTAAACAACCAGCAACGGTCCAAGTTTCATACACTTTCACAAGTTCTTTTGCCATCAACCCACCAGCAGTATCTTCATCATATTTCAAGAGTTCTTGAATGTCAGCAACCAGCTCCTTATCGTCCATTTGGGCGATTACTTTTTGCTTACGCTCAGGAGATAAATCGGCTAATAAATCGGCTGCATCATCAGAGTCGAGCTCTTGCACTTCCTCAGCGATTTCTTTGACAGAAAGATTTTGTAGTACTTTTTCACGAACGTCATCTTCCAATTCTGCTAAGATATCGGCAGTTGTTTCGCTATCTAAAAGTTTAATAATATAGGTAGCTTGATCTAGATTTAAATCGTCTAAAATTTCAGCAATATCCGCATAATGCACGTCTTGTAATTGCTCCAAAACAGCTTCATCATCCTTAGCATCAATGAACCCATTAAGGGCATCGATTAAAGCCTCGGTGATCTCAAAAGGGATATGTTCCTTAGTTTTTTCCAAAATTAAACTAGTTATTGATCTGTTTCTATTGCTAATGTCAAATCTATAAACGCCTGAACACTCAGTTGTTCGGGGCGTTTGTCAAAGATAGTATTTGCTTTTAAATTATCCGATAAATTATAAGTTTTTAAGCTATTTCTCAAGGTTTTTCGACGTTGTTGAAAGGCAGACTTAACAACTCTAAAAAATAATTTTTCATCACAAGGCAACGAATAATCCGCTTTTCTGGTGAGACGCAAAACTCCAGACTCTACTTTTGGTGGCGGAATAAACACTGATGGCGGAACAGTAAACAAATAGTCTGCCTCATAAAATGCTTGAACCAAAACAGACAATATGCCATACACTTTACTGCCTTCTTTTTCGCAAATGCGTTGTGCCACTTCTTTTTGAAACATTCCTGAAAACTCTGGAATTTGAGCTCTGTTTTCTAAGGCTTTGAACACAATTTGAGTTGAGATATTGTAAGGAAAGTTTCCAATAATAGCAAAAGACTTGTTTTCAAAAGACTCGCTAAAATCATACTTTAAAACATCTTTTTGAATAATTCGAGGTGCTAAATTTAAGAAGTTAGCTTGCAAATATTCTACAGATTCTGGATCAATTTCAATGACATGGGTTGTGATTGGTTTCTCTAGAATGTACTTGGTCAAAACACCCATTCCAGGTCCGATTTCCAAAACATCGGTATAGCCTTCCAAGGTTAAAGTGTCCGCAATTTGTTTCGCGATCATTTCATCATTTAGAAAATGTTGTCCTAAGTATTTTTTTGCTTTTACAGTCATTTAGTGAGCGTTTACAGTAAATTCATCTATCCATTCTAACTCCGTTCTAAAAGCTAACATTTTGTCACCAAATTTCTGCAATCCTTCCGCTTGAATAGCAGCCGCATGCAGTTTATGATAGGATTCCAATGCCTCTTTTGAGTGGGCTAAATACTGTATGGAATAGGTCAAACCTCCCATGGATTCTTCAACCAAAACTTTTGTAAACGTCGCTTTTAAAAAGAACCCCGTTGCCAGTACTTTTGGAATGTGTAGTTTGATCCATACCAACCATTCGTCATGGATACTCTCTTCAATATTTGCGGTTACGCTATAAATTACCATTGGTTAATCTGTTCTAATTAATTGATTGAATCCCCTCTTAATATACGGTATTGTTTTCTTGCCTCCACAAAATGAATACTGTCTTCGTGGTTAAAGATAATGGTTTCATAATTAAGTTTTGCTTTCTCTATTTGTAGGAGTTTTGTTCTGTATAATTCTGCTAGATAAAAGTAGGCATCGTCCACCAAAATATCGTCTTTATAGTCTGTAATGATACGTATGTAATTCGCCTCTGCTTTGGAAAACTGCTTTTGAGTCTCGTACAGTTGTGCTTGCACCAATAAGGTTTGATCAATAATAGGATCTGTTTTATGGTTTTTAAGAATGGAATCTAAAACTGCGAGGGCTTCTGATGGTTTTTTTTGAATGCTTAATAATTCTGCTTTGGCGTACAACTTTAATGCAGAATGAAGGGAGTCACTTCCTCTGTGATCAGAAATCAAAAGTTGTAATTCTAAAGCATCGTTTGCGGTCAATTGAGACGTAGAAGACTTCAATACTTTTAGCTGTGTTTCTGCCCACTCAAAATCTCCTTTATAATAACTTGTTTTGGCGGCTTTAAAACGCGCTTCTTGAGACAGTGTACTGTTTTTAACACGCATCTGAATTTGCGTATAATAAATCAATGCTTGGTTAAACTTGTTTTGTGTCACTAAAATATCGGCGAGTTTCATTTTCAGCTCTGAAGACGCTAAATCTGTTAAGTTCGCTTTTAGAGCTGTTTTTAGAAAAGTGATTGCAACCTCAGGGTTTTGATCATAAAAGGCTAAAAACTGTGCATACGACAGCTGTAGAGCAACCGTCTCAACCCCTAACTTATACGTGTCAATCAACGATTCATAGCGGGCTTTTATCTCTTTATAACTACCAGGTTTAGATTGTTCTAACTGAAGCTCCAAACGACTGCAATTGGCTTGAATTTGCAAACGCGGTTCTTTAGCATTTTGAATGATAAACTCAAAAACAGAAAGCGCCATGTCATAGGAATTTGCTTCTTGAGCCAGAAGTGCTAAATTGATCATTCCTTGCAAAGATTCTGGTGTACGTCTATAGACTGCCTTTTCTTGTATAAACGCTTTTTTAAAGTCGTTTTGTTGTACATAAAGCCAACTCAACCATTGGTTCCAAAGCGGGTTCGGCTTGGTTTGAAGCTTTTTTAATAATACATTTTTAAATAGCTGATTGTAGGGTTGATTGGCATCTTCAGAAATATATTCAGAGAGCAAACGCATAACTTGACTCATATAGGGCGGGTTGGTTTCGACATAGTCAAGATACCGCTCCATCATTTTTTCAATATTTTGTTGGGTCGCATATAGGCCGGCTAACTGGTAATAAAAAGCGTCATTAGGCACTTTTTCTAAACCCATTTCATACGCCCTAATAGCGTAATCAATTAATGAATGATCTTCAAACCGTTGGGCAACAGCATAAATATAATTGGACTGAATTTCAATACTTTTCAACGCTTTTTCATAGTACAGGTCTGCCTGTGTCAATTGATTTTGAAGTTGATAATTATACCCCAACTCCACAAGATTCTGTGGGTAATTAGAACGTTTAATTTGGGTTTCAATCTCTTTTTGAGCAGCTTTGTACTGACCGAGTTGCTGATGACACTCAATGACTCTAAGGAAATAATAGGAATTGCTCCGTTGTTTGTTAAGTAGTTTTTGATACAACGTTAATGCTTTTTCAAAGGCACCTTGTTCAAAATAATCTTTGGCTGAGCCTGTGCTGATCTGAGCCGAGGCAAGGAAGCAAAAAATGCTAAAAAAAAGAGTTACTATTGATTTCATCAAGGAGTTTTTGTAACTATCATAAATGCCCAAAAATCTTTCGAGGCGATCACTAATCAATCATCGAAAACCCTGTGTAAGGCACTAAAACCTCAGGGATATGAATGCCTGCATCGGTCTGATAATTTTCTAATATTCCAGCTAATACGCGTGGCAATGCTAATGAACTTCCGTTCAATGTATGTGCTAATTCTGATTTGCCCTCACTGTTTTTGAAACGTAATTTTAAGCGATTGGCTTGAAAGGTTTCAAAATTAGAAACTGAAGAAATTTCTAACCAACGGTCTTGAGCCGTTGAAAAAACTTCAAAATCATAGGTCAATGCCGATGTGAATCCTAAATCTCCTGTACAGAGTTTCAATATTCGGTAAGGTAATTTTAATTCTTCTAGAATTGACTTGACATGTTCTACCATTCCATCAAGCGCTTCATAGGATTTAGACGGATGCTCTACACGCAGAATTTCCACTTTATCAAATTGGTGCAAACGATTTAAACCACGAACGTGTGCGCCATAACTCCCCGCTTCTCTACGAAAACAAGGCGTATAGGCAGTCAATGTTTTTGGGAGATCGCTTTCTTGCAATAAAACGTCTCTAAAAATATTGGTGGCTGGCACTTCGGCGGTTGGTATCAAGTATAAATCATCGGCGGTGACGTGGTACATCTGCCCTTCTTTATCGGGCAACTGACCGGTTCCAAAACCAGAAGCTTCGTTCACCAAATGCGGCACTTGAATTTCATCGTAGCCAGCAGCCGTGTTTTTATCTAAAAAATAATTAATTAAAGCACGTTGTAATCGAGCGCCTTTGCCTTTGTAAACAGGAAAGCCAGCACCGGTGATTTTGTTTCCAAGTTCAAAATCAATGATGTCGTATTTTTTAGCTAACTCCCAATGAGGGACTGCATTCTCAGAAAGCGTTGGAATGGTACCTGCACGGAATATTTCTTCGTTATCATCTTCTGTTGTTCCAACAGGAACAATTGGATTTGGAAGATTAGGAATTTTATATAATAAGGTTTGGAGGTCTTCGGTTGCTGCGTTTAACTCCTCAGAAAGTTCCACTTTAGAACTTTTTAGTTCCGCAGTTTTTTGTTTGAACTCATTAGCCTTTTGGGCTTGTCCCGATTTAAACAACTCCCCTATTTCTTTAGAGATTGTATTCAACTCCGAAGAAATTGTATCTACTTGTGTTTGAAGTCCTCTACGAGATTCGTCCAATTTTATGACGGCATCGATGAGCGATTTGGCATCGTTTGTACGTTTGCTTAAACGCTCTATGACTTCCGCTTGGTGCTCTCTTATATAGGATACTTGTAACATGGCTCTTATTTTAAAAAGCAAATTTAATCATTTAGAATAAAACAAGAATTGGTTTTACGTCTAAATTGAATTAGTTTTTTGTGAGTAAGGCTATTTTGGCAAAAGCAGACTGTTGATCCTGTTCTAATTGAGATTTCAAACCCTCTAAGCCCGAAAACTTAATTTCGTCTCTAATCCGATCTAGAAATTGAATCTTAAGTGTGGTTCCATAAAGCGTTTGATTAAAGTCGAAAAAGAATACCTCTACAGAAAGTTCATTGGCGTCACTGACGGTGGGATTGGTACCGATGTTCAGCATTCCATACACCAATTTGGTGTCAATGATTGCTTGTACTAAATAGACTCCTTTTTTTGGAATGAGTTTGTAAGGTTCTTCTATTTTTAAATTAGCCGTCGGAAACTGAATTGTTTTTCCAAGGCCTTTTCCTTTAACGACCGTTCCGTTGATTATAAAGTTATAGCCCAAAAATTCATTGGCAATTTTGATGGCACCTTCTCCTAACGCGGTTCTTATTTTGGTAGAACTAACCGCCACATCTCCTACTTCTTGCGCTCCAATTTCAGTGACTTTAAATCCGTAAAAGGCTCCAAATTCTTTGAGGTCTTTGATATTGGCAGTACGGTTTCGACCAAAATGATGATCATAACCCACAATAATGTGTTTTACATGTAGTTTGTTGACCAGCACATCGCGTACATATTCGAGCGACGTTAGTCTTGAAAAATCTTTAGTAAAAGCTTTGATTACGAGATGATCTACGCCTAAATCCTGAATTAAATCTGCTTTCTCATCAATAGTGTTAATGAGTTTTATAGACGTGTCTTTTTGGACTACCATTCGAGGATGCGGAAAAAAAGTCAATACCAAGGCTTGTAGTTGTTCTGTTTGAGCAATAGCGACGAGGCGTTTGATTATTTTTTGATGTCCCCTATGAACACCATCAAATGTGCCAATAGTGACGACAGAGTCTTTTATTTGATCATAATCTGCGGCAGACTTAATTTTCAACAGCTAGTTTTTGGAATTCAAAATATAAAGTACGAAGATAAAAAAAGGACGACATTTTAAGGGCATTCGCTTTTGTTTTTTTTGACAGTGAATTCTTTAGAGTGTTAACCATGGCTGTTAATTATTGAAATCTATTGAATAAAAAAAAGGAGCTCAAGAGCTCCTTTTTTTTGTTATTATATAAATGCTTTATTTTTTAACAAATGGCAGTGACATTGAAGCATTGTCTGTTGCTATTTTAATGAAATACATCCCCTTACTTAGGCTGGAAGTATTCACCGTTAAATCGTTGAGCTCTGAAACAGATTGCTGAAGAACAACTTGACCTAACATATTATATATTGTGTAGTTATCAGGCAAGCTGTTTGAAGTGCCAAGCTTGATATTAAGCACGTTTGTGGTTGGATTTGGATAGAGCGTGATTTTGCGATCTAACAAATAACTTTCAATTCCAAGCGTGTTTACAGCAAATGAAACAATTTCTTCAGCTCCAAATTCTGCGCCAGTCGCAATCACATTTGAATTACTGTCCGTTAGTGTGTAACTACCAGGTCCATAGGTACAGCAAATTCCATCTCCGTATTCGTCATAAATTTTAAATGAGTAACATTCTCCAGAAGGCACATTAAAAACTTCATTATAGGTAGTAAGAGCAGTCCCATCATTAGGGGTGTCAGCATAACCTTCTCCTGAGTATAAAACGTTATCAGCACTGTCTACAAGAAACCATGATGTTTCGCTTCCATATAAATCTGTGGTTAATGAAAGGTTGACAGTAGTCGTATCAAAGAAGACACTGAATTCACTAGATACTACTGTATTGTCAACTGTATTTTCATCATCAACACCATTTGGGCTTAATAATTCAACTGTAAATGTATGACTCCCCGCAGAAACATTTATAGAAGGAAGCGTTACGGTTTGACTTTGAGTTGTAAACAAAAAACCACTCCAAGATTGCGTGGAGGCCGTCTCATTATCAATTTTATAACTGATCACTGCAGAAGTTAAGGTTGTAGTTCCTTTATTGGTAACAATCACGGTGGGTATAATTGTGGAACTACCACATTGCTCGACGCCTAAATCATCCAGTTCAATTGCTCCATCGTTTTCATAGGAAATAACTGGCGAACAAGCTGTAGATGTCCCCAATTCCATACGTCTTGGCGAGTTGGCTAAAACAGCTTGAATTCTTGTTGTTTGGTCTGCTGTAAAGGTATGCATACAACCATCATTTGTATAATCCATGTAGTTTTCAACCATGTCTGCTCCCAAACCATCTGAAGGACAAGAGTCTATTGTTGGGCACCCTCCATTAGATGTTGTAGCATCGGGTGTATCCGCACAAAAATCGTCATTTGAACAGTTTCCAGTATCGCCCCAAATATGTCTTAAACCGAACCAGTGACCTAGTTCGTGTGTTAGAGTTCTTCCTAGGTTATAAGGACTGCCAGGACCTGGATTTGCAACAGAACCTACTGAAAATGACGTAATAACTACTCCATCGGTGTTTGCATCTCCACCAATAGTGTTTAGACCAGACAATCCTGAATTAGAAGGGAATTGAGCATATCCTAAAAGAGGACTTTCTAAATCAGCTACCCAAATATTCAAATATCGGGTTGGATCCCATTGTGTGGCTGGTTTTATTGTGTTTTCGAAATCTGGCCTTGAAAAAGGCCCTGCTCCATAATCTGTTATTCTATTGATTCCAGGCTCAAAAATAGCTTCTTCTGCTTCGTTTTGTGTTGCTAAGCAAAACTGGACTTCTGTATCTGAGGCAGCTGAATATCCACTTCCAGAATTATTGCTGAAATCTAAATTTAATTGGTCGTTTTGCGCCTGAATTATTGCTTCGGTCAAGTTTGATGACCCAGCTCCATCTGTTAAGACATGGTACACTACTGGTATGGTAACCATAATAGAAACACCATTTGATCTTTGCGCTTGAATCTCTTGAACTTTTGGTGATAACCAAGATTCAAACTCTTCGTTTGTAGCCCTTTCTGGGTAAAGTGATTGAAGGTGTTTTTCATACTCAACACTTCCACAGCGAATGACTCCTGATTCCTCAAGACTTTTAACATTGGCATCAGTGAGTTCCTGGCCAAATAATGTTTGACTGCTCGAAGATGTTTGAGAAAATGAAACAGAAGTTGTTAAAAACAAAGCCATAAAAATAGCTTTCAAAGTAATTTTTTTCATTATTAATTTTGTTAAATTGGTTGTTGTAAATCTACAAAAAACAATTCATAAAAAATTAAAATAAAAAGTTAATAAATTATAGTTGATACTCTTACTGCTTGATTTTAATCGTTTTATAAGGTGACTGTATTTAAATTCCCAAACAATTAGGTACCGTTAAAGTTGTTCATCGCATTTTGAATACCAGCCATGACAAAGTTTTTGATAAATTCACTGCAATGCTCCAAACGTTCTTTGAGTGTTTCGGATTCCTCGTCCGTCCAGTTTCCAAGTACATAATCTACTTGTTTGCCTTTTGAAAATTCATCACTTATTCCAAAACGAAGTCTGTTGTACTGTGATGTATTTAGTTTGTCTTGTATATCTTTGAGGCCATTATGTCCCCCTGCACTGCCTTTCATTTTTAGGCGAAGGGTTCCAAATGGCAGATTAAGATCATCTGTAATTACTAACAAATTTTCGTGTGGGATGGATTCTTTTTCTAACCAATACTTCACAGCCTTCCCGCTAAGATTCATATAAGTATTTGGTTTTAAAAGCAGAAACGTGCGCCCCTTAAATTTGAAGCTAGCAAAATCGCCTAGTTTTTTGGTTTCAAAAACAGTGTCATTGAGCTGCGCAAATTTTTCCACTACCTTAAATCCAATATTATGTCGGGTATTTACATAGTCGGCACCAATATTTCCCAGTCCAACAATCAAGTATTTTTTAGACATTTCTGTAGCGGTGTTTGTGTTGGGTTTATTTTTAAAGAACCATTTAAACATGGTGTAAAAATAAAAAAAGCATTCTGAATAACAGAATGCTTTTGTAAATAATGATT
>JABAYY010000010.1 GCA_018608765.1 Flavobacteriaceae bacterium
CTACAAATTCGTCTTGTACAAATTTAATTAAGGATTCCATGTTTATGGTTTTTTAAATATTTATTCGAAACAACATTCACGATGATCGCCAGAGGTTAACTCGAAATTGGCTGCAAATATAAGTAAAAAGTAAAACTTAGAAACTTTATTACAGAAAAATTTTAGGGACGTAAGTTTTTTTAATCTTCCAATAAATCGGGCCGACGTTTCTTGGTGCGTTCAAGTGCTTGTTCTTCACGCCATTTTTCTATTTTCGGAAAATTACCACTGACCAAAAGTTCAGGAACCTTCCATCCCTTATAATCTCTTGGTTTTGTGTAAATTGGGGGTGCTAATAATCCATCTTGAAACGAATCGGTTAGCGCTGAAGTTTCATTCCCTAAAACGCCAGGGATGAGACGGATAATGGAATCGCAGAGGACAGCAGCTCCCAATTCTCCACCAGAGAGAACATAGTCCCCAATAGAAATTTCTTTGGTTATAAATTGATCGCGTACACGTTGATCAACTCCTTTATAATGTCCACAAAGCATTATTAAGTTACCTTTCATAGACAGTTGATTGGCAATACCTTGATTAAGTGTTTCTCCATCGGGAGTCATGTAAATGACTTCATCATAATCACGTTCCGATTTTAATTGAGATATACATTTGTCAATCGGTTCTATCATCATCACCATTCCAGCGCCACCCCCAAATTGAGTATCATCTATGGATTTGTACTTGTCAGAAGTATAATCTCGTAAATTATGAAAATGAACACTTACCAAGCCTGCATCAATAGCACGCTTTAGAATAGAGGCCTCAAATGGGCTTTTCAATAATTC
This sequence comes from Flavobacteriaceae bacterium, assembly GCA_018608765.1. Taxonomy (GTDB): domain Bacteria; phylum Bacteroidota; class Bacteroidia; order Flavobacteriales; family Flavobacteriaceae; genus Hel1-33-131. Next base: position 828 of record JABAYY010000010.1, read on the forward strand.
GGGTAAAACAGTAATGATGTCTATACGCATCTGCTAAATTTAAAGCGCAAAGATAACGAATTGAAAATTCTAATAATAAGTGAATCGTCTTACTTTGGCAATGTATTTGGCTAAGCGCACCACTTGATGGCTGTATCCAAATTCATTATCATACCATATATATAGAATTATATTTTTTCCATTAGGACTCACAATAGTTGCTTTACTGTCATAAATGGCGGGTGCGGTACTGCCTACTATATCACTGGAAACAAGTTCATCGTTGAATTCATATTTGATTTGTTCTACTAATGCGCCTGTAAGTGCGGCCGATTTAATTAGTGTATTGATCCTTTTTAAGGTGGTTTTCTTTTTAATCTCAAGATTTAGAATGGCCAAACTTCCATTTGGAACCGGCACTCGAATGGCATTAGAAGTGAGTTTGTTCTCTAACGAAGGAAGAGCTTTGCTGACTGCTTTTCCTGCCCCAGTTTCAGTAATGACCATATTAAGTGCTGCGGCGCGTCCTCTTCGGTATTTAGAATGCATATTATCAACTAAATTCTGATCATTTGTATAGGCATGTATTGTTTCGAGATGGCCATGAACCACTCCTAAGGAGTCTTCAATAACTTTCAAAATAGGGGTAATGGCATTTGTTGTACAGGACGCAGCAGAAAAAATATCAACACTTTCAGGAGCATGCTCCAAATGATTCACTCCATGTACAATATTTGGAATGCCTTTTCCGGGTGCAGTTAATAATATTTTTTGTGATCCCTTAGCACTTAAATGTCTTTGAAGTGCTTCTTGATCTCTAAAAGCTCCCGTATTGTCAATAATTAGAGCCTCATTTATGCCATAAGTTGTGTAGTCAATCTCTTCAGGTTTTGTAGCGGATATAATGTAAACGGTCATGCCATTTATAATTAAAGCCTGTAATTTTGTATCCACACGAACCGTCCCGTAAAAGTCACCATGTACAGAGTCGCTTCTAAGCAATGCTGCTCTTTTTTCTAAAATAGTAGGAGTTAGTTTATCGCGAGTTACAATGGCTCGAAGTCGTAATTGACTCCCACTTCCAGATTTCCCCATCAGTTCACGCGCTACCAACCGTCCTATGCGTCCAAACCCATAAAGTACCACATCTTTGGGCTCCAGTTTTGGTTGTTGTTTTGCAGCTTTTAATTTTTTAGATAGAAAGGCTGATATAGAGTGGCTAGAAACCTCTTCTTTATGGTATTCAAAAGTTAATTTTCCAATATCTAATTTAGAAGCTGGGAGGTTTAATAATTTGATGGCTTGTGCCATTTCTACAGAATCAAAAATTGAAATTGGTTTGTTTACAAACTCACCAGCATATTCATGAAGTTTGAGAATCTCACTAACGTTTCGGTCCATAAGTTGGTTTCTAAATAAGACCAATTCAATAGAAAAATCATACCATAAGTCGCTAATGATTTTAATGAGTTCAACAGCTGCTTTTCTGCGGTCTGATTGAAACGCAATTTCGGAATCGTAGGTGGGTTTTAAAGCCATTTATTTGAGTTTTAGAATGTTTTTGCAAAAATAGAAGATTTCAAACGTTTTCGTAACTTTTTTACATAAAAAAAATCCACCACTTAAAAATTAAGTAATGGATTTTAATCAAATGAATATTAGTGTTTTATCTAAAGCGGTACATCACTTTTTCACCATTAGTTTTAACGACAGCAATTCTTAGTACTTTATTGGAATATTTTTCCAGCGCTCTCTGAGCATCATTGACAGAATTTATGTTCTCATCGTTGATTTCGGTAATAAAACTTCCCTCATAAATACCATCTGATTCCCAGCCTTTTCGGTGGGTTTCAGAAAGCTCAGAAAGTTGCAAACCAAAGTCAATATTAAGATTCTGAAGGGCTTCTTTAGAGGCTTCTTCAAGAGTTCCAATAATTGGAATTTCAATCATGGTGAGTTTTTCTAACGTCACAATTAAGCGTTCTATAGTGCCATTTCTTAAAAATTCAACTTGAACTTCATCTTCTGGACTTTTGGTATTTAAAAATCCTTTTAAGTCTGAAAATTTAGAAATTGTAATTCCATCAATGCGTTGAATGATGTCCCCCTTTTGTATGCCAGCTCGATCTGCACCCGTTCCTATTTGTACATCCGTTACATAAAACCCTTCAGTTTGGTCGACTCCAAAATCTTTGGCGTTTTTGCTATTTAGTTCGCCTCCAATCACTCCTAAAATGCCGTTTTGAACATTTCCAAATTCCATAATATCCTCTACGACTTTACGTGCAATATTACTAGGTACTGCAAATGAATAGCCGATGTAGGATCCTGTTTGCGATGAAATGGCGGTATTGATTCCAATCAATTCACCTTTTATATTTACCAAAGCACCCCCTGAGTTTCCAGGATTTACAGCTGCATCTGTTTGTATAAATGACTGTGTGTTTTGTCCCGATAAATCTCTTGATTTTGCACTTATAATTCCAGCTGTTACTGTAGAGGTAAGGTTAAAAGGATTGCCTACAGCCAAGACCCATTCTCCAATTTGAGCGGAGTTGCTATCTCCAAAGGGGGTATAATCTAGAGTTTTATCGGACTCTATTTTTAACAAAGCAATATCAGTATTTGGATCTGTCCCAATGAGTTCGGCATCAAATGTTTTGTTGTCATTGGTGGTAATCTCAATAGATTGTGCCCCTTCAATGACATGGTTGTTAGTAATGATATAGCCATCAGGTGAAATAATAACACCCGAGCCAGTTCCAATTTGTTCACGTTGTTGCGATCTTCCAAAAAATAAATCTTCAAAACTAGTGTAGCCCTTACTAAGTGTTGTGTTTTTTACATGAACTACAGAATGAACGGTTTTATTAGCTGCAGTCGTAAAATCTATATTGGTTCCTCCATCATAATGTTTCTCTAAGTTGACAGGAAACAGGGTGGCTTTAGATTGGTTTTCAACAACTTTCGGAATTTCTGAAGCTTCAAAAAAATGCTTGTAAGCTCCGAGGGTCAGTGCTCCACCCAAAGCTGAAACACATACAAGTGTGAGAAATTTTTTCATGGTGTTTTGATTTAAGTTCATTATTCTAACCCTAAAATTAGTTTTTTATTGAATTCACAATTCAATTTTAACGACGATTTAACAGCTGAATTTACAGTTTAATATTCTTATATTTGTTTTTATATATGAAGCAATTATTTTATAAATACCAAGGAACAGGAAACGATTTTGTGATGATTGACAATCGCAAGGATGTATTTGAAAAACACAATACTGCTTTGATTGCCCATCTGTGTAACCGCCGTACTGGCGTTGGGGCTGATGGTTTGATTCTTTTAGAATCCGAGCCAGGCTATGATTTTAGAATGGTGTATTTTAATGCTGATGGCAACGAAAGTACCATGTGTGGAAATGGTGGACGATGTATAGTTGCCTTTGCTAATTTTTTAGGAATTATTGAGAAAAATACTAAGTTTTTAGCAATTGATGGGCCGCACTTGGCACATATTGATGACGCCTATGTAGAACTGAAGATGCAAGACGTTTCATCCATTTCTTCAAATGATAATTATCATATTCTCGATACAGGTTCTCCACATTATGTATCACTTCAATCTGGTTTACAAGCGATTGACATGAACGTAGAGGGGGCTAAAATTCGACACACTCCACCTTTTGATATTGAGGGTGTTAATGTAAATTTTGCTGAAAAAATAAATGACGATACTTTTTCAATCCGAACGTATGAACGAGGGGTAGAAGGAGAGACTTTGTCTTGTGGTACAGGAGCGACAGCAGTTGCTATTGCAATGTTTCACTCCAATCAAACTACATCAAAATCAATTTCCTTAGAAACACAAGGTGGGGTTTTGAAAGTTAGGTTTAAACCCATTTCATCTTCCTACTCAGATGTGTGGTTATGCGGGCCAACAAAGCAAGTCTTTAAAGGAGATTTAGAATGGTAGCATTAGAAGGAGATTACATCAATCTAAGGGGCTTGGTGCTTCAGGATTTAGCATTTTTATATTCAATAGAGAATGACGAGGCTCTGTGGGAATTAAGTCAAATTCAAACTCCTTTTTCTAAGGATGTATTGCAAAAATATTTAGAAACCGCTCAAAATGATATTAAAAAACTAAAACAATTGCGGTTGGTGATTACGTCTAAAACCAATGAGCCTCTAGGCTTTATTGATCTTTTTGATTTTGATTCTCACAACAAACATGCAGGGGTTAGTATTGTATTGACGGAAGCATATAGAGGGAAAGGATATGGAAAAGATGCCTTGTCCGTATTGATGGATTATAGTTTTAATGAGTTAGGCCTCCATCAGTTGTATAGTAATGTGTTAGAAGATAATAGTGTAAGCATTCGCTTATTTGAATCTTTAGGATTTGAAAAAGTAGGGCTAAAGAAAAGATGGCGGTTCTATAAAGGACGCTACAAAAATGAATATTTATTTCAATTTATAAATCATGTACTTTAAAAAAATAGCACTAGCTATCGTATTACTGGGGTTGGTAGGCGTAGGGATTTTTTCCTACTATATTTATTCAGTGATGTTAGTTCCCAATACTAATTTCAATTCCAAAGAAGCCTATATCTTTGTAAGTTCTGATGCAACCTTTGCTGAAGTTCGCGCCGATTTAGAACCGCTTTTAAAAAATATTGAAACGTTTGAAACATTAGCCAAGCAAAAAAAGTATGTCAATAACATCAAAGCGGGTCGTTTTGTGATAACTAAAGGGATGACTAATAATGACATTATTAACTCTATTCGCAGTCGTAATATACCCATAAAAATAGCATTTAACAATCAGCATTCTTTAGCAGATCTAGCCTCTCGAATATCCGGTCAAATTGAGGCCGATAGTGTCGCCTTGATTACTGCATTTACAGAAAAAGAATTTTTAGAAACGCATAATTTCACAGAAGAAAATGCTCTGGGGATGTATCTCCCGAATAGCTATGAGTTTTTCTGGAATACTTCTGCAAAAACCTTTAGGAAGCGCATGTTAAAAGAGTACAATCGTTTTTGGAATGTGACCCGTTTAGAAAAAGCGAAATCAATTGGTTTGAAGCCTCACGAAGTGTTGGCACTAGCAGCAATTGTTCATGAAGAGTCCAAGCAAGCCTCCGAACAGCCGCGAATAGCGGGAGTTTATATCAATCGTTTAAATAATAATTGGCCTCTGCAGGCTGATCCCACACTCAAATATGCAGCCTATCAGTTGCCAAAGTATAAAAACACCATTATCAGACGTGTTTTGAATGTGCATAAATCGATTAATTCCCCTTTCAATACCTATAAATACAAAGGCTTACCCCCAGGTATGATTGCGATGCCAGATTTGACAGCGATTAAAGCCGTGTTGAATTACGAGAAACACTCGTATTTTTATTTTGCTGCAGATGCTCAAAACCCAGGATTTCACCTTTTTGCTAAAACCTTAAGAGGACACAATCAAAATGCTAAAAAGTACCAATTATATTTGGACCGTCGAGGAGTTCGGGAATAATGTGTATTTATACTGTTTTTAGTTATATTAGTTTTGTATGAAAAAGATTGACATCAAATTAAAGTATTGGTTTTATTTGTTAGTACCTCTGCTAACAGCTGCTTTTTTACTGATTTCATTTTCAATCCAACCAAAAATTAATTACAACGACTATGTGGTCACTTCTAAGCTATTAGATTACACTGTTTATCAAGAAATTCCGACCTTAAAGACTATAAATAAGAATTCTGGAATTTTGTATTTAGGCAACACTTATGTTGCGTTTAAAGAAGCGATTGCATTCAAAGAATCTCAGGGGAACTATAAAGCTATTAACACGCTTGGTTACTTGGGAAAATATCAATTTGGTGTGACAACATTAGATTTATTAGGAATTAAAAACCCAAATTTATTTTTAAAGAACCCAGCTCTACAAGAGAAAGCCTTTTTAGCAAATGCGAAACGAAACAAATGGGTTTTAAGACGTGATATCAAACGGTTTGTTGGTAAAAAAATTGATGGTATTCGTATCACAGAATCGGGTATTTTAGCGGCCGCTCATTTAGCAGGTCCAGGAAACGTAAAGCGCTACTTAAGAAGTTATGGGGCTATAGATTCTGAGGATGCTTACGGCACAGACATTCTATCGTATATGCATAAATTCTCGGGCTATGACACCTCTTTTGTCAAGGCTCAAAAAAAACCAAAAATAATTTTCCCTTAATCTTTTTGAATAATAAAAATAGCGGGTCGTTTGTGGAAATCTAATTTTGAATGTTTCCATTCTTTCGCCGTTTGTGTTTTGATATATTCTGAGGGAAGGGTCAAATCGCAAGCCACACATATTCGTGTTTCTGGATTTAGAATTGCACTTAAGTCTTCTAGAATGCTATTATTTCTATAGGGGGTTTCTATAAATAATTGGGATTGATACTCTTCAAAAGAACGTCTTTCGAGTTGTTTTATTTTAGATTTTCGTTCTGCTTTGTCAATTGGTAAGTAGCCATTAAAAGCAAAATTCTGACCATTCATTCCAGAACTCATCATTGCCAATAATATAGACGAGGGGCCAACCAACGGAATTACTTGAATATTTTGTTTGTGTGCAATTTTAACTACTTCAGCACCCGGATCAGCGACTCCAGGACAGCCTGCATCTGAAAGCAGTCCAACTGAATTACCAGCCAAACATTCGTCTAAAAATGAAGGGATTTCTAAAGGGTCTGTAAACTTGTTTAGACTGTACAGATTCAAACGCGATTGGTCTTTTCCAGAGCTCACAGATTTTATAAACTTTCGAGCTGCTTTTTCATTTTCGACAATGTAAGTATCTATGTTTTCAATGACTTTTTTGATGGAAAGAGGCAAAACTTCTAAAGGGGCGTTATCGCCTAAACCTGTGGGAATTAAGTATAGTTTTCCAGTCATTATTTTAGAAATATTAGTTGTTTTTTAAGCGAACAAATCCCACAAAATGGAGTGTGTAAACGATCAATTCTTAATAAAAAAAATAGTTATTAAATGGATAATTTTTTTGTCAAGTCTTCTACGTATTTTCTAAACTGCTTATCTGTCGTAGAGAGGTTGTTAACCGTTTTGCAAGCGTGTAGAACCGTTGCGTGATCGCGTTTTCCTATTTGAGATCCGATGCTTGCCAACGAAGCTTTGGTAAATTTCTTAGCAAAAAACATAGCTAACTGTCTCGCTTGAACAATATGACGCTTTCGTGTTTTGGATTGAAGAGTATCCACATCCATTTGAAAATAATCCGAAACCACTTTTTGAATGTAGTCGATAGACACTTCTCGTTTGGTGTTTTTGACAAACTTCTCAACGATTTCTTTCGCCAGAGAAAGAGTGATTTCTTTTTTATTGAATGAAGACTGTGCAATCAATGAAATGATAGCCCCTTCCAATTCACGAACATTTGAAGTGATGTGTTTGGCTAAATATTCAATGATTTCTTCTGGCATTTCAACGCCATCTCTGTATAGTTTATTTTTAACAATAGATACACGTGTTTCAAAATCAGGATTTTGAAGTTCTGCAGATAATCCCCATTTGAATCGAGATAATAAACGTTGCTCAATATCTTGCATGTCCACAGGTGCTTTGTCACTTGTTAAAATAACCTGTTTCCCGTTTTGATGTAAGTGGTTGAAAATATGAAAGAATACATCTTGTGTTCCGGATTTTCCAGATAAAAACTGAACATCATCAATAATTAACACATCTATAATTTGGTAGAAGTGAATGAAATCATTTCGATTGTTCTTCTTAACAGACTCTATGTATTGTTGTGTAAATTTTTCAGCAGAGATGTATAACACCGTTTTTTCGGGATATTTATCTTTAATATCAACCCCTATTGCGTGTGCTAAGTGTGTTTTTCCTAAGCCAACCCCTCCAAATATAAGCAAGGGATTAAAGGAAGTACCTCCAGGTTTGTTTGCCACAGCAATACTTGCGTTACGCGCCAACCTGTTTGAGTCGCCTTCTAAAAAGTTATCAAAAGTATAGGTTGGATTTAATTGAGATTCAATCTTAACGTTTCTGATTCCTGGAATTACAAATGGATTTTTTAATTCAGGATTTATATTTTTTAGAGGAATATCCACACGTTGCGAATAGACCGCCGAACGGTTTGAACTTGGAATTTTTTCTGTAAAGGGCTGTTTGTTGCCATATGTATTTTCCATTTTGATGATGTACACCAATTTGGCATTCACACCAAGCTCTTTGGTAAGGGCAACTTTTAAAATTTTAACATAATGTTCTTCAAGCCACTCATAGAAGAATTTACTAGGAACTTGAATACTAAGTGCATGATCGTCCAATTTCACAGCTACAATAGGTTCAAACCAAGTTTTATAGGCTTGCGGCTGAATGTTGTCTTTTATAAAGTTTAGACAGTTTTCCCAGACCGATTGCGCAGTGTTATTCATGTTGTTAGTTAGTTAGTTTTTTAGTTGATTGAAAACAACGAAAATTTAGGGGAGTGCTTGTCGTTATTTTACAGTACAAATATGTGAACAAATTATCATAAAAAAAAATCAAATTCAATTGATTATTTAATAATTTTTCCTCATGTTTAATTTTTATAAATATACAAATTTTAATATATGAACAGACATCAAACAAAGATTAAGGTAAGATACGCAGAAACCGATCAAATGGGGGTTGTGTACCATGGTAATTATGCTCAGTATCTGGAAATTGGCCGTCTGGAGTGGCTAACTGCATTGGGGATTTCTTACAAAGAGATGGAGGAAAACGAAGTGATGTTGCCTGTCGTATCCTTGAATGTAAACTACAAAAAACCAGCATGTTACGATGATGTTTTAACGATAACCACAACCCTAGTCAAGCAGCCAACTGCTTCGATTGAATTTGATTACGAAATTCATAATTCTAGCGGTGATTTACTGACAACAGCCAATACTAAATTGGTATTTGTTAACATGAAGTCTAATAATCCGATGCGTTGTCCGGCCTATATTTTAGATAAACTGCATATTTAATCGTTTAAAATTTCAACTTTAATTTTATGAAAGGGCTCAAATGCCGTTTGAAGGCTTTTTTTGACACTTTTTTTGACCAAAATTTCCACTTCACATTCCATTTCTAGCCGCTGAGATTTTAAAATCAATTGGTGTTTTTTGATAATTCGCATCACTTGGCTCAAATCTTTGTATTCAAAGCTAAGTTTGAATGGAATTAAAATATCCAAAGTTTTTAGGTCACTAGCCTCCAAACTTAATTTAGCAGTGGTTTTATAAGCACTTATCAAGCCCCCAACCCCAAGTTTCGTCCCTCCAAAATAACGAACTACCACCACCAGAACATTAGTAACATCAAACGCTTGTAATTGTCCATAAATTGGCAAGCCTGCACTGTTTGAGGGCTCACCATCGTCGGAAGTGCGGTAATAGGGAGTATCAATACCAAATTGGTACGCAAAACAAAAATGACCCGCACTAGAATGTTTTTGTTTAAGGTTTTCTATAATCCCTTTATGATCTTCAACACTCTTTATTGGGAATGCATATCCATAAAACTTACTCCCTTTGTCTTTGTAAAGGACTTCTTCAGAAGGTTTGAGTATGGTTTTATAGGTCATCATTGACATTAGGACTTTGTAAATACAGGGTTGTCAAAGAGGTTAATGATGTCTTCTTTCGCTGGGTTGTTATTCCAAACATGAATGCCAAGTTGTGCTGCAGCCTGTGTATTTTCTTTCGTGTCATCTACAAAAAAACAAGTAGAGGCTTCCAATTTATTTTCTTTCAATACAAATTCATAAATAGAAGCATCGGGTTTGCGAAACTGTATTTCATGGGAAAGATAGAATTGATCAAAACACCTTTTAAAACGCTCGTACCTATATAAAGACATATTTTCAATGACTTGTTCAATATGCAGTGCGTTGGTATTGCTGAGTAAAATAAGTTTGTAATTTTTATTTATGGAAAGGTTTTCTATAAACTCTAAACGATGTTCTGGGAATTCTAAAATAATTGAATTCCATGCTTTTTTAAATTGTGCTGCCGAAATGAATGGGTATTTATCTGTAAATGCACTCACAAAGTTGTCGGTAGGGATCAACCCTTTTTCATACTGCATGGCCGTTTCAAGCATGTCGTCAGTAATAGTGGTCACTCCAAGATTGAACAGCGAGCGTTCAATAGCTGGCTTGTCTAAATTGATAAACACATCCCCGAAATCAAATATAATCGTATCAATCATTTCTAAGGATTTTTAAGCAATCCGAACCAATCCAGGTTTCAGTACTGAGAGTGCCGTTAATTTTAGGGGATTGTATGCCTTCATCTAACTTCAATTCCCCTGTAAATATACGTGCTTCGTCCCAAAGGTTCTCATCGATGAATGCTTGCAGAGTTTTTTGTCCACCTTCAATAATTACCGAATTTATTTGATGTTTGTATAATGCCTTGCAAACTTCTGATGCCAGTGGTTTATCAGAACTGATTTCATCAGCCGTCAATCGGATGGTTTTTGATTCAGAATTAAATATTTGGTAGATTTCTGCTAAGGAATTTTTAAGGTCAATCACAATGCGGATGGGATTGGCTCCTTCTACGTCACGGGTTGTCAAACTTGGATTGTCTTGAATCACTGTATTAGCACCCACTAAGATTGCTTGTTCTTCTGCGCGCCATTGATGTACTAATTGCCTGGAGTGTGTATTGCTAATCCAAACAGGCTTGGTTTCAGATTTAGAAAGAGGGGCGATGTAGCCATAGCTGCTCTCAGCCCATTTTAATATAATATAAGGACGCTTTTTAGTATGGTATGTAAAAAAACGTTTGTGATGTAGTTTACATTCATCCTCCAAGACCCCAACTGTGACTTCACATCCTGCAGCTTTTAGTTTTGCGATGCCTTTACCACATACTTTTTCGTGCTCATCCAGACACCCAATCACCACTCTAGGTATTTTGTGTGTAATGATTAAATCGCTGCAAGGTGGAGTTTTCCCAAAATGGGCACAGGGTTCTAGAGTGACATACAAAGTCGCTTTGGGGAGTAGGCTCACATCTTTTACAGCCTTAATCGCATTTACTTCTGCATGAGCACCTCCATACGGACTCGTATAGCCTTCAGCAATAATTTGATCCTCTACCACAATTACGCAGCCTACCATGGGGTTTGGAGCCGTGGAACCCAAACCTTTTTTGGCAATTTCAATACAACGTGCTATATAATGTTCGTGAGAGATTATAATTTAATTTTTATGATTTCAGTTTTGCTAATAGGATACTTATAAGTAAACCCCATGACTTTAAAATTAATAATACCTTCGTATTTGACGTTTAAGCTGCGTTTTATTACACTGTTTAGAAGTCCTCCCAAAAATCCATCCGGATCTTTATTTAGAAGTTGTATCGGGTCAATTTCAATTTGTAGCGGAACTTTAAAAGTGTCTTTTGCAGGTACTTTGAATTCTTCTGCACGGATAGATCCCATCAAAATATCATTAACAGATACATTGACTCCTTCTGTATTCATGCGGCCTTTGACGGCATTGGGGTTGTTAAACAGCGCTTCCGCTCTTAGGGTTATTTTTTTTGAATTGGCTTCTACAATCTCAATAGTCTCCAATTTAATGAATTCGGGTTTCTGCTTGAGAGCACAACTTGTCGTTAAAAAAAATAAGAAGTATATCGTAAAATTTTTGATCATTTTTTGGCTATTATATGTATCTTCGAACAACAAAAATAGGATTTATTAATCGGTATCCATCACATGCGTATTAGAGAAATTCAATTTAATGATAATTCACAAATCGAAACTGTCATTAAATCCATATTTATAGAACTTCAGCTTCCTTTAACAGGGACCGTTTATGAAGATGTAGAAACCACACAAATGTTTGAATCCTATCAAGAAGAAAAAGCCGTTTATTTTGTAATAGAACACGAAGGTCAAGTCAAAGGAGGGGCAGGGATAAAAGTTTTGGACCGTGAGGATCCGTCCATTTGTGAACTCCAAAAAATGTATATTGCCGCAGATCTTCGTGGAAAAGGATATAGCAAACAACTCTTAGATTGTTGTTTGGAAGCTGCCAAATCAATGGGCTATACGCAGTGTTATTTAGAAACACTTTCGGAACTCAAAACAGCTCAAAAATTATATCACCAATACGGATTTAAATATCTAGAGACTTCCATGGGGAATACAGGACACAGCTCATGTGGCGTTCGAATGATAAAACCTTTATAATGCAGTTAAAATCACTTCAGAATTTTTTTCAAAATGGACTTATAGGCTATTATCCTAAGGAAGAAATTAACGCCTTTTTTTACCGCATTTGCGAACAGCACTTAAACTACAAACGCATTGATGTCAGTCTTAAATCTGAAACACTCATTACCCCTGAAACGTTTGAATATTTTGAAACCCTCATCAGTCGTCTTTTGACTTATGAACCCATTCAATACATCCTTGGAACCACTTCCTTTTTTGGATTGGAATTTAAAGTGGATACAAACGTATTGATCCCGCGTCCAGAGACGGAAGAATTGGTTGCTTGGATTTTGAAAGAAGCAGATTCTAGCCAGCCTCTTAAAATTTTAGATATTGGTACGGGTTCTGGCTGCATTGCGGTGAGCTTGGCAAAACATTTCCCCAATGCAGACGTATATGCTTTGGATGTGAGTCCTGCCGCTTTAGAAATGGCGCAATACAACGGCCAACAAAATGGCGTTCAACTGAATGGGATCCAAGCGAATGTTCTGGAATGGGAAAACACCGAATTGCAATTTGATATTATCGTATCCAATCCGCCGTACGTTCGTGAAAGTGAAAAAGAACGCATGGCACCTAATGTCTTGGAACACGAACCCCATTTGGCACTCTTTGTTGAAAACAACAATCCCTTGGTGTTTTATCAAGCCATCGTAGCATTGAGCAAACAAGCCCTAAAAAAACAAGGGCTGCTCTATTTTGAAATCAATGAATACTTAGGAGAAGAAACAAAAGCGCTTTTTTCTTCGGACGATTTTGAAAACGTTCAGTTAAAGACTGATATTTTTGGAAAAAACAGAATGATGCGCGCCAGCAAACGTTGTTTTTTTGTTACTAAATAGCTGATAAATTCTTCTTAATTCCCTTTAAGATACCACTCATTTTTATATCTTAGTACTGCTAAATATTAAAACTGATTATTTTTTTTGATGGATACAAAAGAACAGATTTTACAACTTCGAAACCAACTGAGTCAACATAATTATAACTATTATGTCTTGGACACACCGTCCATTTCTGACTTTGAGTTTGACACCAAGTTGAAGCAACTCCAAGCCTTAGAAACTGCAAATCCACAGTATTATGATGCCAGCTCTCCAACCTTAAGAGTGGGAGGTGCCGTCACTAAAAACTTTGAAACGATTGTGCATGCACAGCGTATGTACTCTTTAGATAACTCCTATTCTAAAGAAGATTTAATGGATTGGGAAACCCGTTTGCGAAAATTGGTCGATGGTCCCATTCAATATACGTGTGAACTAAAATATGATGGGGCGTCTATAAGTCTGACCTATGAAAATGGGTTGCTAGTACAGGCGTTGACTCGTGGCGATGGTACGCAAGGGGATAATGTCACAGCAAATATTAAAACCATTAAATCAGTCCCCTTAAAATTACGAGGCGATTGTCCAGAAAAATTTGAAATTAGAGGTGAAATAGTACTCCCTTTTGAAGGCTTTAACGCCATGAATGTTGACCGCATCGCCGCAGGGGAGGAACCCTATAAAAACCCACGAAACACAGCTTCAGGAAGTTTAAAATTACAAGACAGCGCTGAGGTTGCCAAACGCCCTTTGGAGTGTTTGTTGTACAGTATTGTAGGGGAAA
>JABAYY010000099.1 GCA_018608765.1 Flavobacteriaceae bacterium
CTATCAATGTATTCCCAGGTGAATGATCTAGAAAATTAACATTTTGTTGGTGGAGTTTGAACGTAAATGCCGTGAACTGTTTTAAAATTTCAACTCTATTTTGCAACTTTAAATCATGTATGAGTACTCTAAAATCAAAATCATAGCTTACATGCTGACTAACGTAGTAACTTTGTTTGAGACCCCACCACGAGGAAGTTTCAAAATAAGCAATTGGAGTGGGTGTTAAAATAGATTTTTGAGTTAATATAGTTCCATATTCATACGATCTTCGTGCTTTTGATTTACGAATGTATTTGTAAACAAAAGCATTAAAAAAATTTGGGGTTTTGAATTGTTTAATATTCAAATGTAATCCCTCAATTTCTATAGATTTAATAGTATTTCGATCTCCTTTTAGTACGGTATTACCTGAAGTATCAAAATCACTTATTGCCTGTAATATTGATGAAGAATACGAACTGAATTTGGACTGTATAATAATATTGTTCATTTAAACTTTTAGTAACTTTAAAAAAAGTAATATCTTGCTAAGATAGTCTTTAGTAGTTAATGAAAAAAATACTTGTAATTCAAAATAAGCGAATTGGTGATGTACTCATTGCCTCTTTAATCGCAGCCAACATTAAAAAAATAATCCCTAACTCACGTATTGATTATTTTGTTTACGATTACACAACAGGAGTAATTGAAAACAACCCCAACATTGATAATATCATTGCAATAAATGAGAAGGATTTGAAAAAAATTCCAACGCTTATTAAAACAACTTGGCGCATCCGAAAGGAAAAATACGATATTATTTTTGATCCGTATTCTAAGTTTCAAAGCAAGTTTATTTCACTATTCTCAAATGCACCCATTCGTGTAGGATATCAAAAGAAGGGGAAAAGTTCCATCTTTAATTTTCATACACATAAAGTGCTTCCTTTAAAAGAAAAAACACTGCCTTGCGGGAAGTCGATAGAAGAAAGAGTTCATTTGGTGGATTCAGTATTTCCTTTAGATGTTCCAATTTATTCCCCAAAATTATATTTAACAGACCAAGAAAAGAAATATTCTAAGTTAAACTCCTATTCTAAGCCAGTCGTGATGGTTGGAATTTTGGGAAGTACTCCACAAAAATCAATGCCTTATTCGTATATCGTTAAGCTAATTGATTATGTGACCTCAAATTTTGAAGTGAATGTAATGTTTAACTATGCCCCTAACCAAATCGCAGAAGCTACTGAAATTTACGAGGCTTGTAAACACCAAGATGCTATCATTTTTGATATTTACGAATCGAATATTAGAGGGTTTATTTCTTTGATGAATCAATGTAAACTTCTAATTGCTAATGAAGGCGGAAGTGTTCATATTGCAAAAGCACTTGATAAACCAACGTTTACAATTTTCTCCCCCTATATCTTAAAATCAGATTGGTCTAGTTTTGAAGATGGACAGCTTCATACTTCTATACATTTGTTAGATGAGAAACCCGATTTATTTTCCACTTCAAGAGAGGATCGTAGAAAAATTGAGGAAGACCCTACATTTTTATACAATCAACTGACTCCTGAAATTATCCTTAAGAAATTAACGCCATTTCTAAAACATCACATCCAATGAATAAACTAAGTTTTATGGATCAATTTCATATTTGGCGGCGTAAAATTAGGTGGAATCGTCAGTACAAAAAAGGACGATGGGACTATCTAAAAAATGATGTTGAAGCTCCTCGATATGCAAAAATTATAGCGTCCATAAAACAATATGCCACAAAACAGCCTAGTATCCTAGATTTAGGATCGGGTGAAGGTATTTTAAGAATGCGACTAGAGGATGAAGGTATTGGATATTTTTTAGGGATTGACTTCTCTAAAGTTTCAATTAAAACCGCATCTAATTATGATTTTGAAAATGCTGATTTTCAGGTTGCAGATTTGCACTACTACAAACCTCCTCAAGAATTTGATGTCATCGTTTTTAATGAAGCATTTTATTATATTAATCATTCCGTTAGAACTAAAGTTATAAATAGAATTTTAGCTAAACTAAAGAAAGACGGGATTTTAATCACTTCCATTTTTAAAGAAGGCCCTGGATGTTGGAAGTATTTTGAAATTCCCGAGTTGGAACAATTGGAGTTTTCTAAAGTCGATTCTGAAAAAGGAACTGCATATTGGAAATTAGGGGTGTATAAAAAAACGTAGATGCTTTATTTTAAATAATTTTTTGAATGCCGTAATCTGTCCAAGATCGGTTTTCGGATTTGATAACCTTTCTAATTTCTAAATTCTTATCAATCGATTCTTTTGTTTTATAACTTCGTGGATGATCTAGATGCACACAAATAGCACTGTATCTAATTTGCTTACTCTTTAAACCATAATTAAACAGGCGTTCTCCAAGTTCGCGGTCTTGCCCACCATATTGCATCCGCTCATCAAAACCATTGATTGACATGATGTCTTTTTTCCAACCAGAAGCATTATGTCCGTTCCAACTTGCATTGGTAGGAGTTATTAAATTTAAAATCCATGATTTAAACCCCTTAGCGGTGAGTTTATTATTTTTAAAAGACGCTTTTAATCCATTTGATTTCAACCATTTCAAATTAAAACAATTGCCTTCATAAATATCTTCTTTAGAAATAAGATCTGAAATATTCATTGGTAGCATAAAATATCCCCCCGATAAAAACAATCCTTGTTTTCTATGTTTTACATGTACTTCTACGAAATCAAATCTTGGAATGCAATCCCCATCAGACATGATGATATAGGGAGTGCTGCATTTTTCAATCGCTTTGTTTAATATTTGAGATTTTTGAAACCCATTGTCCTCATGCCACACATGTACAATCGGATAAAAAACTTCCTTTTGAATCTTTTTAATAAGATCAAGCGTTTTTTGATTAGATCCATCGTCGGCAATGACAATTTCAAATAACCTGTAGGTCTGATTATTATATCCATGGAGTACTTTTTCTAACCATTCAGTGGAGTTGTAAGTACTGATAATAATAGAAGTGTCTATTCGATTCATAGGATGCAAATATAAAGTTTTTTTGTAAGTTTACACTTTAAACAGAAATGCAAACTTTAACAGTAATTATTCCAACATATAACGAAGCCCAGTATCTGGAGGACGCTCTCTATTCTGTTAAATTTGCAGATGAAATTATTGTTGTTGACTCTATGAGTACAGATTCTACTGTTAAAATTGCAACTGACCATGGGTGTAAGGTCGTTTCTAGAAAATTTGACAATTTTTCAAATCAAAAAAATCATGCGTTACAGTATGCTACTAGTGATTGGATTCTTTTTTTGGATGGAGATGAACGTATCACCTACACCCTTCAAAAAGAAATATTAAACGCTATAAGTTCAAACAAGCATACAGGATATAAACTCAATTTCCCTCACTTTTATATGAATCGTTTTTTATACCATCATGACAATGATGTAACACGATTGGTGGTGAGAGATAAATGTCATTTTGAAGGAAATGTTCACGAAAAACTTATCATTGAAGGCTCTATTGGAACCCTAGAAAACATAGTATTACACTATACCTACAAAGGTTTGGCACATTATATTGGTAAAAAAGACGCTTATGCTTGGTTTCAAGCCAAACAGATTTTATCAAAGGGGAAAGGGATGAATTATTTTCATTTAGCCTTTAAACCAGCCTACCGATTTTTTCATGAATATTTTATAAGGCGTGGGTTTTTGGACGGTATTCCAGGACTGGCAGTTGCTGTGATTAATTCTTACGGCGTTTTTTCGAGATATGCCAAAATGATACTTTTAAAAAAAGGATTAAAATAAAGACAGTTTACCTAATTTTAATTTTAGCTTGAATTTAAACAGACTGTATTCGCCCTTAATATCCAATCGATTTAACTCATAGTTGTTTTTAAAAGGCAGTTTATTGAGACGATTTCCAATGCGCAAACCATAAGCGATGTTCTGTGCTTCTAACTCTTTAAAAAACTGAGATTTTTGAGATTTTTTTCGTGGGAAATTTCCGTATGGGTATGCTAATACATTACAAACATTAAGTTTATGTTTGGAAACAAAATCGTGACAATTTTTAAAATCTTCTTGCACCAATTCAATAGACAATGTACTGTAAGCACGATGTTCAAAAGAATGCAATCCTAGTTCAACAACGGCTGGGTCCAAATCCTTAAGTTGTGAAACTGACATAATTTGTTCTGTACCATTATTCCATGAATCAGTACCTCCAACAAAAGAAAAAGGAGCATAAAAACATGCTTTTAAATTGTATTTTTTGAGTAACGGGTAGGCAAATTTATATTGATTTACATAGACATCATCAAACGTAATTATGATGGGTTTTTTCGGGTATTCGTCTGAATTTTTGAATGTTTGAATATCGCTAAAATGCAAACTTGTATAGCCTTGTTCGACCAAATATTGAAACTGAGCTTCCAATTTATGGTATGACAAAGACAACCCTTTACTTTTAGAAGATTGATCGCAAATAGTGTGATACATTAAAATCGGTAAACGCGGCATGGTTCGGTAGCTTATATTAGTTGTAAAATTATTACTTTTACAGCCGACTACATAATTATTTTTAATTAGTTTTATTTTCCATGATTAGTGCCATTGTTATTTCATCTTATGACCACGACTACCTTAAGGAGTGTATTGCCAGCCTCGCCTTTGTAGATGAAATCATTATTGCCGGAAAAATGGACCCATCGGTACTCTCAAAAATTAAACACAAAAAATCTGTTCGTTTTATTGAAAGTGAACACCACGATTTTGATGTTTTACTAAAGAAAGCAAGCTCAAAAGCAAGCCACAAGTGGATTATATGTTTAGAAGCGAACCTTTATATATCTGATCTTTTGGCTAATGAAGTTACTGAAATTGCTACAAACGCTGATTCTGAAGGTAATTACAAGGCGAAAACACACTTCAAGTTTATGGGTAACGTATTGAAGTTCTCTGGATATCGAAACTCCTACACTTCATTTTTATTTCATAAAAATTCAATCACTAACAAAAAGGCAGCAAAAAAATTAAAACACCCAATTGAGGAACTTTATTTAGATTTTGATCGTTATAATGAACGACTGACAAAAAAGGCAAAACATAGAGCTAGAATGTTATTCATTTACAAAAAACGCTCAAATTTTTTAAATTTTTCATGGAACCCTTTATGGATTCTAAAAAAAACGTTTTTTATTAAACTTGGTTTTTTAGATGGAAAAGAAGGGTTTGTATTTGCTTATTTAAATGCTTTTAAAGAATTTAAAACCTATATGTTTCTTTGGTTAATGTATAGAAATATAGAATAAACATGATAAAATTATCAGGAGTCATCATAACGTATAACGAAGAGGAGCATTTAAGAAAATGCTTATCCTCTTTAGTGGATGTGGTGGACGAAATTATTGTCGTAGACTCCTACTCTACTGATAAAACGGATGAAATTTGCAAAGAATTTAACGTGACTTTTATTCAACAAGAGTTTTTGGGATATTTTGAACAGAAAAACTTTGCGGTTGCACAAGCGAACTTTGATCACATCTTATCTTTGGATGGAGATGAAGCTCTTTCTGACCGATTAAAAACTTCCATTTTAGAACTCAAAAAGGATTGGAAATATGCGGGTTACTATTGCAATAGAAGAAATAATTATTGTGGGAAATGGATTCGATTTTCTGATTGGTACCCCGACAAAAAGTTAAGACTTTTTAAAAAAGACAGCGGAGAATGGAAGGGAATCAATCCGCATGATACTTATAAACTAGAAAAAAATGTAAAAAGCGGTAAACTAAAAGGCGATATTTTACATTGGATTTATAGAGATTACGATGAACACAAGCAAAAAGTTGAACAATTTTCGACCATCGGAGCCAAATCTTATTTTGATTTAAAAATTTCAGCCTCTCTTTTTAAAGTATATTTCAGACCTTCATGGGCCTTTTTTAAGGCTTATTTTTTAAGACTTGGAATTTTAGACGGTGTTTATGGATGGCGTATTTGTAAACAAGCGTTCATAGTTACTTATCTAAAATACCGCAAATTGAGGGAGCATTGGAAACGTGCAAGTGACTAAAAACCTAGGGCATCATCCGATTCCAAAACGCCCTTACTTTTGGCTTTTCAAATCCATGACAACCAAACGGCAGTTTATTGTTATTTAACTTAAGAGCTAATTCTGGTTTCCGATCAAAAGCAAATTGCAATCCCTCTTTATAATCTGGAATTAAGAAACTAGAGTCGTGCTCAGGAATTGAGGACCAAAATACGTCTTCCATAATTCTAAAATCGTCCTTAGAACGACTTAAGTTTTGCTCAATAACTGATTTCATTTTCTTTGAATTCGATATATGTGTACTCACTTTTCTTAACGAAAAACCACCATTACCAACTTTATAAAATATTTCAGAACGTGCTTTCTTTTTCTTTGAATCAAATAATGATAAAACTTTTTTAAACCCTTTGTTAGGAGTTGCTATCCAAGGAGCTCCAATGTAATCGTAGTCTTTAGAACACCAATACAATAGTTCATCTTTAAAAACATAAGCATCTAATTGGTAAATCAAAATGTATTTAGAATCTGTAAATCGCTCATAAAAGCTATCTGTAAGCATTAGACGATTATATCCAAAAACATTTTTAAAATAATGATCTGGAAATTTTTCAAAAGAAATACGCCCCTCGAAGTTTATGGAAGATGTATCCAAAGATTCAGGTTGGACAAAAACAATCGAATGATTCCCTAATATTTTAATACATTGATTTAATGAAATTTGTTCTGTTAACGACAAATCTATTTTATAAATTGGTATTATTATGGTAACTAATTTACTTTGCATGTATTAATTAAATTTTAGCATCTAACAAATCCTTAAATCTTTTGTGTTATGTATGAAATCATAATTACTAATAGTATAATTATGGTAATAAATAAATACATTAACTTTTTATATTTTAAATATTTTTTTTGATAATAAATTATACTATTTGAATTATCTCGAAATACTTTTTCTAAAAACAACGGCTGAAGCTCAGAGGATAATGTTGGATAAATTTTTAGAAAAAACTTATCAGTGTTAGCTCTCATAAAACTAAGATTGCTTGTCATACTTTTAGGGTTTTTTCTATAAAGGGCAAACACTTTGTCAATATATGACACTTTTGGATTTAGCTTAAAAACATCAATCCACATCATCCAATCTTCTTTTGCTTTTAAATCTTCACTAAATCTAATATTTTCAAATAAACTTGAATTAAAGAAACCACAGTGAATTGGTATTGTATATTCGGAATCCCAATTTAGGACAATCGATTTAAGTGAAAAATTTTGATTTTTTAAATTACAAAAAGGGGCTTTGCGTTTTAAGGGATTTGTGTAAAACATACAAAAATCAGAAATAACTAAATCTAAATCATCCTTAATCATTAAATTTAAACTTGCTTCTAACTTATTTTCTTCTATACAATCGTCTGAGTCTAAAAAAACGATACAATCGCCTTCAGCATTGTCTAATCCAAAATTTCTAGCACTACTTAACCCCCCATTTTCCTTATAAAAATACTTAAATCTAGGATCTTTTTTAATCCATTTATTAGAAATTATTTCAGTTTCATCTGTAGATCCATCATTAATCAATAAACATTCCCAGTTTAAATAGGTTTGATTTAAAACAGACTGTAGTGCCTGATCTAAAAAATGTGCCTGGTTATAACAAGGGATAATTATAGAAATATGTTTCTTCATAGCTAACTTAAATACTTGGATCTAAAATATTCTATCAACGAATCTGGATCTCGTTTAGCATTTTTATCAAAATTATCTATTCTAGATTTTTCATTCCACAAGTGTACGGCATATGTATCCTCAAATAACTTATGATTCTTTTTTAATGTCAAATCATAAATACTATTCCAATTTTCACTTGATATAGGAAAAAAATGAACAAATGACTTCGCTAACTCCAGTAATTCAAAATGTACTAAAGCCTTTGTAAAACCTGCTGGACCACCAGTCTCTCCCCAACTTATAGACTCTTTACCTTTACCTAAAATAGCTCGTTTTATCTTGCGTTTTTTTATTTTAAAAGAATCATAAGGCAAAAACTTATTAGGTTCACTACAAGCTTTTTCAAGAAATGAACAAAGCTCATGATTTTTAGGAAACCCTAAAACTGCTGGACAGACCATATTATTACCTTCTAAACCAAAAATCAATTCAGAATCAAAATCAAATGGTTTAACACAAATTACGTCTGTATCTACCCAAAAACCACCCTTTACATATAATAATTTCCATCTAAACCAGTCTGCAAAACCTGCATAACTACCTTTATAATATTGGAATACTTCGGACTCCGGAATAATTTCATTAGCATCCTTCACCACAACTCCATTAGGAATATTTTTTATTTCGTTGTAGGTATAAAGATGAAATGGATGACCATAATAAAGAAAGGATGAAATACACAGTTGCTCGTTCAAAGTTAATTCGGAACCAACCCAAAGAGATTGTATTACAGGTAAAGACATTTGTAAAATTTTAAGAAGCAATATAGCAAAATTAATGCTACGTGTTTGTAATAAAATAATTTTATTTGGTTATATTTGATAATTAAAATTACTGATAATTATTCAGCAACCAGTTTATTTTTAAAACATCGATCCACTCATTATTTTTATGTTAAAAAGTGTAAATCACTTTTTCTTATTACCTATTCAAAATCAATATAGAGTCTTAAATTCTTAAACAGAAAGCTGCAAGCTGTATAGTACTATGAAAACTGAAAAGGCCAACAAATATCGACGATTACATTCAAATTGCTACTAGAATATGCTAAACGAACTAAACAACACTATTAAGACTTTAAAGCAAGGGGGACTTATCCTCTACCCTACGGATACTGTCTGGGGATTGGGCTGTGATGCCACTAATTTTGCGGCAGTAGAAAAACTATTTAAGCTCAAAAATCGTGAAGATCAAAAAACCATGATTTGTTTGGTGAGTGATTTCAATATGCTCAATTATTATGTTGAAGAAATACCTGAAGCAGCTTACAGTGTTTTAGAATATGCTTCTGCTCCTACTACTATTATTTACGATAAACCTTTGAGAGTAACTGAAAATCTTATTGCACCAGACAACACCTTAGCCATTCGAATGGTTAAAGAAGGGTTTTGTGCAGATTTACTAAAACGATTTAAAAAACCAATCGTTTCAACCTCTGCTAATATGTCTGGAAATCCCACTCCAAAATCCTTTCAAGAAATTGAAGACTATATTTTAAAAGGTGTAGACTATGTCGTAAATTTGGAGCGCACAAACAAATCATCTAAACCTTCTTCAATCATTAAATTGAGCAATAATGGAGAGGTGAAAGTTATTAGAAAATAATCGTTCAGACGCATTGGAAACCTTACTACACATGAACTACAAACACGCATTAACATCTCCATTATTTCAGGTTGTCTCAAAATCTGCAGAGGAGCTTGGGGTCGATTGTTATGTGGTTGGGGGCTTTGTCCGTGATTTTATTTTAGAACGTGGTCGCGAAAAAGACATCGACATTGTAGCTATTGGAAGTGGAATTGAACTTGCAAAACGGGTGTCTAAAAACTTACCTAACAATCCTAAAGTTCAGGTTTTTAAAACCTATGGAACCGCCATGATTCGATATGAAGGTGTTGAACTTGAATTTGTAGGAGCGCGAAAAGAATCTTATAATGAAGACAGCAGAAACCCAATTGTAGAAAATGGCACTTTAGAAGAAGATCAAAACCGCAGAGACTTTACTGTCAATGCAATGGCTATTAGTTTAAATTCATCAACATACGGGCAGCTTTTAGATCCTTTTAACGGTCTTAAAGATTTAACTGATAAATGCATTAAAACTCCCTTAAATCCAGAAGTTACGTACAGTGATGATCCATTACGAATGTTAAGAGCCATTCGGTTTGCTACCCAACTTGACTTTGAGATTGAATCTGCTTCGTTAAAGGCAATTAAAAACCTATCGAATCGCATTGAAATTATTACCAATGAGCGAATCAATGTCGAGGTTCAAAAAATATTAGAGAGTAAAAAACCTTCTTTAGGATTTTTACTTCTAGAAAAAACAGGCCTCCTTCAGCGCATCATTCCTGAACTGACAGATTTAAAAGGCGTTGACATTCAAGAAGGTCAAAAGCATAAGGATAATTTTTACCATACTTTAGAAGTGGTTGATAATATTTCTAATCATACCGACAATGTGTGGCTCCGTTGGGCAGCACTCCTGCACGATATAGGAAAAGCACCAACCAAACGTTTTAGCAAAAAAGTGGGCTGGACCTTTCATGGACACGAACTGAAAGGATCTAAAATGGTGTATCATTTATTTAAGCGCTTGAAAATGCCTTTAAATGAAAAAATGAAATATGTTCAAAAGCTCGTGTTTATGAGTTCGCGTCCAATTGTTTTGGCACAAGAAAACATTACAGACTCTGCCGTACGTCGACTCGTTTTTGATGCTGGAGAATTTGTCGAAGATTTGATGACGCTTTGTGAAGCTGATATCACTACCAAAAACCCTTATAAATTCAAGAAATATCATAACAACTTCAAACTTGTTAGAGAAAAGATAGTTGAAGTTGAAGAACGTGACCATCTGCGTGACTTTCAGCCGCCAATCTCTGGAGAAACAATTATGGAGACCTTTAATTTAAAACCTTCCAAAGAAATAGGGATTATTAAAGAATTTATAAAAGAAGCTATTTTGGAAGGAATAATCCCTAATGACTCTCAGAAAGCATTTGAATTAATGTTGAAAAAAGGAGCTGAATTAGGATTAAATACAGGGAATGAAAAATAAATTTAGAACTCTTTCAAAAATTGCTTTAGTCCTCATATACTTAGTCATAGTAGCAGGTGCTATTGTACGTATGACTGGTTCTGGAATGGGCTGTCCAGATTGGCCAAAATGTTTCGGATACTTCATCCCTCCTAATGAAAGTTCCCAGTTATTATTTGAGGCAAATCATTCCTATGAAAAAGGAATGATGATTTTAATGGATCATGAAGCTTTTTTAGTTGCTAAAACTGATTTTATGTCTGGAGAAAAATTTAACGCTTCAGATTGGGAAGTTTACAGCAAACACGATTATACAACTTACGACCCTGTTCATACATGGGTAGAATACATCAATCGACTCATTGGAGCTTTGTCTGGAATTCCTATTTTAATTTTCACGGTCTTAGCGTTTTGGTTTTGGAAAAAAAACAAGTGGATTCCGGTTATTTCAGTGCTCACTTTGTTTGGGATGGGCTTTCAAGCATGGCTTGGAAAAACGGTGGTTGATTCTAACCTAGCTCCCTATAAAATTACGATTCACATGGTGATGGCACTACTAATTGTAGCGTTTATTTTGTATCTTATTTTTGCTTCTAAAACCACCTACAAGCAACAAAAATATCAAAAACGTTTTTACAATATTCTTATTTTAGCACTTGTCCTATCGTTAGTACAAATAGTTTTAGGCACACAAGTTAGGCAGTTTATTGACGAACAAACAAAGCTCTTAGGATATCAAAAATCCCTTTGGTTAGCATCGCCCGAACTAAACTTTTACATCCATCGGTCTACCTCTATATTGGTTCTCGTATTAAATGGCTACCTATGGTACCTCAACCGATCAAATACACTAGGATTCAATAAAGTTAAACTCGTTATTTATTGTGTAATTCTTGAAGCGGCAACTGGAATTTTGATGTATTATTTTGACTTTCCTTTTTTAAGTCAACCCTTACATTTAGTGATTGCATCGATCTTGTTTGGAATTCAGTGTTATATACTTTTTGAATGCCTTCATAAAAAAAGAGAAAAGCAGCTAGCATAACAAAAATGCATCTTATATTTGTGTCATATTTTTAACCTATGATTTTTAGATTTAGAGTCGTCTTAGACAACGATACCAAAGAGGATATTTTTAGAGATATTGAAATAAGAAAGACCGATACTCTGGAAGATTTACACAACTCAATCACGCAATCTTTTGGATTTGATGGCAGTGAAATGGCTTCTTTTTATTTGAGTGATGATGAATGGAATCAAGGAGAAGAGATTTCTTTATTTGATCTAAGTGAAGGAGGGAGTGACATACAACTCATGAGCCAAACAGTCATTGATTCCGTCGTTTCTGAAGGACGGACAAAACTAATATACATCTACGATTTTATGAGTATGTGGACATTTATGGTTGAGTTAGGAGAAATTGTTGAAGAAGCAGATGGTACTGATTATCCTAATTTACTCTTTGTTCATGGTCAAGTTCCAAGTGACGCACCAGAAAAAGTTTTTGAAGCGGAAGGTGGAGACGATAATTTTGATGAATTTGAGGATGGTTATGGCACTGATGATTACGAACATTTAGACTTTGATGAAAACTGGAATTAAAAGAAAATTCCTGTGTTTTCTGTTTGATAATTTCGTTTTACAAAACTCAAAGAATTTTTTAGAATTTCACCCATATTTTTACTTTTCTTAAATCGGATATCTCCCGTATATTCAAATATTTTTGTTTTTAATAATGTTTCATGCTCTGGAGTTGAAAGCGTATCCGAAACCATACATTGAATCAGACGATCTACACGGTTTTTAAAACTTAGTAAACGTTTGGCAACTATTGAACGTTCTTCAAGCTTATATTGACTCACTGACTGTTTTTCAAATTTTTCAGTGACTAAATCTACCATTTTAAAATTCTCCTTAAAAAACTGAGGTCGGTACACATTAAATTTACCTTCATAACTTTGTTGATCAAAGTCAATAGCTCGGATACTATAAACTACATGATCAAAATCATGTGTGGGTACAATTACATAATTATAAGAACGCATATCTCCTAACAAACGAATCATACAACGTTCATTGAATTTCACAAACTCCTTTGCAATCTGCGCCTTTTCTGGTTCGGTACAATTTGGGAGCATGTTTTCAATAAATTCATCACCTGGAATTCCACTAATATGTTCCTCAATTAATGTATCTTCATAGACTAAGAAATTAAGATTATGAGGGGACAACATATGTTCTAGTTCCAAACCATAAATCCGAGAAGCATCCGCTTTTTTTACATAAAAATATGCGTAATTATCATTGAGAATATTCCTGATTTTAATACGAAACGGCTTTGAGTTTCCGAACGTACAATAATCAATTGCATCTACATTTAGTAAGGGAATGGTTGTTTCATTTCCATCCGAATGGAGCTTAGTGTATATTTTTTTTAAACTCAAATCAATCTCTTTTCGATCGAACTCACTATAATAAGTACGCACCCAGAGGGTGTCTTTATCATTTTTATCAAACACCTCAACAGATCCCTGAAAACGAAGTAAATCGTCATAAAAAATAGGCAACCGAATGGTACGATTGAATTTTTGCAAATAAGCCTTTAAAGCATCATTTACAGGGTATGAAGGTTTTCTAAGAGATATTTTTAAATCGTGTTTCATGTGACAACTTGAGTCCCAAATTTAACTTTTATTTTTTAATCTGTAACAATTGACACTAAACATCGTCTTATATTTGTTATCCTTAAAACTAAAAAAGTGAATTCAATCCTCAAAATTTCTAACCTTACAAAAAAATATGGTCTGCTAACTGCCGTTAGTGATCTTTCATTTGACATCGAAAAAGGAAGTGTTTATGGGATTTTAGGGCCTAATGGTAGTGGGAAATCTACCACCTTAGGAATTGTTTTAAATGTTGTCAATAAAACTGACGGTGACTTTTCTTGGTTTGGAGGTTCATTGACTACACATCAAGCGCTCAAAAAAGTAGGTGCTATTATCGAGCGACCGAATTTCTACCCTTATATGACCGCTTATCAAAACCTAAAATTGGTTTGTAAAATAAAAGGGGTTTCTTATGACTCCATAGAAAAGACTTTAGAAACTGTAGGACTTGACGACCGAAAACACAGCAAGTTCAGTACATTTTCTTTGGGAATGAAACAGCGATTAGCCATTGCATCGGCACTTTTAAATGATCCAGAAATATTGATTTTAGATGAACCCACTAACGGATTAGACCCTCAAGGAATTCATCAAATTAGAGAAATTATCAAAGATATTTCCCAGCGAGGAACAACCATATTATTAGCTTCTCACCTACTGGATGAAGTTGAAAAAGTCTGTACGCATGTAGTCGTTTTAAGAAAAGGTGTAAACCTTTACTCGGGTCGTGTAGATGAAATGATTTCAAGTCACGGATTTTTTGAGTTAAAAACACATCAAAAAGACGACCTATTAAAACTTCTTGAATCACACCCCAACTTTTCTCATACAAAAGAGGAAAATGATTTAATAACCGCTTTTCTTAAGATTCCTATGGAAGCTGAAGAGTTCAACCGTTTACTTTTTAAAAACGGAATCGTTTTAAGCCATCTTGTCAAAAGAAAAGAAAGTCTAGAAGAACAATTTTTACAATTAACTGACAACCAATGAAAAGATTATTAGACCTAGAACTTCAAAAATTATTACTCAACAGAACGAGTAAAATATTGATATTTATATCCTTTATTTTACCGCTTTGTGTCATTCTTTTGTCAGCTGTGAAAATTAACTTTTTTGGTTTTTTTACACTAGAACTCGGCGAATTAGGGATTTTTAATTTTCCTATTATATGGCATATCACC
>JABAYY010000062.1 GCA_018608765.1 Flavobacteriaceae bacterium
GGCCTTTGATCACTATAGATAATGGTGGTCTCAATATGTTGTCTTTCACCAAAATGATTTGATAGATTAACAAAGTAAGTATATACACCACCTCCGAGGGCTTCAACAATATGAATTGTTTTTATTTTGCTCATTTAATTATTGTATAAACAAAGGTATGTTTTTCAACACTAATTGTATAGGGAAATCATAAATTATCTTCTAAAACCGTCTATCCGTTACACCTTCTTTTTAAATCTACACGCAAAGCAAATAACTTATTAGATACATTATAATTAAAACCAGTATTTTCAAGAACAGATTCATGCTTGAAAACGATATTTAATAGAATACATGAAGTTCATATTATAGGCTTAAATGATCCCCTGATTAAACACTATATTTAATATACTTAATGTCCAATTAAGAATTCCTAGATCCAATTAAGGCTTAAACCAAACAATCTAATTATATTTGGCTTGATAAATAGTTTGTTATGTCCAAAACCATACTTATTACCGGTGCAGCAGGATTTTTAGGGTCCCATTTATGTGATCGCTTCATCAGTGAAGGGTTTAAAGTTTTGGGGATGGATAATTTTATCACAGGTGATAAAGACAATATCCAACATTTATTTGACCACCAAAATTTTCATTTCATCGAGCATGATGTAACAGTTCACATAGACATTGATGAACCCATCGATTATATTTTACATTTCGCATCCCCAGCAAGTCCCATCGATTACCTTAAAATACCTATTCAAACCCTTAAAGTAGGTTCTTTAGGGACACATAACTTACTAGGACTAGCCAAATCAAAAAAAGCCCGTATTCTTATTGCATCGACGTCCGAGGTGTATGGAGATCCGTTGGTGCATCCACAGTCTGAGGATTATTTTGGAAACGTGAACTCTATAGGCCCAAGAGGAGTTTACGATGAAGCCAAACGATTCCAAGAAGCCATCACAATGGCTTATCATCGATTTCACGGACTGGAAACACGGATTGCACGTATATTTAATACTTATGGACCACGCATGCGTTTGAACGATGGACGCGTCATTCCAGCTTTTATGGGCCAAGCCCTAAGAGGGGAGGATCTATCTGTATTTGGTGAAGGAACTCAAACCCGCTCCTTTTGTTATGTAGATGATTTAGTTGAAGGGATCTATAGGTTGTTATTTAGTGATTATTCAAATCCGGTTAACTTAGGAAACCCAGACGAAATCACAATCATTGAATTTGCAAACGAAATTCTAAAACTAACAAACTCGGATCAAAAGATAATTTTTAAATCGCTTCCAGAGGATGACCCCTTAAAACGCCAGCCAGACATTACATTAGCAAAAAAATTGTTAAATTGGTCAACAAAAATATCCAGAAAAGAGGGAATGAAAATGACGTTTAATTATTTTCAGAACTTATCGGATGAAAAATTAACCAAGATAGATCACAAAGATTTTTCGAAACATATAAAACAGTAAGTGAGTTTATTTAAACACGGTCGATATTCAGGATTCATAAAACCCATTTCTTATGTTGCCGATTTGGTGCTTATAAATGCCTTTGGTCTTCTTTGCTTTTTTAAAGATATACATTCCCTTAGTTTTTTATTATTCATTTCTTTTGGATGGGTGATTACCACTTTTGTGTCTAGTTTTTACGAGGTTCACAGGTTTTCTACTGTAATTAGAATTCTCAAGCTCCTATTTAGACAAATTCTTCTCTTCAGTTTAATGATGTTTGCCTATTCAGGAATTAACTTCAATCTTAACCTCAGTCCAACACTTATAGTTAACTATATTTTGGTATCGTTCTTTTGTATTGCGATTTTTAAATACTTAATGTTTTTTTTACTAAAAAGATATCGATCTATTTTCAAAGGTAATATCCGAAAAACGATTATTTTAGGTAAAACACCTCAGTCTGAATCACTGGAAAAATTTCTGTTAGACACACCAGCCTATGGGTTTTTTAATAAAAAAATTATTTGTTTTAAAGACCGATCCAAGCTAGATTTGGAAGCTATTTTTGATTACATCACAAACGAAGAAATTGATGAAATTTTCTGTTCTATTTCAGAACTCAACAATGAAGATCTTTTAGCAGTGGTAAATTACGCCGACAACAATCTTAAAGTTGTTAAATTTATTCCAGATAGAAGCAAAGTCTTGTCAAAAAAACTACAACACGATTATTATGGAATTATTCCAATTCTTACTTTTAGAACAATTCCTTTAGACGACCCTTTTAGCTCACTTTTAAAGCGGTTGTTTGATATCGTATTTTCTCTTGCCGTAATTGTATTAATTTTGTCCTGGCTCACGCCACTGATCGCGCTTGTTATTAAAGTCGAATCCAAAGGCCCCGTCTTTTTTACACAATTACGAAATGGATATAACTTTAAATCTTTCAATTGTTTTAAGTTTAGATCCATGGTAAATAACCCCAACGCAGATTTAGTTCAAGCCTCACGCGACGATGCCCGAATTACTATATTTGGTCAACTCCTTCGTAAAACAAGTCTTGATGAGATGCCTCAATTTTTCAACGTACTTTTAGGAGATATGTCAGTCGTAGGTCCACGACCCCACATGTTGAGCCATACAGATATGTATGCAAAAAAAATAGACAAATTTATGGTACGTCATTTTGTAAAGCCCGGAATTACTGGTTTGGCCCAAGTGAGTGGTTATAGAGGCGAAGTAGAATCTGACAAAGATATTATAGGGCGTGTCCAACACGATATTTTTTACATCGAAAACTGGTCATTCTTCTTAGACTTAAAAATTATTTTTCAAACTCTTTTTAATACCATTAATGGCGAAGATAAAGCATATTAATCAAAACATTTTCATGAATATTTTAATACTAGGTGCCGGAGGTAGAGAACATACGTTTGCTTGGAAAGTTTCCCAAAGTCCATTGTGTAAAGCGTTATTTGTAGCACCAGGCAACTCCGGAACAGCATCTATAGCCACCAATCTCGACGTCTCTGTCACAGACTTTGAAGGCATTAAAAAACAGGTTATTGCTCACACTATTTCAATGGTTGTTGTAGGTCCAGAAGACCCTTTAGTAAATGGAATTTACGACTTCTTCTCAAATGACACAGAATTACAACACGTTGCTGTGATTGGTCCTCAAAAAGCTGCAGCCCAACTTGAGGGCAGTAAAGAATTTGCTAAAGAATTTTTAGTTCGTCACAATATCCCAACCGCAGCCTATGAAAGTTTCACCAAAGATAACCTTGAGGCTGGATTTGCATTTTTAGAAACACTAAAGCCGCCGTACGTACTTAAAGCAGATGGTCTTGCCGCAGGGAAAGGAGTACTCATCCTTTCGGACATAAAAGAAGCAAAGCAAGAGCTTAAAAATATGCTAGTGGAATCTAAATTTGGAGTCGCAAGCTCTAAGGTTGTGATTGAAGAATTTTTAGATGGCATCGAATTGAGTTGTTTTGTTTTAACCGATGGAAAACATTATAAACTCCTTCCTACAGCCAAAGATTACAAGCGAATAGGGGAGGGCGATACAGGTTTAAACACAGGAGGCATGGGAGCTATTTCTCCAGTTCCTTTTGCAGATGAGGTATTGTTAAAAAAGATAGAAGATAGAATTGTAAAACCAACAGTTGACGGTCTTGTTAAAGACCAATTACCCTATAAAGGTTTTATATTTATTGGACTTATAATGGTGGATTCAGAACCCATTGTGATTGAATACAACGTTCGAATGGGTGACCCTGAAACAGAAGCTGTTTTACCAAGATTAAAAACAGACTTAGTTGAAATATTTCAAGCGATTGACAAACAATGTTTGAATGAAGTCGACATTGAAATTGACCCACAAACGGCAGTAACAGTTATGTTAGTTTCGGGAGGGTATCCAGAAGCTTATGAAAAAGGAAAAGAAATTACAGGACTAGAAAAAATTGAAAACTCAATGGTATTCCATGCGGGTGCAAAAAATAAAGATGGAAAAATTATAACTTCTGGAGGACGCGTTATGGCCGTTACCTCTTTTGGAGCCGATTTCAAATCGGCTTTAGACACCTCTTATAAATCAATAGAACTCCTCAAATTTGAAGGAATGAACTATCGAAAAGATATTGGATTTGATCTATAGGTAAGAATGCGAAGAGATGCTCTTATCTTCTTCATTGTTGTCACTAAAAGACTTGAGTTGTAACATCCAATACACAAAGGCAACCAATCCAATACTCATAAATATCCAAGACACGATGTTGGCGCCAAACCAGTTTTCAACCTCAAGAGCTCTTAACTCATCAAAAGGTGCTAACAATAAAGTGTCAAATAGGTCTTGAATGGCATAGAAAAAATCTTTCATAGGTCTTTAGTTTAAAGTTTTTGGGTTATAAAATGTTAAATGATATTGTTGATTTACCAAACTCACAAGAAATTTTTATAATAACCTTATATTTACAGGGCAAATATAGTCAACACTTTATATGATTACAAGCTTTTTTAAAACATCTAAACCAATTCAGTATATAATTTTTTTAATTGTACTGATTTGTATGTTTGCATATCAACGTATTTTCATTGTTGATTTCGAAGTAAATCTTTCAAACACTCTAAAAGAAATTGGCTATTTTTCATTGGTATTAGCATCCTTTTTTACGTTAATATTTATAGTCACCAAAAACAATTTAACCAATAAAAATAGTCTAGCAGCACTTTACTTTTGTTTGTTTATTGGACTCATACCGTCTTGTTTAGAGACGAATTCCATACTAATCTCAAACTTTTTTATACTGCTTTCCCTTCGAAGAATTATGAGTCTAAAAACAAATCAAAACATCAAAAAAAAACTATTAGATGCTTCCATGTGGATCTGTCTAGCAACTATTTTTGAACCCTGGGCTATTTTGTTTTTTTTAGTTTTATTTTTGGCTATGGTATTTTACTCTGTTGCTCAAATTAAAAACACTGTCATTCCTTTTTGTGGAATTTTAGTAGTAGGAATACTTTTGGCAAGCTATCGATTACTCACAGAAAATGTATTTCCAAATTTTCTCGAATATTTACCTCCCTTTAGTTTTGATACCTTTTCATTTAATAGCGCAATACTCCACCCCAAATCGCTTCAGTTTCTGGGAATCGTTTTATTTGGTGTAATTAGTTTTATTATAAAAATAGTACTTAAAAACAGATTTAAATCACCGAATTTCTTTGTCCTTGTTTTAGCAATTTTTGTAGGATTTGTTATTGTATTTACAACCACAAATCACCAACTAGGAGGTTATTTATTTGCGATTGCGCCTTCCTCAGTAGTATTGGCAAATTTTTCTGAAAGCACTAAGTATCGTTGGTTGTCAGAACTCGTTATAGGGTTACTGCTTTTTACTGCCCTTCTTCAAGTTGGTCTGAATATTTCATTTCCAGTAAACTAAACTAAAGAATTAACTTATATTTGCCACATAAATAATAGACTATGTTTTCAAACAAAGCCAATTCCATTTTTCAAGACGTTATAGCAACCTATAAAGTTTTAAATTCAGTAGATCAACCTTTTCAAAACAAACATGATAAAGGGGAAGACCTCATCGGACATTTACTTTACAGAAAGTGTTGGATTGACACCGTTCAGTGGGCTTATGAAGACATTATTAGAGATCCAAATATTAACCCCGTTGCAGCTTTAAAATTAAAACGTAAGATTGATGCCTCAAACCAAGACCGAACAGACACAGTTGAGTTTATCGATAGTTACTTTTTAGATACTCATAAAAATGTTCAAGCAAAACCTACCGCCAAAATAAATTCAGAAAGTCCAGCATGGGTTATTGATCGTTTATCAATTTTAGCTTTAAAAATTTATCACATGCACCTCGAAACTGTACGAGAAGATGCTTCTGATTCCCATAAAAAAAGCTGTCAAACAAAACTAAATACTCTTTTAGAACAGCGTACAGATTTATCTATTGCAATTGACGATTTGTTAGAAGATATTGCCAACGGCGATAAATATATGAAGGTTTACAAGCAAATGAAAATGTATAATGACGACGAGCTAAACCCTGTTTTAAGAGGGATTAAATAATTTATTTTTAGTGGTGTCGGATCTCAAACACATACTAGTCATAAGACTCTCGTCCATGGGAGATGTCGCAATGACCGTTCCTGTACTAGCCGCTTTTTCAAGAGCTTATCCTGATATCAAGCTCACAGTGCTCACTAAAAAACAATTTGCACCTTTGTTTAGAGATCTAGTAAAGGTAACCGTAATCTCTGCGGATTTCAACACTTCTCACAAAGGAGTAGTTGGTTTATACCGACTTTCAAAATCACTGCGAAATATCCATATTGACGCAGTTGCAGATTTACACAATGTATTACGAACAAAAATTTTAAAATTCTTTCTATCAGGGATAAGGTTTGCTCAAATAGATAAAGGTCGCGCCAGAAAAAAGGCATTAATAACTGGAAAAATCGATACTCCTTTGCGCACAACTCCACAGCGTTACGCAGACGTGTTTAGAAGTTTTGGTTTTGAGTTTGAAATAGACAACCCTTCCTTTCCTACTTCCAAACCATTCGATCCCGCGACCACAAAAGTACTTGGAAGCTTCACAGATGCCATTGTTGGGATTGCACCTTTTGCAGCTTATGCTTCCAAAACCTATCCTATTTCAAAAATGGATAAGGTAATCTTTGAGCTCGAAAAAGAAACGAAAGTGTTATTGTTTGGAGGTGGCGCAAATGAAACACAGCAACTAGAAACTCTTGCTTCCAAATATTCAAAT
Source organism: Flavobacteriaceae bacterium (assembly GCA_018608765.1). GTDB lineage: Bacteria > Bacteroidota > Bacteroidia > Flavobacteriales > Flavobacteriaceae > Hel1-33-131. Next base: position 6,751 of record JABAYY010000062.1, read on the forward strand.
GTATTTTGTGTTGCGGGAAAATTTAGTTTGGAACAAGAATTAGATATTATTTCAAATTTAAAAGTGATGCTCTCTATGGACTCTAGCAATGGACACATGGCGGCAATGCTCGGAGTCAAGGTAGTCACGCTTTGGGGCGTCACTCATCCCAATGCTGGCTTTGCACCCTTTAATCAGTTAGAAGCCAATAATCTACTGTCAGATCAGGAAAAATTCTCTAAAATTCCAACGTCAATATACGGCAATAGTTATCCAGAAGGGTATGAGTTTGCAATGCAAACCATCACCGTTGAAAGTATTGTGAAAACAGTGCAAGACAACCTTTAAATATCGTCAAAATCAACATTGATAGACGTTGAGGTTGGCTCAGCTTGACAACTTAAAACCAGCCCTTCTGCAACTTCATTATCGGTTAAGATGTTATTTTGTCGCATTGTAGCAGTCCCCTCAGTCACACGACAAATACAACTACTACAAACACCTCCTTGACACGAATATGGTACATCGAGATCATTTGCAAGAGCAGCTTCCAAAATGGTTTGTTTTTGAGACATCACTAAGGTTGTTTCTTCTTCATCTACAAGAATCGTAATGTTAGAATCTCCCTCGTTAGTACTTGTGCTTGTAGACTTTACTTCTGAAGCTGTAAATAATTCAAACAGAACTTTAGAAGCTTCAACCCCTTTTTCCGTCAGGATACCATTGACAGTGTTTATCATTCCTTCAGGACCGCACAGATAAAATTTTTGAGAATTATTGACAGCAATGTTGTTTTTAAGAAGATACTGAACGTTACCACTGTCAATACGCCCAAACAATGCGTCTTTTTCATCAGTTTCACTATAAATAAATAGCACCATAAAGCGATTGCTGTGGAGTATTTGAAGCTTTAAAATCTCGTCATAAAAAATAGTTTCTTTAGGACTTTTATTTCCGTAAATCAACACAAAATTACTATCGGTTTCTAATACGGTACGAGCAATACTCATTATCGGCGTAATTCCACTTCCTGCTGCAAAGGCTACAATTGTGTTTGAAGCATCAGTTTTCGGGTCATAAATAAAACGCCCGTTAGGAGTTCCTACTTCTAGAGTATCTCCAGTTTTTAGCTGTGTATTAGCATAAGATGAAAATACACCATTTTCAATTTCCTTTACAGTCACCGTTAGCGATTCACTTTGAGGACTTGAACTTAAAGAATAATCCCTTCGAATTTCTTTAGCATCAATCACTGTTTTTAAAGTAATGTATTGGCCAGCCGTAAATGCAAAGTCAGCGTTTAAGGCTGTTGGCACTTCAAAAGTGATGCTCACTGCTTTGTCGGTTTGCCTTAAAATGGATTTTATTTTTAAAGAATGAAATTGAGCCATGGAAGTTTTTTCAACAAAAATAAGAAAGATTTAAGATAATCATCTGTTAAGACTTCCCTAAAATTAAAACAGATCCCACGATTATTTTAAGTCAAAACCCTATATTTTACTAGTTTTCTACAAAAAGATGATTATTTTTACAACCTTGCATACGATAAAGTGCTATCTTTTAGTTATTAATAAACAAAGACGTTTCTGTTGAAAAACATTTTTAATTATATAGTTGTTGGGATTGTAATAGTCTTAACTGTTTCAAGTTGTTCTAGGAAAAAAGATAGATTCCTGAACCGTTCTTGGCATTCTGTAAACACAAAGTATAATGTCCTCTTTAATGGGAATGTTGCCTTAGAATCTGGAAAAACGGCTGTTATTGCAGCTTATAAAGACAACTATTGGGAAATTCTGCCTGTTGAGCGTTTGCAAATCACGGATGACATTGTTTCAAGTGACAAAGCAAAAAACCCAAGTATTGAACTTGCAGAAGTTAAAGCAGTCAAAGCCATCCAAAAACATGGGATGAACATTAAGGGAAAAGAAAAAAACCCACAAATTGATGAAGCTTACATGTTATTGGGAAAAGCTCGTTATTTTGACAATCGCTTTATTCCTGCACAAGAGGCATTCAACTATATTTTATTCAAATATCCAGCAAGCAGCAATATTAATCTAGCCAAAATTTGGCGCGCAAAAACCAATCTTCGTCTTCAGAATGAAGATGTTGCAATCAAAGATTTAAAGAAACTTATTGAGTTAGAAGACTTATCTAAATACGACATCGTTGAAGCATCTTCGACTTTAGCACAAGCCTATATTACGACAAAATCACTTGATAGTGCGATTACGCAACTACAAGTGGCTTCAAAACTTACAAAGAACAACGAACAACGAGGACGCTTGCATTTTATTGAAGGACAACTCTATTCCTCTTTGGGCAAAAAAGACAGCGCCAACCTTGCATTTGATAAAGTGATTGCTCTTAACAGAAGAAGTCCAAGAACTTATATGATTAGTGCCCATTTAGAAAAAATTAAAAATTTTGAATTTAAAAACGGGGATAAGCTTGCTCTTCAAGACCTTTTAGAAGATTTAGAAACCAACAGGGAAAACAGACCTTTTTTAGACAGAATCTATCATCAAATTGCAAAGTATCAACTTCAGAATCAATCAGATTCAATTGCTATTACGTATTTTAATAAATCACTACGGACCAATTCTGAAGACGATTTTTTGACAGCTACAAACTACCAAACCTTAGGCGATCTAAATTTTGATTATTCAGAGTATGTTTTAGCAGGATCCTATTATGACAGCACCTTATTAAAACTCAAAGAAAACAGTAAGCCACATCGCGCCATCAAACGCAAACGAGATAATTTAGAAGATGTCATTTACTACGAATCCATTGCTCAAGCAAATGACAGTATTTTAAGTGTAGTAGCTATGTCGGACGCTGAAAAAGAAGCTTATTTTCAATCCTATATTGAAGACTTAAAGTTACAAGAAGAAGCTTCAAAAAAAGCAGCTAAATCATCTGCCAATTCTTTTGCTTCTTCACAAAATTCAGTTACTAAAAAAGGAAAATCATTCTATTTTTACAATCCAACAACAGTGGCGTTTGGAAAAAATGAGTTTATTAGAATATGGGGCGATCGTGCTTTAGAAACCAACTGGCGTTGGTCTAGTAAATCAGCACTACCTGACTTAAAAGAAACCGATGAAATAGCAAAAGCCGCCGAAGAAGAAAAACAAAAACGCTATTCAGTAGGTTTTTACGTATCTCAAATTCCATCTGAAGAAAAAGTTTTAGACAGTATCGCCAAAGAACGCAATTTTGCATATTACCAATTGGGGCTTATATACAAAGACAAGTTTAAGGAGTATAAACGCTCACAAGACAAACTCGAGCAATTATTGAACCAAAACCCAGAAGACCGTCTTGTTTTGCCAGCGAAATATAATCTATACAAACTATATGCGTTGTTAGATCTTAAGCGTTTACAGGCACTTGCTAAAAGCGATATTATTGACAACTATCCGGATTCACGATATGCCGAGATTTTGTTAAACCCAGAATCAGCTTTGCTAAACAATGAGAACAGTCCGGAAACTCTTTATAACAACTTGTATGCACAGTTTGAGTTGGGGGAATATCAACAGGTTATTGAGGGTTGTGATCTACAAATCATTCGTTTGGATGGGGATCAAATTGTACCCAAGCTAGAACTTTTAAAAGTGACTTCCAAAGCCAGATTATATGGCTTTGAAGCTTATAAAGAAGGGTTAAACTTTGTAGCCTTAAACTACCCTAGTAGTATGGAAGGAAAAAAGGCAGCTCGTATGTACGAAACAGTCATTCCACAACTACAAAGTATGGAGTTTGTTCAGGACTCAACGCAAACGAATTTTAAAACTATTTTTAAATTTGAGGAGTCAGAAACCAATGAAATTAAGGAGTTCAAAGAAGCTTTAAGCACTGCAATTGAAGATGTTGACTATTTTAAATTGAGCGTTTCTAAAGATCGTTATGATACAAACACTATCTTTGTTGTAGTTCATGGGCTAAAAAGTGTTCAAGGTGCATTTGGATTTGTAGAAATTTTAAAAACTAAAAACGACCTAGAAGTATCGAAACCATTCTTTGGAATATCCTCCAAAAATTATCAAACGGTTCAAATACATAAAGCTTTAGAAGCCTACTTAGAAACCATTAATTAAAAACGAAACCTATGTTTGCAGAAAACAAAAAATCAAGTTCAAGTTCATTTTCTCAACAAAATACAATTGCTCAAGGAACAACCTTTACAGGCGATTTAATCAGTGAAGGCGACTTTCGAATCGAAGGTGTTGTCAATGGGTCTTTAACCACTTCAGGAAAAGTTGTCATTGGTAAAACAGGCGCAGTTGAAGGTGTTTTAGTTTGTGACAATGCGGATATGGAAGGGAAGTTTAAAGGAACATTAAATGTTTCAGATACCCTTAATCTGCGATCATCGGCACACATTGAAGGAGACGTGCAAATAGGGAAGTTATCTGTAGAACCAGGCGCAACGTTTAATGCGAGTTGTCTCATGAAAGGTTCTGTAAAAGAATTGAAAAACGAATCAGAAGCAGTCTTATCTCAAAACAATCCCAAAAGTGGACAATCCGCTTAAACAACTCGGAATTCTATCGGCGATAGGCTTTCAAATGGGCCTTATTATTTACCTGTTTGTTCGCTTAGGGAAGTGGCTCGACCAAAGCTACAACCCAGGCCAAAAACTATTTCTAATTCTTTGTACACTTTTTGGCGTCGCAATTTCAATCTATCTTGTCTTAAAGCAACTCAACAGAATTAAATATTAATTACCTTTCCAATTGTCTATGCTAAAGCATCCTATGGTTTCATTTTCGAGCCGCTTAATTTTACTCATTTCCTTGGCATTTGCACTGCATTTATTTCTGCTTCAAAACGCGGACCTTCCATTGTTTGAAAATAAAATTTTAGCATCCTACATCATAAATACGCTTTTGACAGTTGGCATCGTATTTTTATTATTCAAATTAAAAGAAAAATATACCAACCAGATAGGGTTTTTGTTTCTTGGGAGTAGCTTTGTTAAGTTCCTCGCTTTTTTTATTGTATTTCATGGGGCATACAAAGCAGATGGAAACATTGAAACCCTCGAGTTTTTAGCATTTTTTATACCCTACAGCCTTTGTTTAATTCTAGAGACGATTTACTTAAGTAAATGGCTCAATGAAATGTAGTTTTAACGCCTAATTTTTCCACACATTTTTAAGATTAAAATAAAGACTAAAAATTGTTTTTTGTTTTTGATTTAATACATAACTTTGCATCGATTTTTAAGTGATCATTAAACAGTGCTATGCGAAGTAAATTAACAATTAGATTAATTACATTATTATTTTTTCTACTCCCGTTCTTATCTATGGCAGGTGGTGAAAAAGGTACAGAAACGGATATTAAATCTGAAATTAAGGCGTACATTCAACACCACTTAGAAGACACCTATGACTTTGGTTTGTGGTCTTACACAACGGATGAAGGTGTACACGAATACATTGGATTTCCTTTACCCGTCATCTTATGGGACAATGGATTGCAAGTGTTTTCATCTTCAAAATTTCATCATGGAGAGTCGGTAGCACAAGCTGGAGACGCCAATTACAAATTAGACCACGGAAAAATATACAAAACAGATGCGGAAGGAACCATCACTTATGATGAAACCCACCACGCTACAAACGTAAAGCCCCTAGACTTTTCTATTACAAAAAACGTATTTACAATCATGATCGTTTCATTATTGTTATTCTTCGTTTTTTCTAGAATGGCTAAAACCTACAAGACAAACTCAATTCCCTCAGGAATTGGCAGAATTCTCGAGCCAATCGTATTGTATGTAAGAGATGATATCGCAATTCCAAACATAGGAAAGAAACACTATAAGCGTTACATGAGCTATTTGCTCACCGTATTTTTCTTTGTCTGGACCATCAATTTATTAGGGTTGACACCACTAGGAATCAATGTAACCAACAACATAGCCGTAACATTTTGTTTGGCAATGCTCACGTATTTGATTACCACATTTACAGCAAAAAAAGACTACTGGATGCACATTTTTTGGATGCCAGGAGTTCCTAAGTTAATGCGCTTGGTATTAGCACCAATTGAATTATTAGGAACGTTTATCAAGCCTTTTTCATTAATGATACGTCTCTACGCAAACATCACCGCTGGGCACATTGTATTAATGAGTTTAATAGGGTTGATGTTTATTTTCAAAAGCTGGCTAGGGAGCTCGTTATCCTTTGTGTTAGCCTTTGGATTAGGAATATTAGAATTATTAGTAGCAGCCTTACAGGCTTATATATTTACCATGTTGTCAGCCCTCTATTTTGGGTCGGCAGTAGAAGAGCATGATCACGATCATGCACATTAACAAACTGAATGTTTAATTTTTAATTTATATATATTATGGAAATTCCAAGTATTGTAGGAGCAGGTTTAATCGTTATTGGAGCAGGAATGGGAATTGGTAGAATTGGCGGATCCGCCATGGATGCAATTGCACGTCAGCCAGAAGCATCTGGTAAAATCCAAACAGCGATGTTAATCGCAGCTGCACTTATTGAAGGTATTGGTTTTGCTGCATTATTTGCAGGATAACAAACACCAAAAAAACAACTACAACGGTTGGTTGTAGTTGTTTTTATTAAAAAAATTAAGCAAAAGTAATGAACGATAAATGTTATTATGGAAAAATTAATTGAACAATTTTCATTAGGGCTGTTTTTCTGGCAACTTCTTCTTTTTGTAGGCTTAGTTCTACTTCTAAAAAAGTTTGCATGGAAACCAATTCTTGACGCTGTTGAGACCCGTGAGTCTGATATTAAAGATGCAATTTCTGCGGCTGCAGATGCTAAAAAAGACATGGAAAATCTGCAAGCAGACAACCAGAAACTTTTAAAAGAAGCCCGTGCAGAACGTGAAGCCATGTTGAAAGAAGCTCGTGAGTTAAAAAACACAATGATTGAATCTGCAAAAACAGAAGCAAAAGAAGAAGCTAGCAAGCTAGTTGCTAATGCACAAGCAGCGATTGAATCTGAAAAGAAAGCCGCCATTGCCGATTTAAAGTCTGTAGTTGCCGAACTCTCAATTTCTATTGCAGAAACAGTAGTTCGAGAAGAACTTTCAGATAAATCAAAACAAGAAAAATTAGTGGAATCAATGTTGAAAGACGCTACCCTTAACTAATTAATCATGGCAGGAACAAGAGCAGCAATTAGATATGCGAAAGCCGTATTAAGCTTAGCATCAGATAACAAACAAGCAGCCGCAGTACAGGCAGATATGACACATATCGGTCAGGCGATTGCAGACAACGCATCTTTGGAAGCAGTGCTCAAAAGCCCTGTGGTCAAATTATCTGAAAAAGCAGACGTATTGAAAGCCATTTTCCCTTCTGTGAGTGCAGAAAGTAAATCGCTGTTCAATATTCTTGTAACCAATAAAAGAGTCGATATACTAAGTCAAGTAGCCACCCAATACGGGATTTTATATGACCTAGCTAACAATAAAGAAAATGCCTTTGTAACCACTGCCATTCCGATGACTT
>JABAYY010000074.1 GCA_018608765.1 Flavobacteriaceae bacterium
CTGTGAATGGTAAAGTAGATACTTTAGAAGGCTTAAAAGAAAATGTAATTGTTGGACATAGAATTCCAGCGGGTACAGGTCTGAGAGCTTATGAAAATATCATTGTAGGTTCTAGTGAAGAATTTGAAAAGCTAACAGAAAAGAAAGAAGAATTAAACTTTAATTAACCCCTATGAATTCTCCAAAAGACCCTTCAAAAAAAGGACAAATTAATATTGAGTTAGATGATACAGTAGCTGAAGGTACGTATTCAAACCTAGCCATTATTAACCACTCTGTTTCTGAATTTGTAGTTGATTTTGTGAGTATCATGCCAGGGACGCCAAAAAGCAAAGTGAAGTCACGTATTATACTGACTCCACAACATGCAAAACGTCTTGCAAAAGCCTTACATGAAAATGTGAAACGGTTTGAACAAGCACATGGCGAAATTAAAGATTATGAGCAACCTCCAGTTCCACTTAATTTTGGACCCACTGGACAAGCTTAGTTCTTATTAGTAAATAAAAAAAATCTCACTGAAAAGTGAGATTTTTTTTGCTTTACATTAATTATTTCTTTTACACTTTAATCAATTATTTTAATCTAAGAAAAATACAATAGTACTGACGACTCTCGCTTTTTGAATATAAGGATCCGGAGAATCGTATGATCCTGCAATCGAAATTTGTCCTTGAGAGGCAGTTTTTATTTTTCCCAAAGTTGCTTCAGAATCATTGGCAAACTGTTCTCCTGCGATTCGCGCATTTTTTGTGCTCTCAGCAATCAATTTTGGTTTGACTGAATTCAATTCAGGGAAGATATAATCGGTGTAGATTGATGAAGTTAAGCCTTTTTTGATTAAATCGAATTTTAACTGTTTGGCTTTTTGTTCTACAGTTTTTACATCCTCTGATTGAATAGTTAAAGATAAGCCGCTAGAGTAACGTTTTATTTTGACACTTACAGTTTTTCCATTGATCCATTGATCCTCATAATATTTTTCTTTGTCTGAGATTTCAGGACTGCCGATGTTAATATTTTTGTCTTCAAATCCAGTCTCTTTTAAATAATTAATAATGCGTAATTTTTTGGTTTCAGTGTCCCGAATGATTTTTTGCAAATTATCTCCAGAAAAGGAAAAGCTTAAGTAAGTTTGAGCAGAAATAGCGGTTATATTCATTTCTGCCAGTCCTTTTACTTTTACGACGCGGTCTTTGTCACTGAATGTTTTGAGGCCTTTGAAAATAAAAAAGCCTAATAAGGAGAGTCCTAAAATTAAAGAAATTCCAATAAATCTGGGTCTTGAGTTGTAGCTCATGTTTTTATAAATTTGGGGGTTCAACCAAATATATAAAAAATATTAAATAAATAAAAATTAAAACTCAGAAGTCAAATGGAATTTTATAGAGGGATATTTTTGTTCAGTCATCTGTAATGAAAATATTGAATCTGCAAAGAACACCAATTGTCCATGTTTGTCAGTTGCTAAAAACCGCTGCTTGACCCTTTTAAATTCCACAAATTCGGGATGGTTCATACTCTCAGGTTCAATCCAGCAAGCTTTGTGTACATTGAGGTTTTCATAACTACACTTCGCACCATATTCATGCTCCAAACGGTATTGAATTACCTCATATTGAAGTGCCCCTACAGTTCCAATCACCTTTCGTCCATTCAGGTCTAAGGTAAAAAGTTGGGCAACCCCTTCGTCCATCAGCTGATCAATTCCTTTGTATAATTGTTTTGATTTTAAAGGATCGGCATTATTTATATAACGGAAATGTTCTGGAGAAAAACTAGGAACTCCTTTGTAGTTTAAAAGTTCTCCTTCTGTAAGAGTATCTCCAATCTTGAAATTACCGGTATCGTGCAATCCTACAATATCTCCTGGATAGGAAATATCTACAATCTCTTTCTTTTCAGCAAAAAATGCGTTTGGACTTGAGAACTTTAATTTTTTATTGTGTCGTACATGGAGGTAGGGTGTATTACGTTTAAATTCTCCAGAAACAATTTTAATAAAAGCCAAGCGATCGCGATGGTTTGGGTCCATATTGGCATGTATTTTAAAAACAAAGCCTGTGAATTTTTCTTCTTTAGGATCAACCAACCGTTCTTCACTATTTTTTGGACGGGGTTGTGGTGCGATAGATACAAAACAATCCAACAACTCACGAACTCCAAAATTATTTAAGGCTGAACCAAAAAATACAGGTTGCAAATCGCCATTCAAATAATCCTCTTTATTAAATTCAGGATAAATCCCTTCCACTAATTCCAGTTCTTCTCTTAGAGTTTCTGCAGCTGTATCTCCAACAATTGTATTCAGAGCCGGATCAGATACATCAGAAATTTTAATCGTTTCTTCAATATCTCGTTTACTATCGCCTGTAAATAAATTGATATTCTTCTCCCAAAGATTATAAATACCTTTAAAATCATACCCCATTCCAATCGGGAAACTTAGAGGTACTACTTTAAGGTTTAGTTTTTGTTCGATTTCATCAAGTAAGTCAAAAGCATCCTTTCCTTCACGGTCCATTTTATTGATAAAAACGATGATCGGAATGTTACGCATTCGACAGACTTTTACCAATTTTTCAGTTTGTTCCTCAACCCCTTTCGCAACATCAATCACCACAATTACACTGTCCACGGCGGTAAGGGTTCTAAACGTATCTTCTGCAAAATCCTTGTGACCCGGCGTATCTAAAATATTTATTTTGATACCATTATATTCAAATGCCAAAACCGAGGTTGCAACCGAAATTCCACGTTGACGTTCAATTTCCATAAAATCACTCGTAGCCCCTTTTTTAATTTTGTTACTCTTAACGGCACCCGCTTCTTGAATCGCTCCACCAAAAAGAAGTAATTTTTCAGTTAAGGTTGTTTTTCCTGCATCGGGATGCGAGACAATCCCAAAAGTACGGCGGCGTTCAATTTCACTTAAAAAAGACATAAAAAGATAATTTTGGCAAAGATACCATTATTCCCTAAAAAATAGAGTAGGGCACTCTAAAGTTATAACTTGTTGTAATAAAAATTCGATGACATAAAAGAAGACGCTTAATAAAATTTTATTCCTTCAATTAATATCTTTCAAAGGTTAAACACCTAATACAATAGACGCCTCTATTTCTAGTTTCTCACTGATGGTTCTCGCTACTTTTAAAGTAAGCTCACTATATTTTTAACACTGACAAATACTTTAATCAGGCTAAATCTAAACCGTTAGCGTATTACTTTCAGTCGCTTTGAGTGTTTTGGCATCAAAATAAAAATCTATTTTACCTAGGTAAAGACCATAACACCCCACTTGATTTACAAGTACAGTTTTTCCGACAGCATTGGTTTCTACTGTTGGTTTGTCTAAAAACGTATGGGTATGACCTCCAATAATCAAATCAATATCTTGGGTCGCTTTTGCCAATTTGATATCCGATATTTTGGAAGGTGATTTTTTATATTCATATCCTAAGTGCGACAAGCAAATGATTAAATCACAGGCTTCCTCAGTCTTTAAAATACGACTCATATCTTGAGCGATTTCAATAGGATCTAAATATGCAGTTTCTTTGTAAGCTTCTTTATTAACCAGTCCTTGAAGTTCAATTCCCAATCCAAAAACTCCAATTTTAATACCGTCTTTTACAAACGTCTTATACGGTTTAACGTGCGTATCCATCACGGTATTAGAGAAATCATAATTCGCAGAAACAAAATCAAATTTTGCATGAGGAAGCTGTGCGTAAAGTCCATTAATTCCATTGTCAAAATCATGGTTTCCGATCGTTGCAACATCATATTTTAACATGCTCATCAGTTTGAATTCGAGTTCGCCCCCATAAAAGTTAAAATAGGGAGTCCCCTGAAAAATATCGCCAGCATCCAAAAGTAAGGTATTCGGATTTTCGTTTCTTAAAGTTTCCACAAGCGATGCACGTCTAGCAACGCCTCCTTTGTTTGCATTCCGTCCGTCATTTGGTCCAAAAGCCTCAATATGACTGTGAACATCATTTGTATGAAGAATAGTGATTTTGGTTGCATTCGAATGCGAACAAGACGCCAATCCCAAGCCATTTAAGGAAATAAATGCTGTGGAAGCCGCTGTTTTTTGAATAAAATTTCTACGTTTCATTTGTTTGGATGATTAATTTTCAAGCTTTATAAAGCGTAGGTCTTTTTTAGGATTGAGGGTATCGTACTTTGTGAAATAATCGATTAGGACATTTCTAATTTTATAATTCAGATCGTAGAGGGTGTCACTTTTCTTTAAAAAATACATGCGATCGCCTCCGTTATATAGATAATCATTGGTGGCTATATAGTAAATTTTTTCTGGATCAACAGTTTTACCGCCAACTAGAATTTTTTGATAGCTGTTGTCCGCATTTAAAACCAATTCTAGTCCAGAAATAGGATGGGCTTTTTTAAACGCCTTCAAATAAGTTGTCATTTCCATGACGGCAGATCCTTTCAGTGGGACTACCACCACACTATTTTCAAACGGCATCAAACTGTAAGCAGATTTAGTAGTCACGTTTCCTTTTGGTAAAATAGATCGAATCCCTCCATGATTTAGCAGTACAATGTCTAGGTCATTCCCTGTACGACTTTTAAATATGGGATTAGACAGCTCAAAAACAGCATCCGCCATTAGATTTCCAATCGCCGTATTGTAGTCGCCATCCCTTTTAGTATACGTGTCCACAGCGTAGCTTAACACTTCATTCATGGATTTATCTAAATTTATTTTATAAGGATCTATTACAGCTTCAATAGCTTTGTTAGAAGGCATCTCTTTGGATATAGAAATGTTTTCTCCTTTTGTATTTACTAATTTTTTTGAGTCATTACAAGATAAAAACAAGCAAAGAAACCCAATAATTTGAACGCATTTATACATCATTTATATTACATTTGTAGTTGACAATAAAGGTAAATGTTTTTTAAACAATTTCGAACGCTATCGCTTCAAAAAAATATTACTTTGATTCTTAAATCTCGTATTAAGAATTTTAAAAGTGATAAAGTCAATTCTATTGGTGTTATTTTTGACTATGATTCGTATTACAACTATGATTTTTTCAGAAATATAACAAAAGATTTGGGGATTAATGGCAATAGAATCCGCTTTATTGCGAAGGTTGATTTAGAAAAAAACAAGCCAAACAGCTGGGATTCCTTTTTTAGTCTAGATAATTTTGATTGGTTAGGCCGTCCTAAAAGTTCTGAAATTGAAGAATTTATTGATCAGCCTTTTGATCTTTTGATTAGTTATTACAAACCCAATCAATTAGAACTTAACTTAGTCACAGCAAGTTCAAAAGCAAATTTTAAAATTGGGATTACCAACGAAGATTCACGATTACACGATTTAACAATCGATATTGAACCTTCAAACACAGACGTTTTTAAAATAGAATTAATTAAATATTTAACCCAACTTAACAGGTTATAAAATGAATGTACTCATTGGGACTGGAGTGGCCCTTATCACTCCATTTAAGTCAGATTTAACTGTAGATCACCAAGCCTTAGCAGCGGTTGTAGAATTTAACATCACTAACGGAATTGATTATTTAGTTATTAGTGGGACCACTGGAGAAAGTGCAACCATAACAGCTAAAGAAAAGAAAGAAATATCAGCTACAATTATTGAAGTCAATAACGGACGCGTGCCTTTGGTAATCGGGATTGGTGGAAACAACACCGCAGCCGTAGTTGAAGAATTACAATCCACAGATCTGTCGCCTTTTGCAGCTATTTTATCTGTGGCACCTTACTACAGCAAACCCACTCAAGAAGGGTTTTATCAGCATTTTAAAGTCATCGCAGAAGCCTCTTCGATTCCCATAATTTTGTATAATGTTCCAGGTAGAACCGCTAAAAATATGGAAGCCTCTACAGTTTTGCGACTTGCTAATGACTTTGAGTCCATAGTAGCAGTAAAAGAAGCTGGGAATAATATGGATCAATATTTAGAACTTATAAAAAATAAACCTGCTGACTTTTTAGTCATTTCAGGGGATGATGATTTAGTGTTAGGGGTTACTTTAGCGGGTGGCTCAGGAGTCATTTCAGTCATTGGTCAGGCCTTTCCAAAAGAATTCTCTCAATTGATTCAGTGGGGACTAGAGGGCAATACAGAAGATTCTCATAAGTTGGAAGCGCGTTTGATGCCCATAATTAATTTAATTTTTGAAGAAAACAATCCAGCTGGAATCAAAGCAGTCTTGAAAATAAAAGGCTATTGTGAAGACGCAGTGCGTTTGCCACTTGTTCCTGCAACAGAGGGATTACAGACTAAAATTGCAGCTTTTATATCTACATTTTAGTTAAATATTACTTAAACCTTTAGTCTGGAAATTCAAACCTATTAATTTAGCTAAAATAATAGTTTTTTAAATCCGTTATAAATCCGTAATTTTGCCCTCATTCTTAAAATATTTATGAAGAATTTTATATACATCTTAATTATCGCATTTTCATTGAACTCTTGTAGTGAATACCAGAGAGTCTTGAAAAATGAAGACATTGCTGCTAAATTCAAATTAGGGAGTGAACTTTATGAACAAGGTAAGTTTGCCAAAGCAAACCGAATATTCGTTCAGATTGTCCCTAAATACAGAGGGAAACCTCAAGCAGAGAAATTGATGTATATGTATTGTAAAACATACTACGAAACCAAAGACTATTACACGGCTAATTATCAAATGGAGCGTTTTGCAAATGCCTATCCAAAAAGTGAAAAAACTCAAGAAATTGCCTTTTTAGCAGCCAAAAGTTATTACAAACTCTCACCACTTTTTTCTAAAGACCAAACCGAAACAGTAGATGCAATTGATAAACTTCAATTGTTTATCAACACTTACCCTTTATCTGAATATTTGGATCAAGCGAGTATATTGGTCAGAGAATTAGATTACAAACTAGAAAAAAAAGCGTTTAATATCGCTTTGCAATACAATCAAACAGGTCCTTATCATCGCGATTATAATTCCGCAATTACAGCCTTAGATAATTTTCTAATTGAATTCCCTGGCACTTCTTTCAAAGAACAAGCCATGTATTATAAATTTGATTCTGCCTACAAACTGGCTATGAATAGTGTGGAATGGAAACAAACGGAGCGTGTTGAAAAAGCATTGACTTTTTACGACTCTCTGTTATATGTGTTTCCGGAGACCCAAAACAATGAAGACATTCAAAAAATGTACCAAGCCTTAAAATCAATTCAAACTAATTCAACAACGACTAAAAGTTAATATTCATTATGGATTTAAAAAAAGTAAATGCACCCGTTAATACAGAAACGTACGATCGAAATAAAGTAGATGCACCAACGCAAAACATCTACGAAGCGATTTCTGTAATTTCTCGTAGAGCAGAGCAAATCAATACTGATATCAGAAGAGAATTGATTGACAAGCTTGAAGAATTTGCAACTTTTAACGATAGCTTAGAAGAAGTGTTTGAAAACAAAGAACAAATTGAAGTTTCTAAGTTTTATGAGCGTCTTCCAAAGCCACATGCTTTAGCTGTTCAAGAATGGTTAAATGAGAAAATCTACTACCGTAGTGTAGAAGAAGATTCTGAAGAAAAATAAAAGATGTCTATTTTACGCGGTAAACATATTCTCTTAGGAATTACTGCCGGTATTGCTGCGTATAAAACAGCATCCCTTGTTAGATTATTTATCAAAGCTGGTGCCGACGTCAAAGTCATAATGACACCAGCTGCGAAAGATTTTATCACTCCGCTTACCCTTTCAACCCTTTCTAAAAATCCCGTTATTTCATCGTTTACAGAAGAAACTGATGAGAACGCCGTTTGGAATAACCACGTTGATTTGGGATTATGGGCGGATTTGTTTGTAGTTGCTCCCGTCACGGCCAACACCCTTTCTAAAATGGCTGCTGGCAGCAGTGATAATTTTCTAGTAGCCACCTATCTTTCTGCCAAATGTCCTGTCTATTTTGCACCCGCTATGGATTTGGATATGTACAAACACCCCTCCACTAAAGCATCCTTAGAAACGCTACAATCCTTTGGAAACATCATGATTCCAGCAACCTCTGGCGAATTGGCAAGTGGGTTGGTAGGCGAAGGAAGAATGGCAGAGCCAGAAGCGATTATAAGCCATATAGAATCTCATATGTTACAAACAATGCCCTTGTACGGAAAAACCGTACTGGTCACTGCAGGTCCCACCTATGAAGCTATTGATCCCGTTCGTTTTATTGGAAATCATTCTAGTGGACTCATGGGTTTTGAAATTGCCAACCATGCTGCGCAACTTGGGGCAGAAGTAGTTTACATTACCGGCCCTACACATTACAAAACAGACCACACCCGCATCAAAACCATTCCGGTTGTGAGTGCCGAGGAAATGTATGCACAAGTACATACCTTTTTTAAATCTGTTGATGTAGCAATTTTATCGGCTGCGGTTGCCGATTACAAACCAAAACATCAGGCCACTTCTAAAATAAAAAAGGCTTCCCCAACGTTATCCTTAGAATTAGAAAAAACAAAAGATATTTTGGCATCCTTAGGAACCATCAAATCCCACCAACTTCTTGTTGGCTTCGCTTTAGAAACCAATGATGAAATTGCCAATGCGATAAAAAAGTTAAAATCTAAAAATTTAGATTTAATTGTATTAAATTCGTTAAATGATGAAGGCGCCGGATTTGGAGGAACCACAAATAAAATTACCCTCATTGATAAAAACTTAGTCCAAACCGAATTCTCTTTAAAATCAAAAGCCGACGTGGCAATTGATATTATGAATGAACTTTTAAAACAATTCAATGCGTAGATTAATCTTTTTAGTTGCTATTTTTACTTCAATGTATGGAAGTTCGCAAGAGCTAAATTGCGCAGTAGTGGTCAACGCACAACAAACCGGTAATGAGAATGTACAGGTGTTTAAAACCTTGGAGAAACAACTCAATGAATTTGTAAACAATACCCGCTGGACCAATAAAACGTTTAAATCTCAAGAGCGTATTGAGTGCAGTATAGTTATCACCGTTCAAGATTACCAATCGGATACCTTTCAAGCCTCTATCCAAGTTCAATCGGCGCGCCCAGTTCATAATTCATCTTATGCGAGCTCAGTTTACAATTTTAACGACAAAGATTTTACTTTTAAGTATTTAGAATATCAGAACTTAAATTTTAGTGCCAATCAATTTGAATCCAACTTAGTATCTGTAATAGCATTTCATGTCTATATGATTTTAGGAATGGATGCCGATACATTTGAGTTTAACGGAGGAGACCCCTATTACAAACAAGCGCGTGATATTGTGAGTTATTCTCAACAAACCAACTCCAAAGGGTGGGCACCACCATCGGGAGGCGATCAAACACGAAATGTATTAATTACAAACGTATTATCGCCAACCTTCAAGGAATTTCGTTCCGTACTGTTTGACTACCATTTCAAAGGATTGGATTTGATGGCAGACAATGTAAAAGAAGGTAAGACAGCGGTTGCTACCGCCTTATCCCAATTAGAAAATTTACACAACAGACGTCCAAACTCCTTTTTACTTCGTGTCTTTTTTGATGCAAAAGCAGATGAAATTTCTGATCTCTTTTCAGATGGACCTCCTGTGAAAATCGCAAATTTAGTTTCAACACTTACTAGGATTGCACCCATGTATTCTAGAAAGTGGCGAAATATTAAATTTTAAAATTTTTTTGATTTCATTTCAAATTAGTTTCCTAGATAGTTTATCTTGTTCCTAAAATAAATAGAAACCTTGCTTTCAGAACTCACCATTAAAAATTATGCTCTAATTGATACCCTTCAGGTTCAGTTTGATTCTGGATTCACCTGTATTACGGGTGAGACAGGTGCAGGTAAATCTATTTTATTAGGTGGCTTGGCATTGGTGCTTGGAAAACGTGCCGATTTATCAAACATAAACGACCCCAATCAAAAATGTATTATTGAAGCAACTTTCAATATTGAAAACTTTAATCTCAAATCATTTTTTGAAGATTATGACCTTGATTTTGAATCTCATACCATTTTACGAAGAGAGATTTTACCTTCTGGAAAATCTAGAGCATTTGTAAACGATTCTCCAGTAAATCTTACAATTTTAGCCGCACTCGGCGGGCAGTTGATTGACATCCATTCGCAACAACAAACCCAAGAATTGACCAACGATGATTTTCAGTTTCAAATCATTGATGCTTTGGCCAAAAATAGTACAGCAGTCGAAGCCTACAAACAGTTATTGAAAACTTACAAATCAGCTCAAAAACAACTTAGAGAATTAAGCGAATCTAAGTTACAGTCCGAAAAAGAACAAGATTACCAGTCTTTTTTATTGAACGAATTAACAGAAGCAAAGCTTAAAGGCATCCATTTAGAGAGCTTAGAAACCGAATACAATACACTGAACAATGTGGAGTCTATCCAAACAGAACTCGCTTTGGCCAATCAAATTATAAGTACCGAAGATTTAGGTGTTGCCTCCATTCTTAGAACGCTCAAACAAGTGTTTGATAAGCTCTCAGAAATTTCAACTGTTTACAGTCCTTTTTCGGAACGTATTCATAGCATAGCAATTGAATTAGATGATGTATTTAGTGAGATTGAGTCCGAACAAACCAAGCTAGAAGTCAATCCGGCACGCCTTGGTGAGATTGATGCGATGCTTCAGACAATTCATAATTTGTTTTCCAAACACAATGTAAACACTGTTGAAGCACTTATAGAAATAGAAACCGATTTAACAACACAGTTAGATACTTTAGCATCTTTAGATGGTACCATATCCACCCTTGAAAACACTCTGGAATCGCTTGTGAAAAAACTAGACAAACAAGCTGCAGCTATACACAAACAACGGAAACAGGTACTCCCTGATTTGGTCCACCAGTTAGAAGTTATTCTGACGGATTTAGGAATGCCCAATGCACATTTTAAATTGTTGTTAAATCCATCGGACTCTTATTTATACAACGGAAAAGATCAGTTAGAGTTTTTATTTACCGCCAATAAGGGAGGTCAGTTTTTACCGCTTAAAAAAGCCGCTTCAGGTGGTGAGCTTTCACGAATTATGTTGGCAATCAAATCGGTTCTTTCTAAATACCAGCAATTACCAACCATTATGTTTGACGAAATTGACACGGGTGTCTCAGGAGAAATCGCCCATAAAATGGGGGATATTATGAATCAAATGAGTGTCTATATGCAAGTGTTTTCAATTACCCATTTACCACAAATAGCAGCCAAAGGGCAGTCGCATTTTAAAGTTTTTAAGCAAGACACACAAAACACCACAGTAACCTCTCTTAAAAAATTAACAACACAGGAGCGTGTCGAAGAAATTGCGCAAATGTTGGGCGGCAAAGAATTATCAGAATCGGCAATCGCACATGCAAACCAGTTATTGAATTAATGTTATATTTGCCCCAGAAATTAAATACACACCGACACTAAAATATATAATTATGTCTTACAATTTACTAAAAGGAAAACGCGGAATTATTTTTGGAGCTTTAGATCCCAATTCAATTGCTTGGATCACAGCCGAACGCGTTCATGAAGAAGGTGGTACGTTTGTACTGTCCAATGCACCTATTGCTATGCGTATGGGGCAAATCAATGACCTGGCTGAAAAAACAGGATCTGAAGTCATTGCAGCTGACGCCACTTCTGAGGAAGATTTAGAAAATTTAGTTAAACAAGCTACGGAAATATTAGGCGGTAAACTCGATTTTGTATTGCACTCCATTGGAATGTCTATCAATGTAAGAAAAGGCCGTGCCTATACCGATCAAAAATACGACTGGACTCAAAAAGGAACCGATGTTTCTGCGATGTCTTTTCACAAAGTGATGCAAACGCTTTACAAGCACGATGCGATGAACGAATGGGGGAGTATAGTAGCCCTTACGTATATGGCAGCACAACGTGTGTTTCCAGATTATAACGACATGGCAGACAACAAAGCTTATTTAGAAAGTATTGCCAGAAGTTTTGGATACTTCTTTGGCCGTGATAAAAACGTGCGTGTCAATACCATCTCACAATCGCCTACACCTACCACTGCTGGTAAAGGAGTGAAAGGATTTGATGGCTTTATTGCGTATGCTGATAAAATGTCGCCTTTAGGAAATGCAACCGCTCTGGATTGTGCTAATTATACCGTTTCGTTGTTTAGTGATTTAACCAAACGGGTCACGCTTCAAAACTTATTTAATGATGGTGGTTTTAGCAATATGGGGGTCAGTGATGCGGTGATGGATACCTTTACTGAAGACGATGCTTAAACTGTAATTATCAAATACATCAAAAACCCATAGCTCTGCTATGGGTTTTTTTATGTTTCAAGCCTAAACCTTAGGAATTTCATGAATTTCTGTGGGTTGTGTTGTCTTTTTGTGAGTTGTTCGTCATTATATTTTAACCATTCATCGGATTTATATTGTTTAACTTTTTACTTTTAATATTAAACAATATATTAGATGGATTAACTAACCAATTTAAATTTTATTATGAAAAAGATTTACTATTTATTATTAACACTTGCGATTTCTTCGCTGTCTTTTGGGCAAGTTGAAGTTTTTAATTTAGCAGGTGGTAGTGCATTTCCAGACGGATGGACCGCAACAAACAATGTAGCAAGCAATGATATTGACAGAGGTTCTTATTTTCTGTTAGATTCCGGAGATCCATCTGATATTATTGTATCAGCGGTCTATGATCTAAGTGCATACAGTTCTGCTGAATTCAATTTGGACGTAGCCACTTTTGGTTCGGGAGATAACAATTCGGCTACCATCGAAATTTCTTATGATGGAGGTGCTACTTACACTTCATCAGAAACCACAGCTGTTCCGACTTCATCTTCTTACATAGCTGGAGGAACCTTTGCGGTAACGCCTTCCGCTCAAGTGGTGATTAAATTGACGAACACAGGAGTTGCTGGAAGAGGAAATAGATTAAGAAACTTAGTTCTGACTGGAGCGTCAGCTTCTCCTTTACAAATCACAACAAGTGTTTGTGCAACTGCAACAAGCGTAAGATTGACAGGCCCTTGGTGGGGTTGGGACCCAACTGGTGGACCTGAAGCTGTATCAAATAATGATGGAACCTGGACTTTTACGTTTGACCCTGCACCAACAGATAATATGGAATATCTACTGGTTGTAGATGGCGTACAAGAAAACTTAATTTCTATCATGGCCAATGGAGGTACTTGTGCACCTGTTACAGACAGTGCTAATTATGCCAACAGACAATGGATTTTAGACTCTGGAGATGTAACAAACAACTACGGACAATGTGGTACTACATGTGTAGCACCAGTCATTACACTTTTAGGTGGTGATGAGACGATTACAGTTGGTGATACCTATACAGATGCAGGAGCCACAGCTTCTGATGATGAACAGGGAGATATTACAGGCGATATATTAGGAATTACAGATCTTGATACATCTGTTGCAGGCGAATATACTGTAGCTTACAATGTAAGTGATGGAGCGTTAAATGCAGCAACCGAAGTTGTAAGAACAGTAACTGTTGAAGCGGCAGGTCCTGCTCCTTTACAAATCACAACAAGTGTTTGTGCAACTGCAACAAGCGTAAGATTGACAGGCCCTTGGTGGGGTTGGGACCCAACTGGTGGACCTGAAGCTGTATCAAATAATGATGGAACCTGGACTTTTACGTTTGACCCTGCACCAACAGATAATATGGAATATCTACTGGTTGTAGATGGCGTACAAGAAAACTTAATTTCTATCATGGCCAATGGAGGTACTTGTGCACCTGTTACAGACAGTGCTAATTATGCCAACAGACAATGGATTTTAGACTCTGGAGATGTAACAAACAACTACGGACAATGTGGTACTACATGTGTAGCACCAGTCATTACACTTTTAGGTGGTGATGAGACGATTACAGTTGGTGATACCTATACAGATGCAGGAGCCACAGCTTCTGATGATGAACAGGGAGATATTACAGGCGATATATTAGGAATTACAGATCTTGATACATCTGTTGCAGGCGAATATACTGTAGCTTACAATGTAAGTGATGGAGCGTTAAATGCAGCAACCGAAGTTGTAAGAACAGTAACCGTTGAAGCAGCTACTGTAACATCATTCCCTTACTGTTCAAGCTTCGATACTGACCTAGGAGATTGGTCTACA
>JABAYY010000086.1 GCA_018608765.1 Flavobacteriaceae bacterium
AGAATGTGTATGCTGGAAAAGATCATACCCTTCACGCTAAAGTGGACGGTTTAGTAAAATTTGCAAGAAAGAGAGACAATAAGTCCTATGTGTCTATTGTTCCTTTTGAGGCATAATTTTCAATTAATTCTATAAGAAAGCTTCGCATTGCGAGGCTTTTTTTATGTCAAAAAATCAGTGAATTAGTTTTTCAAACGCCAAACGCTTATCGTTATTCTCTAAGTAAATCACTCCACAATATATATAGTCTAATTTTTTGAGCAACGTTTGCATTCCGAGGTTGTCTTCGTGTGTATCGATGCGCATCGATTGAATGGAAGTCTGTTTTAAGATCTGCTCACACTGATTAAAAATAAACTTTGCGATTCCAGTCCCTCTAAATTTTTCTCCAACAGCCATACGATGAATCACGCCATACTTAGCATCGGATTCAGTAATCCAATTGCCTTTGATACTTTTGTAAGTCGGCTCATTTCTTGTGGTGAACATCGCCGTAGCTAGTAGGTTAGAGTCTTCTAGCTTTACAACATAACTTTCGTTATTCAGGATGTCTTTTAAAATTGCTTGTTCGTTAGGATATCCATTTTGCCATTGCTCAATATGTTGTGCAGCCAAGTATGCCTGAGCCTGCTCAATGAGTTTCATTATTTCGGATAGATCCCCTTTTTTGGCAAGTAGAAGTTTCATCATTTTGTTTTATTATTAGATGAATTTTAATCAAAAAAAAGCCAAAGCATTCGTGCTTTGGCTTTTTTATAAGTTGTGTTATTAGTAGCGGTAATATTCTGGCTTATAAGGTCCTTGTACTTCTACACCAATATAACTTGCTTGTTCAGATCGAAGCTCTGTAAGCTCCACACCAATTTTAGCAAGGTGTAATTTAGCTACTTTTTCATCTAAATGTTTTGGCAACATATACACTTCGTTGCTGTATGCACTTCTATTGGTCCAGAGTTCAATTTGAGCCAAAACTTGGTTTGTAAATGAGTTACTCATCACAAAACTAGGGTGTCCCGTAGCACAACCTAAATTAACCAATCGCCCTTCAGCGAGTACAATAATATCATTGCCGTCAATAGTATATTTATCTACTTGTGCTTTGATTTCAACTTTAGTAGCCCCATGAGTGTCATTGAGCCATGTCATGTCAATTTCATTATCGAAGTGACCAATGTTACAAACAATAGTTTTGTCTTTCATTGCTTCAAAATGAATGCTTTGAACAATGTCTTTATTTCCTGTTGCCGTCACTACAATATCAGCAGTAGGCAATACAGTTTCTAATCTCTTCACTTCAAATCCGTCCATTGCCGCTTGTAGCGCACAAATAGGATCGACTTCTGTCACTGTAACAATACTTCCAGCTCCTTGAAAAGAAGCTGCAGTTCCTTTTCCTACATCCCCATAGCCACAAACAACAACTCTTTTTCCAGCGAGCATGATATCTGTTGCACGACGTACAGCATCTACTGCGCTTTCTTTACAACCGTATTTATTGTCAAATTTACTTTTTGTTACCGAATCATTCACGTTGATTGCCGGCATAGATAAAGTTCCATTTTTCATACGCTCATACAAACGGTGTACGCCTGTAGTGGTTTCTTCACTTAATCCATTGATACCTTCAATTAGTTCTGGATAATGGTCAAATACTAGGTTGGTTAAATCACCACCATCATCTAAAATCATATTTAATGGCTTACGGTCTTCTCCAAAAAACAGTGTTTGTTCTATACACCAATCAAATTCTTCCTCATTTAAACCTTTCCAAGCATATACAGGAATTCCGGCTGCGGCAATTGCTGCAGCTGCTTGATCTTGAGTTGAAAAGATATTACACGAACTCCATGTCACATCTGCACCAAGTGCTACAAGGGTTTCAATCAGAACTGCTGTTTGTATGGTCATGTGTAAGCAACCTGCAATTCTAGCACCTTTTAGTGGTTGGCTGTCTTTGTATTCTTCTCGAAGACTCATTAAGCCTGGCATTTCAGCTTCAGCGAGATCAATTTCTTTTCGCCCCCAATCTGCAAGAGACATATCTTTTACTTTGAAAGGAGTGTAGGGAATTGTTTTTACGGTCATAAGGCATTTTTTTAAATACACTCGTTTGGTTTTAACCTATAAATTAGCGTATTTTCGTTTTTAAATTGTTATACGGTGCAAAGATAACTATTAACTATTAAAAAATTAAATGCCACTTTATAAATCACTTGTTTTAAACTCACAAACTATTGTTAAAATCTGGAAGATCACGGAATCCAAAGATTTTTTCTCAGAAAAACTCGTGTTGGAACCAGAGAGTTTAGAGCGTGTCAACGGGATGAAAAGTGAATTGCATCAACGAGGCTTTCTAAGTGTTCGAATGTTACTTGCTGAATTTGGATATGTTGATGAAGATTTGGTATATGATGCATTTGGGAAACCGCATTTGAAAGATGGAAAACACATCTCTATTACGCATTCTTATATATTTTCGGCTGTGGTAGTTAGCTCAAGGGAAGTAGGAGTTGACATTGAAAAACAACGTGAAAAAATTATCAAAATAGCTCCAAAATTCATTGGCTATGAAACTACTTATTTAAGCGAAAATGACCCTACACTGATTCAGAAATTAACTTGGATTTGGTGCATTAAAGAATCGCTTTATAAACTATATGCAACTCCAGGAATGGTGTTTAAAAAACATTTTTTGGTTTTGCCATTTGGAACCGCTTCCAATAGTACATCGGCTTGGATAATTGAAAAGAATCAAAAGACCAAGTATAAGGCTATCTTCATGGAATTTGAAGGGTTCGGTTGTGCAATAACAACGCCAGAAATATGAATAATTTGACGTCTTTTTTTCTAGAAGCTTATAGTCAAACGCCAATGCATTTAATTATATTAGAAGCGATTGCTTTTGTGTTTGGAGTTGTTAGTGTTTATTACGCACAAAAAGCTCATATTTTGGTATATCCTACGGGAATTATTTGTACCATTATTACGGTTTATCTATTATATATAAATCAGTACTTCGGGGATATGATGATGAACGGCTATTACTCTATTATGAGTTTATACGGATGGTGGAATTGGTCTCAAACTTCGAACAATAATAAGGTGTTAAACATAACTACTGCCAACTTTAGAGATAAAAAAATCGGATTTATTTTATGTGTATTAACGATGGGTGTTACCTTTTTGGTGTATAAAATTTTTGCTTACACTCTTTTATTGCCAAACTATATAGATATTTTTACTTCTGGTTTGTTTTTCACAGCCATGTGGTACATGGCCAATAAAAAACTTCAAAATTGGACACTTTGGATCATTGCAAATGTCATCACAATTCCTTTATATGCATATCGAGGGTTAGGGATGTTGTCTATTCAATATATCATTTTTACTTTTTTAGCCTTTCAAGGATATAAATCATGGAAAAAGCACTTGAACAACAGCCTTCAAACTGCATAAAAGTAGTTTTATTTGGTCCAGAATCTACAGGAAAGACAACCTTATCTAAAGCGTTGGCAGACCACTTTGGTACCCTTTGGGTTGCTGAGTATGCGCGTGAATACCTTCAGAATAAATGGGATTTAGAAAAAAAAACCTGCGAGCCATCTGATTTATTACCAATAGCAGTTGGACAAATGCAGTTAGAAAATACTATTGCAGCCAAAACCAACGAACTCTTGTTTTGCGACACCAATCTTTTGGAAACAAAAGTGTATTCTGAATCATACTATGACGGGTACTGTGACCCCATAATTGATTATTATGCAAAAATAAATTGTTATAGTTTGTACTTTTTATGCGATATTGACGTTCCTTGGGTAGCAGATGATTTGAGAGACAAACCGAATGAACGAAAAAAAATGTTTTTAACATTTGAAAGAGCTTTGCAAAAACAGGAACTCCCTTATGTGATTTTGAGTGGCTCTAAATCAGAGCGATTGAAAAATGCAGTCATCCACATTAATGAACTTTTAACACCAAAAATTTGAGTTATTCTCCTTCCGACATATTATACATTGAAAGCTTAGGATTAAGTTTCACAGATGTAGATAAACAATTAGATCATTATAAGTTTCCTCCAGGCTTTGTGAATTTAAAATCCTCTGCAACCCTTGGCAACGGAATTATGAAACTTTCTGATTTAGAGATAAATGGGCTAATTGAATATTATGACGAACGGAAAGCATCGCTTTCTGTTGTAAAATTTACTCCAGCTTCTGGGGCAGCTTCTAGAATGTTTAAAATGCTTCATGAGTTTTTGTCTGAATATAACCCTCAAAAAGAGTCCATCAACTCCTATATAAATAAAAATAAAATTACAGAATTGTTTTTGTTTTTTGTAACCATTGAGAAACTTCCATTTCATGACGAAGCAGTCATCCAGATGCGTAAAATCAAGCCCGATTATGACCTACTTAATTTAGATCAAAAACGTCTTTTGTTTGTAAAAACAATCCTCGAAGAATCTTCCTTAAACTATTCAAACATTCCCAAAGGATTATTGCCATTTCATAAATACAAAAAACATATATCAACGGCTTTTGAGGAGCACTTGTTTGAAGCGGCAAAATACGCTTGCGTTAACGGCAAAGCAGTGCTGCACTTTACCATTTCAAAAGCGCATTTGAAACAATTTGAAAGTAGGTTAGCGGCGATTCAAAAATCTGTAGAATCTAAAACCAACACTACATTTGACATCACCTTTTCCAATCAAGAATCGACTACAGATGTATTAGCTGTAGATTTAAAAAACCAACCTTTCAGGTTGAACAATAAGCTTCTGTTTAGACCGTCGGGGCATGGTGCCTTGATAAAAAACTTAAACCAAATTGATGCAGACATTGTATTTGTAAAAAACATTGATAATGTAGTTGTTAATAAATATTTGGAGGAGATAGCACGTTATAAAAAAGCTCTTGCAGGCCTATTATTGAATACACAGAAGCAAGCGTTTGCTTATGCGAAAGCTTTGGAATCTAAAGACATTTCTAAAAATGAAATAGCAGAAATTGCAGGTTTTTTAACCAAAAAATTAAATATTGTCATTAATTCTCAATTCGGAAAATATGCTAATAAACATAAAATTGAGTATTTAAAATCTAAAATTAACCGACCTATTCGCGTTTGTGGAATGGTTAAGAATGAAAGTGAACCTGGAGGTGGTCCCTTTTGGGTAAAGCATGACAATGGAGAAGTGTCATTGCAAATAGTAGAAGCAAGTCAAGTTGATGTGAACCTGAAAAAACAAAAAGCTATTTTGACAAATGCAACGCATTTTAATCCTGTCGATATTATTTGCGGAGTTAAAAACCACAAAGGTGAAGCCTATGATTTAGAAGAGTTTATAGATGCTAACACTTATTTTGTGACGACTAAAACAAAACATGGCAGAAAGCTTAAAACACTAGAAAGACCGGGTTTATGGAATGGTAGTATGGCTGATTGGAGTACAATTTTTGTGGAAGTCCCAATTATTACCTTTAATCCTGTTAAAAGAGTGAATGATCTTTTAAAGTTTACACATCAAGTAAAATAATTTTAAAAATTCTTTTCAATAATTCAAATCTAAACTATATTTGCACTGTTCTCAAAAAAGGGGTGCCGATATCGGCTGAGATCATACCCATTGAACCTAGAACAGATAATGCTGTTTAGGGATGTGAGTTTCAATTAATATTTTAATTGAAAGTTTAACGAAGTGTTTGCTTCAAAAGAATTAGTAACCAATTTATAAAGAATAATAACCTCTTTTATTCGATAATTTTTATCGTATGAAAAAATCTATCCTTTTAATTGTACTGTCATTGACAATATCAGTAATGACAGCACAACAAAATCAAGTACAAACCGACTCTACCAAAACACAAACTTTAGATGAGGTTTTAGTTCAATCTGTTAGAGTAAAACCCAATGCGCCGATTACGCATTCCGATGTAACTAAGGCTCAATTAGAGCCTCGGAATTTAGGTCAAGACCTTCCAATTTTATTAAATTATTTGCCATCGGTAGTGACTACTAGTGACGCTGGAGCGGGCATTGGATACACGGGAATTAGGGTTCGAGGCGTCAGTCCTTTATCAACCAATATTACAATCAACGGAATTCCATATACCGACGCAGAATCACTGGGTACTTTTTGGGTAAATTTACCTGACTTCTCATCATCAGTAGAAAGCTTACAACTTCAAAGAGGTGTAGGGACGTCCACAAATGGATCGGGTGCTTTTGGGGCGAGTATCAATATTTTAACAGATGCTATATCAGATAAATCGTCTGCTGAAATTTCAAACACTTTTGGAAGTTACAACACACGAAAGCATACAGTTAAATTTAGTACAGGCAAAATCAACGACGTTTTTGAAGTTGCAGGGCGTTTGTCGCAAATCAAATCTGATGGGTATGTTGACAGGGCTTTTTCAGATCTTAAATCTTATTTTTTACAAGGTTCATACAACAAAAATGGAACACTCATTAAAGCCTTGGCTTTTGGAGGGCACGAAAGAACGTATCAGTCTTGGTTTGGGTTGACTCAAGATGAAATAGAGCAGAACCGTCGACAAAACCCATATACCTATGAAAATGAAATTGACAACTACAAACAAGATCATTATCAACTCCACTGGAATCAAAAAATAGATCAAAATTGGTCCACTAATCTAGGCTTAAATTATACATTTGGTCGTGGTTATTTCGAGCAATTTAGAGCCGATGACGACGTGAGTGACTATAGTGGGATAGTAGAAGCAACAGGAGTTGATTTTTATGGTACGCCTGTTACTGACCTAATTAGAAGGCGTTGGTTAGAAAATGATTATTATGTGATAAATGCGACTGCAAATTATAGAACGACCGAACTAGACCTTACGTTTGGAGGGTCTTATAGCGCCTATGACGGCGATCATTTTGGAGAAGTAATTTGGGCACAACAATTTGCTGAAAATGCGTCAATTCGAGATCAATATTATTTTGGAAATGGCAAAAAAACCGACTTCAGTGTATTTGCAAAAGCGACCTACACATTAAATTCTAAAATAGATATTTTTGGAGATTTACAACTTAGAAATGTAGGTTATAAAACCTCTGGTATCACATCTGATTTAGTCAATATGTTGATTGATGAATCTTATAGTTTCTTTAACCCTAAAGTTGGTGTTACTTTTCAATTGGCAGCTCATTCTAATATTTATGCGTCTTATGCAAGAGCTAATAGAGAACCAAGTCGTAGTGATTTTGAAAGCAATCCAGAGATCAAACCAGAGCAGTTAAATGATTTTGAAATTGGATGGCGTTACAAAAAAGGGGCGCTTCTGTTGAATGTCAACTCCTATTACATGCAATACAACGAACAATTAATTCTCACAGGTGCATTGGATGATGTGGGAGCACCTGTAAGAAAAAATAGTGGTGACAGCTATAGACTTGGTTTAGAAGTTGAGGCTGTTTATGCGTTTTCCGATAAATTTAGGGTGCAACCAAATGTCACATTGAGTTCAAATAAAAATAAACAAACTTTTTCTCAAGTAGATGGAGTTCTTAAAGATTTTGGAACCACAAACATTTCTTTTTCACCAGAAATCGTAGCTTCAAATATGATTGTTTACAGTCCTTTAAATAATTTAAGTTTAAATTTTTTAACCAAATACGTAGGAGAACAATATATGGGAAATACAGATACTGCAGCCTCAAAATTAGAAAGTTATGTGGTGAATGATTTTAATATTTCCTATCAGTGGAATCCGAAATCAATATTTACATCTGTAGTTGTTTCGGCTCTTATAAATAATGTTTTTAATGAGGAATATGTATCCAATGGATATTATTATACGTATGATGACGATTGGTCTGTTCCTGGTCAAGTGACAACCATTGAAGGGGCAGGATATTATCCACAAGCTACTAGAAACTTCTTAGTAGGTCTGACCTTGAAGTTTTAAAAGAAGATATTAAAAATTAGAAATAGCGTACTTCAGTGCGCTATTTTTTTAATTGGAAGAAATATAAAGTGTATTGCCATTACTTTCTACAAAATAGGTTGTAAGTCCACAACGGAGCTCAGTATTTTCTAAAGGCTGCCCTGTAAATAGACTGTATTTATTAGCATCGTTACATCCACAAATTCCTTCAAGTCCATTGATAGAAAGCACCGAACAATTGCTAAAAACATGATTGGGGTCTGCAGCGTCAAAGGCTACAAAACCAGTCCCTGTATTATTTACAATGAGCCCTCCATTTCCTTCATTAGGGACATACACTGGATTATTAGGAAATGTCAATTGGTTGTACTGAGAAAGATTTAGGTTCAATGAAGTTGATACATTTAGATTGACTAAAAAATTACAATTTGGATTGGAGTTATTGTCTTTTGAACACCCCATACAAACGATGAGCATCATAGCACAGAGATTCAGTAAATTAATTTTATTTTTTATATATAGATGCAACATTTAATAAAGTCTAAAGTTCATACGATTTAAGCGCTCAATTTACGACAAAAACTACAGTAAGATAAATATTTTGTATATTTGTAATGCAATCTCGTGAAAACGAGATTTTTTCGTTTAGCTCTAAAATATTGATTAGACTATTCAAACACCAAATGAACGACTACTTTAAAAATTATCTGTTATGAGTAATGTATCATACTACACAGCCGAAGGATTAAAAAAATTAAGAAGCGAGTTAAAGCAACTCAAAGATGTAGAACGCATCAAAGCTTCAAGAGCTATTGCGGAAGCAAGAGACAAAGGCGATTTAAGTGAAAATGCTGAATATGATGCTGCTAAAGAAGCACAAGGCATGCTTGAAATGCGTATTGCAAAACTTGAAGACACCATGGCCGGTGCCCGTTTGATTGATGAATCTCAACTCGATTCTTCAAAAGTATTGGTGCTATCTAAAGTGAAAATAAAAAATCAATCTAACGGAATGGAGTTAGATTATCTTCTAGTGGCTGATGGAGAAGCAGACTTGGCCGCCGGAAAAATTTCTGTAAATTCACCAATAGGAAAAGGATTGTTAGGGAAAAGTGTTGGAGATGTTGCTGAAATTCAAGTGCCTAATGGTATTTTGAAGTTTGAAATCATGAACATTTCTAGATAGACAATTTATTACAAACAACTCATGAGCTCAATTTTCACTAAAATAGTTGCTAAAGAAATTCCATGTTATAAGGTCGCTGAAACCGCAAAATTCTTAGCCTTCTTAGATGTCAATCCCAATGCGAAAGGTCACACCCTGTGTATTCCAAAAAAAGAAGTCAACAAGATTTTTGATTTAGACAAATCAGCTTATTTAGAATTGATGGACTTCTCAAGAACAGTTGCCTTAGCTCTAGAAAAAGCAGTGGATTGCAAGCGCATTGGCATGACTGTAATTGGTTTAGAGGTGCCACATGTGCATGTGCATTTAATTCCTTTAAATGCTATGGAGGACGCTCAGTTCATTAAAAAAGAAACATTGCTTCCACAAGAACTTCAAGCACTAGCCAAAAAAATCAGCTCTTTCTTGTAAGCGCTTTAAACTAATTCTCATTGTAGTTCCTTCACCAACTTCAGAGTGAAGTACTTTAATTCTCCCTTTGTGATATTCCTCAATAATTCGTTTTGAAAGAGAAAGCCCTAATCCCCAACCGCGTTTTTTAGACGTATATCCTGTTTCAAAAACTCTATTAAATAATTTTTTCGACAGTCCTTTTCCTGTATCGCTAATATCTATCGAAACCATTGAGTCTGTTGCTTGAATAAACAATTCAATATGACCCTCACCTTTCATGGCATCAATTCCATTTTTAACCAAATTTTCAATGGTCCAACTATAGAGCTCGGGATTCAAATCGACTAGGATTTCGCCTTGTGGAGCGTTCATTTTAAAGACAATCAATTTACTGCTTCTAGATTCAAGATAGTCAAAAGACTCTTCTGTAGCCTTCACAATATTAGTGGGCTTTAGTAAAGGGGTAGATCCAATTTTACTAAAGCGTTCTGTAATGATTTCTAAACGATGAATGTCTTTTTCAATTTCAGTCACATAAGAAGGGTTTACAGCTTCTGTTTTTAATAGTTCTGTCCAACCTATGAGTGACGAAAGGGGTGTCCCAATTTGATGAGCCGTTTCTTTAGCCATTCCTGTCCAAAGTTTGTTTTGAGAAGCATTCCTTGAGCTCTTGTAAAAGAAATAAACAACTCCACTGAACAATAAAATAATCAAGACAAGTGCAAAGGGATAATACTTCAATTTATTAAGCAAGTCGGAATTCCCATAGTAGATTGTCGAAAGTATTTTCCCTTCATACATTATTTCAATTGGAGTGTTTTCATTGCTAAACTTTAAGCTTAAATTTTTAAGATATTCTTGATTATTGTTTAGTAGTTGTTGAATATTTTTAGATTGAAACCTTCCTTCAGAAGTTTTAATAATCATTGGGGTCGTAGTATTGCTTTGAATTATTTTTAATGGAAAATCGCTGATATTTCCGTTAAGGTCAATAACCTTTCCAAGCTCGATTTGTGCTTGAGAAAAATTCTCCATTTTGATGCGTTCTTCTTCTTTAAATTTTTGAAAAAAGCGATAGGTATTCCATAAAATTAATGAAATAATAAGGAATGAAATGACAATCATTACCCAGCGTAAAACATGTTGTTTTGATGAAATTTTCATTGCTATTTTTTTTTCAATCCTAAATATAATGTATTTATAGGGAATTTATTGTTTTATATTATTGCTTTCTTCTTTTAGTTGGACTCATAATTTGTTAAGTTTGTATATATTTAGAAAATTCTTTACTTTAATAGTCAATTTTAAAATTAAAAATGGAAATACAAGGAAAAATCAAACTTATCGGTGAAACACAATCTATTGGTTCTAATGGATTTAGAAAACGTGAATTGGTTGTGACCACAGAAGAACAATATCCACAACATATTATGGTGGAATTTGTTCAAGACAAAACAGATCTTTTAAACAACTACCAAGTTGGACAACAGATTAAAGTAGGTATTAATTTACGTGGTAGAGAGTGGATCAACCCACAAGGAGAAGCAAAGTATTTCAATGCCATTCAAGGGTGGCGTATTGAAAATTTACAGCAAGCCGCACCTGCCAATGCCGCACCTGTAGCGCCTGCACAAGCCTTTGAACCTGCTACTGATTTGACAGCAGACGAACCAAATGACCTGCCGTTTTAATACACGTCAATCAAGGAACACTTCAAATATAAAAACGTATGAAGTGGCTTAATGAAACCATAGAATTTCCACCATTGACAAAAACAAACCCAGAAGGACTTTTGGCAGTTGGTGGAGATTTATCTCCGGAACGCGTTTTGTACGCCTATCAAAATGGTATCTTTCCTTGGTATGAATCGGATCAACCCATCATGTGGTGGGCCCCTGATCCTCGTTTTGTGTTGTATCCTCATAAATTGAAGGTTTCAAAAAGTACAAAACAAATTTTAAAAAATCACTCCTTTGAAATTACTATGAATCGTAATTTTGTAGATGTTATTACAGCCTGTGCTAAGGTAAAGCGAGAAGCACAATCTGGTACTTGGATCACAGACGAAATGATTGAGACCTACTGCAAACTACATCAAAAAGGAATTGCAAAATCTGTTGAGGTGTGGCAAAACAAGAAATTGGTAGGAGGATTATATGGAATTGAGTTGAATGACACAATTTTTTGTGGTGAAAGTATGTTTAGCTATGTAAGCAACGCTAGTAAAATTGGGTTTATAAGCTTAGTTCAAAATTCAAACTATAAACTTATAGATTGTCAATTACATACAAATCACCTTCAAAGCTTAGGTGCGGAAGCTATATCAAGATCAAAATTTATGGAATATATTAAACCTCAAATCACTACATAAACAATTAATATTAATTTGCCTATGATCACACAAGAAGATTTTGAATCGTATTCTGGACCAGAATCATTTAAAAAGAAACTACAATCTACACTGTCGAATTCCAGTTATGATTCGCTAGTTGAAACCATCAACTATGAGTCAGAGTTGGTAAAGCTTCAGGCAGAATTAGTTGACCTCCAGCAATGGACTGCAAAACACAAAAAACGTGTTTGCGTACTTTTTGAAGGTCGGGATGCGGCTGGAAAAGGAGGAGCTATACGCCGTTTTACGGAACACCTAAACCCGCGATCTATGCGTGTTGTAGCACTTACGAAACCAACAGAAATTGAAAAAGGACAATGGTATTTTAGACGGTATATAAAAGAATTGCCAGACCCTGGTGAGTTAGTATTTTTTGATCGAAGCTGGTACAATCGTGCGGTAGTTGAACCCGTAATGGACTTTTGCTGCGAAGAACAGTACAAGAAGTTCATGTTGCAAGTACCCGAATTTGAACATATGCTTTATGAAGATGGTGTGATTATTATTAAATTTTGGTTTTCAATTTCAAAACAAGAGCAAGAGAGACGCTTCAATTCTAGATTGAAAAATCCTTTAAAGCAATGGAAATTTAGCCCTGTTGATAAAGAAGGACAAAACAGATGGGACAAATATACCTTTTACAAAGAACAAATGTTCAGTAAAACACACACCTCAATCAGTCCCTGGATTATTATAAAAACAAACAATAAAAAACAAGCGCGATTAGAAAGCATTCGACATGTATTATCACAATTTGATTATGATCAAAAAGGAAGTTCTCATACAACAGTTCTTCCTGATCCTAATGTAGTGCAGCGCTATCACAGAATGATTACCCAAATCGATTAGTTATGGAAGAATTATCACCGAAAAATTTAAAAAAACTCAATAGTAAACGTGGCCTTCAGTTGTTTCTAAGCCAAGATGATATGACCGTTTCCAAAGCGTTACGAATTTTGAATCATGAATCAAAACTTGAAAAATTACAAGAAGAGCTAATCAAACTCCAACAATGGGTTGAGGCTAAAGGAGAGAAATTGGTTGTTATATTTGAAGGTCGAGATGCAGCTGGTAAAGGGGGTGCTATTCGACGGATTACTCAACATTTAAATCCAAGAGAATTAAATGTAGTCGCCCTTTCAAAACCAACAGACGAAGAAAAAAACCAATGGTATTTTCAACGCTATATCAAAAACTTACCCCGTAACGGTCAAATAACCTTCTTTGATAGAAGTTGGTATAATAGAGCAGTTGTAGAACCCGTAAATGGATTTTGTACGCAAAGCGAATATGAAGTGTTTATGAATCAAGTGAATCAATTTGAAAAAATGATCATCGAATCTGGTATTCGAGTTGTGAAATTTTATTTCTCTATCACCAAAGACGAACAATCACGACGTTTTGAAGACATCAAAGCAAGCCCTGTCAAGAAATGGAAATTTAGTAAAGTTGATGAATCTGCTCTGGAACTTTGGGATAATTACACCTCTTACAAAGCTAAGATGTTTGAACAAACAAATACTGAAATTGCTCCTTGGTATATCATTGGTGCAAACAAAAAAAGTAAAGCGAGAGTAGAATCTATCGAAAAGCTTTTAGAATTGATACCCTATAATAATTAAACCTCCTTATATCGGAAGCAGTTTGTTTCATGATCATTGACCATTCCTGTAGCTTGCATGTGTGCATATACAACAGTGCTGCCAACAAATTTGAACCCACGATTTTTTAAGTCTTTACTTATTTGATCGCTCAAGAGTGTGTTTGGAGGTGCTTTTTTATAATCTTTAACCTTATTTTTTATTGGACTTCCATCTACGAATGCCCAAATGTAGTTACTGAAACTGTCAAACTCTTTTTGGATCTCAATAAAGGCTTGAGCATTAGAAATCGCTGCTTTGATTTTTAATTTATTTCTAATAATCCCTTTGTCAATTATTAAAGATTCAAATTTAGTAGTATCGTATTGTGCAATTTTTGTATAGTCAAAGGCATCAAAAGCAACTCTAAAATTCTCACGTTTTCGTAGGACAGTAATCCAACTTAAACCCGCCTGAAAAGTTTCTAAAATTAAAAATTCAAACAACTTTAAATCATCATACACGGGAACGCCCCACTCCACATCGTGATAGGATTCATACAGCGGGTCGCCAACGCACCATCCACAGCGTTGTTTTTGATTTATCATGCCCTCAAGTTATAAAAAACTCATTTCTAAAAGGAACGAAAAACCAATTAATTTTTATTTTTTCGAAATCTAAACTTTTTCAGTCTTAACTCAATTCAGAAATAAATTCGTCAATTGAAATGGCTTTTTCTATATCAAAGTCTCCAATTTTTGTTCGTCTGAGTGCGGATAAATGCGCTCCTGATTCTAGTGATTTTCCAAAATCATAAGCCAAAGACCGTATGTAGGTCCCTTTGCTGCAAGTGACGCTAAAGTCAACTTTTAAGCCCTCTATTTTGGTGATTTTAAACTCCTTAATGGTAATTTTCCGGGAGTCAATTTTAACAGTTTCTCCAGCACGCGCAAATTCATACAAGCGTTTGCCTTCTTTTTTTAATGCTGAAAATACAGGTGGAAATTGATCAATCTCTCCAATAAATTTTTGAGTGGCTTCATGGATCATTTCAGGTGTAATATGGTTCGTAGGGAACTCTTGATCAATCGCTGTCTCGAGGTCATAGGAAGGTGTTGTACTCCCCAAAACAAATGTACCTGTATACGTTTTTATCTGTCCTTGAAAAGTGTCAATTTGCTTTGTCATTTTGCCAGTGCAAATCACCAAAAGCCCAGTTGCTAAGGGATCTAAAGTTCCTGCATGGCCCACTTTAATTTTTTTTAAACTGAAAGCTTGACGAATGTGCCAACGTAATTTATTAACCACTTGAAACGATGTCCATTCTAAGGGTTTATCTATCAATAGTAATTGACCATCTAAATAATCTTGAGCCGTTTTCATTTGAGTTAAAAGGTTGTAATGATTGCTAAAACTCCAACGATACAACAGTAGTATGCGAAGTATTTTAATTGGCTATTTTTGACCAAACGAATCATTAAGGTGCATGCGAATAGTCCTGCAACAAAGGCCGCTAAAAACCCTGCGGAAAGCGTGCCAAAATTTTCAGCATTATAATTTAAGTCGCCACTAATAACATCTTTAGCGATCTTCCCGAAAATGAGAGGAATTACCATTAAAAAAGAAAAGCGTGCTGCTTTTGATTTATCATTTCCTAACAATACAGATGTTGAAATTGTTGCACCTGAGCGTGAGATTCCTGGGAGCATGGCAATGGCTTGTGAGATTCCAATAATAAAAGCATCCCAAAACCCCACTTTTTTATCGGTTGTTTTAGCGCGATCCGCCATAAATAATAACAAGGCTGTCACAATCAGCATGATTCCAACAAGTAAAATGTTACTTCCAAAAAGTGCTTCTAGCTCCTTCTCAAACAGAATGCCGACAACACCAGCAGGCAACATTGAAATCATTATTTTAACAATAAACTGAGTGTCTTCATTCCATTCAAATTTGAATAAAGCAGCAACCAGTGTGACGATGTCTTTTCTAAATATAATTAAGGTACTTAATGCAGTTGCAAAGTGAAGGACTACCGTAAAAATTAAACTATCCTCAGGGATGGAATTGTCACCCAAGAGAGCTTTGCCAATCTCTAAATGTCCACTTGAAGATACCGGCAAAAACTCCGTAAGTCCTTGGATAATTCCTAATAAAATACTGTCTAAAAGATCCATTTATTTTTTGAATGTTTTAAGAATCGCATAAATCTGAATCCCAAACCCAATCAGAATAAGGGTAGGAGCTATTCGAATTCTTTGAGCACTAAATATTTCAGGGTTAAACACATTAGGGTTGTCAGAACCACCACCTGCCATAAGGATAAAACCTAAAGCGATAAGTATGAGACCAATGAACATCCACTTGTAATTTTGTTTTCCGAAAATAAAATTCTTCTTTGCGGTTTCTTTTCGTTTTTGTTCTCCCATAATTAATTAAATTTTGTGAATGAAAAAGGTTTCATTTAACCTGAAATTGTATTGTGAATTATTTTTGGCAGTGGTGTAAATTAATAATAAAGTTGATCTGTCTTAAGGTTCAGAAAACGCTGTGTTGCAAAATATGTACTCCACCAAGTAATTAAAACTCCAATTAAAAACACACATCCAAACAAAGCGCCAATAGGCAATTGATTTTGAATTAAATTAAATTCAGGAAATGATTTGTCAACATAGTAAACGACCACTCCCATGCCTGTAAGAGCTAACAGTGAACCAATAATTCCTAGCCGAATACTGCGCCAGAGAAAAGGTTTGCGGATAAATTTTTTGGTAGCCCCTACCATTTGCATGGTTTTGATTGAAAACCGTTTGGAGTTCACTGCCAATCGAATGGAGCTATTTATTAAGAGTACTGCGATCCCCGTAAAAATCCCACTGATGATCAAAATCCATAAACTTAAACGTTTTACATTGCTGTTCATTAGAGACACTAAATCTTTGTCATATTTTATGTCTTCCACAAAGTTCTTTTTCATGGTGCTATCTGTGATGCTATCCAAACGACGTGCGGTCACATAATCGGCTTTGAGATTGACTTCAATCGAATTTTTTAAAGGATTATAACCAACATCATCCAAGAAATCTTCACCGTATTCTAATTTCATAAAATCGGCTGCAGACTCTTTAGAAATAAATTTAGTTTGTTTTACGTAATCAGAAAGTGCCAAACTTTTTTCGAGCTGTTTAATTTCAACTTCTTTAGAAGTATCTTCTAAGTAAATGGTGAGAATCACCTGTTCTTTAAAATTATTCGATACGGATTTTGCGTTGAGCACCAACAACCCCAAAATTCCTAATAAGAAAAGCACCAAAGAAATACTTAATACAACTGAAAAATAGGACGAAATTAAACGGCGTTTTTGGTGTTTTTCAAATGATGAACTCATAGTAAATGTCTTATGAATGTAAAAGTATAAAAAAACTTATTTAAATGGCTATTAATTTTCTGAAAACAAATTAACATTTCCTAGTAGTATTGTTTCGTCGGGGAGAGTTTTTTACTTCCCAAATAAACCGTAAATTTGCCCCTATTAATGATGATAATATGATGTACAATTTCAATGAAATTGAAGCCAAGTGGCAAAAATATTGGGCTGAAAATAAAACCTTTCATGCTGATAATAATTCTCCGAAACCCAAATATTATGTTTTAGATATGTTTCCTTACCCTAGTGGGGCAGGCCTTCATGTCGGACATCCTCTTGGTTATATTGCGGCCGATATTTATGCACGATACAAACGCCATAAAGGGTTTAACGTGTTACATCCTCAAGGATATGATAGCTTTGGATTGCCTGCAGAACAGTACGCCATCCAAACGGGGCAGCACCCTGCGGTTACCACGGAGGCGAATATAAAAACTTACCGCCGCCAACTTGATCAAATGGGGTTTTCGTTTGATTGGTCTAGAGAAGTGCGTACATCCTCACCAGATTATTACAAATGGACGCAATGGATTTTTATCCAATTGTTTAATTCTTGGTATAATAATTCCTCCAATAAAGCAGAATCTATTGACCAACTTATGGAGCTGTTTTCTAACCAAGGAAATACAACTGTAGATGCGATCTGCGATGAAACTATTGAAGCGTTCACTGCTGAGGATTGGAATGCTATGTCTTCGAAGCGTCAGCAACAAATTTTATTACAATACAGATTAACATATTTAGCAGAAACTGAAGTGAATTGGTGTCCAGAATTGGGAACCGTTTTAGCAAATGATGAAATTGTCAACGGCGTTTCCGAACGCGGAGGCTACCCTGTAATTCGAAAAAAAATGACCCAATGGAGCATGCGAATTTCTGCCTATGCCGAGCGGCTTTTACAAGGGCTCAATACCATTGATTGGACAGACGCCTTAAAAGAAAGTCAGCGAAATTGGATTGGAAAATCAGTAGGAGCTTCAGTAGTGTTTAATCTCAAAGAATACACTTCAACGATTGAAGTCTTTACAACCAGGCCAGACACTATTTTTGGTGTATCATTTATGACCCTCGCACCCGAGCATGAATTGGTGAGTCAAATTACCACTACGGCACAAAAACCAGCAGTAGACGCTTACGTGTTAGCAACTGCAAAACGTAGTGAACGCGATCGGATGGCAGATGTAAAAACCATTTCAGGAGTATTTACAGGAGCTTATGCCGAACACCCCTTTACAAAAGAGCCTGTTCCTGTTTGGGTGGGCGATTATGTTTTAGCAGGGTACGGAACAGGTGCTGTGATGTCAGTCCCTTGTGGAGATCAACGCGATTATGATTTTGCAAAACATTTTAATATAGCGATTCCAAATATTTTTGAAGGGGTCGACATTAGTGATGAAGCGTATGCAGATAAAGCAAATACAACAATTACTAATAGTGATTTTTTAAGTGGACTTGGATATAAAGAGGCTTCAAAACAAGCTATTGAAGCTTTGGAATCTAAGGGTCATGGTTTAGGAAAAACAAACTATAGATTAAGAGATGCTGTTTTTTCCAGACAGCGGTATTGGGGCGAACCATTCCCAGTCTATTATGTGGATGGATTGCCACAAATGATTGCTGCCGATCACTTGCCAATCAGTTTGCCAAAAGTTGAAAAATATTTACCAACCGAAGAAGGAGAGCCTCCATTAGGCCGTGCCGAGGTTTGGGCATGGGATACGACTCTTAATGGTGTTGTAGAAAACTCTAAAATCGACCATAAAAACGTATTCCCCTTAGAACTCAATACAATGCCTGGTTGGGCCGGTAGTTCTTGGTATTTTAACAGGTACATGGATGCGCACAACCCCAACGAATTTGCAAGCTCCGAAGCCCTGAATTATTGGAAAGAAGTCGATTTGTACATCGGAGGTAGTGAGCATGCTACGGGGCATTTGCTATATGCACGTTTCTGGCAAAAATTCTTATTTGATTTAGGGATTGTTCCTGTAGATGAATTTGCAAAAAAATTGATCAATCAAGGAATGATTTTAGGAACTAGTGCGTTTGTTGGAAGAGTTGAAGGAACACGCACTTTTATGTCTGTAGATCAAATTACCACGGAATCTATTCAGTGGATTCATGCAGATGTATCATTTATAAATGCCTCTGATGAGTTGGATATTGAAGCCTTTAAATCTTGGAGAGAAGAGTTTAAGAATGCTGAATTTATAACAGGTAATGAAGGTCTTTTTAAAGTAAAAAGAGAAGTCGAAAAAATGTCTAAATCCAAATACAATGTCGTAAATCCCGATGCGATTTGCGAACAATATGGTGCTGATTCATTGCGTTTGTATGAAATGTTTTTAGGGCCTTTAGAACAATACAAGCCGTGGAATACTTCGGGGATTACAGGGGTTCATAATTTCCTTAAAAAATTATGGAAACTATATGTGGGTCAAGACGGACTTAAAATCACAGATTCAGAACCTTCAAAAGATCATTTAAAAACCCTTCACAAAACCATCAAAAAAGTTACGGAAGACATAGAGAATTTTTCGTTTAATACGTCAGTCTCTACTTTTATGATTGCAGTCAATGAGCTCACTGCTCAAGGCTGTGTTTCCAAAGAAATTTTGGAACCGTTATTGGTGCTGATTGCACCATATGCTCCACATATAGCTGAGGAATTGTGGGCGCAATTAGGGCATTCGGAATCCATTACAACGGCTGTATTTCCAGAGTTTGACGCCAGTCACTTGATAGAAAGCACAAAAGCCTATCCAATATCTTTTAATGGTAAGATGCGTTTTACAATTGAATTGTCATTAGATTTAAGTAAAGATGACATTGAGGCAGTAGTAATGGCGGATGAAAAAACGATAGCTCAATTGGATGGTCGCACCCCTAAAAAAGTAATTGTTGTTCCTGGAAAAATCGTAAACATTGTTGGATAATATAGATTATATCGAGGTCATAGGGCTTATTGCGGCTTGTTTGACCACCTACGCGTTTTTGCCTCAAGTGTATAAAACATGGAAAACAAAAGATGTTTCAGGCTTTTCATTGCCTACCTTTTCTTTGTTTTTTGTGGGAATTGTTTTTTGGTTGGTGTATGGTATTTTAAAAGACAGCCTATCAATGATCTTGGCAAACTCAATTACTGTAGTCTCGTCATTTGCATTGCTGGTATTTATCTACAAGTACAGAAAACGTTAAAACATAGCACCAATTTTTAAATTTTAAAAATTGGTGCTATATTTGATATAATCTAAAACTTATTCTTATGGGATCCTACTATGTTATTCTTGGAGTCATTGCTTTAGTGAGCTGGCTTGTGAGTTCAACTTTAAAACGAAAATTCGCCACCTATTCAAAAATCCATTTACGCAATGGATTGAGTGGTGCTGAAATTGCTGAAAAAATGCTTTTGGATCATGGTATTAAAGATGTGAAAGTCGTTTCTACTCCAGGTCGTCTTACAGACCACTACAATCCTAGTGATAAAACGGTAAACCTTAGCGAAGCGGTTTATAACGAGCGAAATTCCGCCGCCGCCGCCGTGGCAGCTCACGAATGTGGACATGCAGTTCAACATGCGCAAGCCTATAGTTGGTTGCAATTGCGCTCAACTCTTGTTCCTGCCGTGAATATTTCTTCAAAATTATCCATGTGGTTGATTATAGGAGGTCTGATTTTA
Source organism: Flavobacteriaceae bacterium (assembly GCA_018608765.1). Taxonomy (GTDB): domain Bacteria; phylum Bacteroidota; class Bacteroidia; order Flavobacteriales; family Flavobacteriaceae; genus Hel1-33-131. Next base: position 20,568 of record JABAYY010000086.1, read on the forward strand.
GGGTTTGGAGCAGGTGTTGGCTTAGGCTATTGGGTCGTTGTTTTAGGTTTTGTACTCATGGCTGTAGCTACAGTCTTTAGTTTTATCACCTTACCCGTGGAATATGATGCGAGTAACCGTGCTTTGGCATGGTTGAAAAGCAAACATATGTTATCTCAAGAAGAATTTAAAGGAGCTGAAGATGCGCTCAAGTGGGCTGCCCGAACGTATTTGGTGGCCGCACTAGGATCGCTAGCGACTTTAGTATATTGGGGTTTCCAAATTTTTGGAAGAGACTAGCTATATTTTAATTTGTCGATCAATTTGTTGATCTAAAGAAATGAAGGTTTCTGTTCTTGAAACACCTGAAATTGGTTGAATCTGCTTGTTTAAGACAGACATTAGGTGTTCATTGTCCTTGCATAGGATTTTGATTAAGACGCTCCAGTTTCCAGTAGTATAATGACATTCCAATACCTCAGGGATTTTTTTGAGTTGTTTGACTGCGTCAGAATTGTTCTTTGCTTTATCCAAAAAGACTCCTACAAATGCCATGGTGGTATATCCCAAAACTTTTGGGTTTATTACAAACTTAGAACCTGCTATAAGTCCAGAGTTTTCTAATTTACGTAAACGTTGGTGAATGGCAGCCCCCGAAATTCCGACAGTACGCGCGATCTCGAGTACTGGAGTTCTTGCGTCTTTCATAAGCGCTCTTAGAATCGTTTTGTCAATGCCGTCAATTTCTGTGATTTTATTCATTTTTTATTAGAATATGCTAATTTATACGTCAAAAGTATTCAAATTATTTCAATTTATAACTAAATTATTGATTTAAGGGGTTATATCCTAAGTATTCAATCTCTTTTTCATTAAATATGACACCAAAATCTTTTAATTCATTTAAAACAGGAGTATATAGTTCTTTTTTAGTTGGGATTTGAACACCATAACTTTGTATTTTGTTATTTAGTATAGCTAAAGTAGCAATTGCAACGGGTAATCCCACGGTTTTTGCCATCGCAGTAAATGTTTGGTCGTCGCCCGTACACACCATAGTTGCATCAATTTGATGTTTTTTACCATCCAATTCATAGCCAAATTTGTGATACATCACAATCATATCTTTGTCTTCAGGACTTAAAGTCCAACTGTCTAAAAGTATTTTTTGAAGAACTTGTGCAGGGGTGGCATTTTTCAACTCCACTTTTTTATCATCATTAAAGATATCGAGTTCCTCGAGTTTCCCCCATACAATATCGTCTTGATCAATTTTTAACTGATATCTTAATTTTAATTCCACTGAATCTGTAGGGCTGTACGGTAAAAACGAATTTACAAAACTACGATAGCTCATGTTTTCGCTATCTGCAATCGTATAGCTATCGTCAGTCATCCCAAGCAATACAAAAATTTGCCAAGCTCTACTAAAGCCAACTCGGCGAATTGTTCCACGGTACAAAGTTTGAACGTTTTCTAATCCATAGACCTCTTGATATTTAAGCGAATCCCTATTTGCATAGGCCTCAAAACGCCCATAACCCTCAACTTCTAAAAACTCTGTCCGCCTAAACAAGCGGTGGTACGGGATGTATTTAAATTTTCCTTCCTGTAAAAACTTTGCGGCTCCGCCCTGACCTGCCAATACTACATTGCGAGGATTCCATGTAAATTTATAATTCCAAAGGTTTGTATCACTTTCAGGCGCCATTAATCCTCCAGTAAAAGATTCAAAAAGTAACATCTTTCCGCCAGCCGCTGTAATTCGGTCGATCACTTGCATCGCACTCATATGATCTACTCCAGGATCCAATCCAATCTCATTCAAAAATATTAGATTTTTAGCTTTGACTTCTGCATCCAATGCTTTCATTTCTTTACTGACATAAGAAGCTGTGACCAGATGCTTGCCAAATGTCAAGCAATCCTTGGCTACTTCTATATGGAATCTAGCAGGAAGCATAGAAACCACGATGTCAGCATTTTGAACGGCTTGTTCACGTGTGGATTTGTCAAATATATCAAGTTTTAAGGCGCTTGCATTTGGGTGGTTTCCAATCCACTTAAGTGCGTTTGAAGTATCTAGATCTCCGATGGTGATTTTTAAATTCTCTGTAATAGATTTATCTAAAAAATATTTTATAAGGTATGATGCAGACTTCCCTGCTCCGATGATTAAAATGTTTCGCATATTGATAAGAGATTCTTATTTTTGTGATTAGTTTGAGGACTAAAGTAGAAAATTTAATACTTTATAAAACAAAATGGACAGGAAAATATTTTTATTAGCGTGTGTTATAGGAGGACTTGGCGTTGTTTTTGGAGCCTTTGCAGCGCACAGTTTAAAACCGTTACTTAGTAGTTCGTCATTTGAGAGTTTTAATACTGGAATTCGTTACCAAATGTATCATTCCTTTTTGCTGTTTTTTGTAGGAGTATCAACACACCTCAAGCCCAGCCATAAATCGATTTTATTTAAACTTATTTTGACAGGGGTTTTATTATTTTCAGGATCTATCTACTTGTTAGCGACCAATGATTTGACTTCCTTTAATTTTAAGGTTATTGGATTTATTACACCTATTGGAGGCTTGTTTTTGATTGCTTCGTGGCTTTTGTTGTTTGTGTATTTTTTTAAGAAAAAATAATTTTAGAACAGTCTAAATTCATAAAAAAAAGCTGCCTTCACAGACAGCCTTTTAATAAAAATAAATAAAAGTAATTTTTCTATAAAACAACTAATTTCTTAGTTACTGTTTTATTATCGTCAAGATTTATGAATTTCACGAGATAAACTCCAGTGGCTAAATTCAATTCCAGATTCCCTCTGCCTGAATTATCATCAATTATTTTAGATAGGCTGGTCCTTTGTCCTTCAAACTGACAACTTGAGGATGGGATTTTTATTTCATCTCGAGGCCCAGGAACAGCTGTTGTTTGGGCATTTATTAGTCCAATTGCACCTAAAAATAATGCTACCAAAACTAATTTCTTAATTGAAATTTGTGATTTCATAATTAATGTTTTAAATTTATTTAGGTCCGTAAAATAAGTGGTATTTAGTATTTCTTATATGAGTAGCTAGCATACTCATTTTAAACCACTTAATCGTTCTTATTATGCAAACATAATCCTAAATCATGAGTCTTTTCAATAGTATATTAACTTAAAATAATACTATATTATCCGATACGTTATATATTGAAATTAAATATATAATTACAACTTTTTTAAATTGTATTTAATTATAAATGCAATTATTTTAACTCATCTTTATTAGTCATTTAATATTATTCAATACTTTTGTGGTATTAAATAATTTGATAATTATGCCACAACCAGAACCAATTACGAAAACGATTTCGTTAAACCAATATGCTATAACATCTACAAAAGTTTATTATCAACTTTCCCCAGATCAACTGCATGCTCTTACAATCACAAAAAAACAAGGTCATGAAACTAGCTCAGGTGCCTTAGTAATTCAAACGGGTGAGTTTACAGGGCGGTCTCCAAAAGATCGATTTATAGTTAAAGATGCCATAACCAAAGATCGTATTTGGTGGGGCGATGTAAATATCCCTTTTGCTACGAACGACTTTGACGCGCTCTATGCTAAAGTAACCAACTATTTATCAGATAAAGAAATTTTTGTTCGGGACAGTTATGCGTGTTCCGATCCTGCTTACCGTACCAATATTAGAGTGATTAACGAATATCCTTGGAGTAATTACTTTGCTTACAACATGTTTTTAAGACCTTCGGATTCTGAACTAAAAACCTTTACTCCTGAGTGGACAGTGATTAATGCACCTGGTTTTATGGCAGATCCAAGCAAAGACGGTACCCGTCAGCATAATTTTGCGATTTTAAATTTCACTAAAAAAATAGCACTTATTGGCGGTACTGGATATACAGGCGAAATTAAAAAAGGTATTTTTTCAGCTTTAAATTTCATACTTCCAGTATTTAAAAACACCCTCCCAATGCATTGCAGTGCCAATGTTGGAAAAGAGGGTGATACTTCCATCTTTTTTGGGCTCTCTGGGACTGGAAAAACAACACTATCCACCGATCATCACCGCCATTTGATTGGAGATGATGAACATGGTTGGACTAGTGAAAATACGATCTTTAACTTTGAAGGAGGTTGTTATGCAAAGGTTATAAATTTGTCTAGAGATAAAGAGCCAGAAATTTTTGATGCCATTAAAAAAGGAGCCATTCTAGAGAATGTGATCATGGATGCTAAAGGGGGAGTCGATTATTCAGATACAACCATCACACAAAACACGCGAGTGAGTTATCCAATTCACTTTATAGATAATATTCAACCCGATTCAATTGGTAAGAATCCTAAAAATATTTTCTTTCTCACAGCAGATGCTTTTGGAGTCTTGCCTCCCATATCTAAACTTACGCCTGGACAAGCGGCATATCATTTTATTTCTGGCTATACCGCTAAGGTTGCTGGCACTGAAGCAGGCATTACGGAACCTGTTCCTAGTTTTTCAGCTTGTTTTGGAGCGCCTTTTATGCCCTTACATCCTACAAAATATGCCGAAATGTTGAGTACTAAGATGAAAGCAACTGGCGTCAATGTTTGGTTGGTGAATACAGGTTGGACGGGCGGACCTTATGGAATTGGAACGCGTATGAAATTAGAGTACACGCGTGCGATGATCAATGCAGCCATGGATGGCTCTTTAGAGACTGCTAATAAAGACAACTACCATGTACACTCCGTTTTTGGTGTACTTCAACCCAGAGTGTGCCCAAATGTTCCAACAGAATTTTTAAGTCCCCGAAAAACATGGAAAAATGATGAAGGGTTTTATAAAACAGCTCATAAATTAGCAGCCTCTTTTAAAGCCAACTTTAAGAAATTTGAAAGCTTTGCCAATGATGAAATTATGGCTGGAGGACCAAAAGTCTAATCTAATTTGGTTTTAGTCTATTTAAAAAATAAAAAATTGTAATTTTAGGGTTCACAATGAACCAATGAGGTATTTAGCTTTTGTCTTGCTTTTCTGTTCTTTTTATTCATGTAATTATTATGAAAAAAAGAAGTTAGACTCTGATACGATTTTAATGGAGGAATTAAAAACGTTTAATTGGAATGAAGTTGATCGCTATCCAAATTTTGAAAATTGTGAAAACTCTATAGACTTTCAGGATAGCAAAAATTGTTTTGAACAAACGATTACAACGCATATATCTGAATATTTCGGAATACAAAATATCATCGTCACACAAACGGTGAGCGACACAATCACCATCAATTTAGTGGTTTCTAAAAGTGGAGAACTTCAAATTTCTGAAATACAAACACAAGAGCTCACAAGGGAACAAATTCCAATGTTGGACTCCATATTAATTCGTAGTTTAAAGGGGCTTCCTAAATTATACCCTGCTATCAAAAGAAGTCAGCAAGTGCAAACGGCATTTCAATTGCCAATAATTCTTAAAGTAGATTAATGGCTGAAGACAAAATTATATTAGGAATTGATCCAGGAACTACTATCATGGGATTTGGATTGATAAAAGTCAAAGGAAAAACTATGGAGTTTTTACAATTGAATGAGTTATTACTTCAAAAGTATGACGATCATTATTTGAAACTCAAACTTATTTTTGAACGTACCATTGAATTGATAGATACATTCCATCCTGATGAAATTGCGATTGAAGCCCCTTTTTTTGGTAAAAACGTACAAAGTATGTTAAAGCTTGGGAGAGCTCAAGGGGTTGCGATGGCTGCTGGACTTTCTAGAGAAATTCCAATCACTGAGTATTCTCCTAAAAAAATTAAAATGGCCATTACAGGCAATGGTAATGCAAGTAAAGAACAAGTAGCTAAAATGCTACAAAGTCTTTTGGATTTAAAAGAATTGCCTAAAAATCTTGATTCCACAGATGGATTGGCGGCAGCCGTTTGCCATTTTTATAACCAAGGAAAAGTTACCGGTGGTAAAAGTTATACAGGTTGGAGTGCCTTTGTAAAGCAAAACGAAAGCAGAGTTAAAAAATAAATCCTCGACTATGGACCTAGAGACCCTCAAATATCCAATTGGGAAACCTAAAATTCCTGCTAAAATTGAGCCCACTCATATTGAAAGTTGGATACAGTCTATTAGACAGTTTCCTTTGCTTGTGACAAAAGAAGTGACTCATTTAACCGATAAAGAACTTCGTTATAAATACCGTCCCGAAGGCTGGACGATTCAACAAGTGGTTGGTCATTGTATTGATAGCCATATGAATAGCATCACTCGTTTTAAATTGGCACTCACGGAAGACAATCCAACAATTAAACCTTACGAAGAAGCTCAGTGGGCAGTACTGAATGATACTGTAGATTATAGCATTCAAAGTTCGACTAAGCTTTTGGCTGGAATTCATCAACGATGGGTGTTTTTATTAGAGCAATTAGAAACCTCACAATTACAGAGAACTTATATGCATCCAGAAGGAAATGAATGTATTTCTTTGCATGAGAGCTTGGCCATATATGCTTGGCATTGCAACCATCATTTACAACACATTATCAATGCGAAAGCATTCAAATATTAATCAAAAATTTTATTTTAGTGTCAGGTATTTATATCCACGTTCCATTTTGTAAAAAAGCATGTCACTATTGTAACTTCCACTTTTCGACGAATCAAAATTCCAAATCAGCATTCATAAAAGCGGTTTGTAAGGAATTGGTGCTTCGAAAATCAGAAGTTACTTCTGATGAAATCCTATCGATTTATTTTGGAGGGGGTACGCCCTCGGTCTTAGAAGTTTTGGAGCTAAATACAATTCTTGAGACTGTGTATAAACATTACAAAGTGTCCGATACAGCTGAAATCACCCTTGAAGCCAATCCGGATGATCTGGATATTGAAACAATAAAAGCACTTTCAAACACAAAAATAAATCGATTAAGTATTGGAATTCAATCCTTCCATGAATCGGATTTAACGGCTATGAACAGAGCACATAATGCTACTGAGGCTAAAAAATGTTTAGAAATTGCCACGACCTATTTTGACAATATTACTATCGATTTAATGTTTGGAATGCCCACGATGTCAGTTGCACAGTGGCGACAAAATTTACAAACCGCTTTTGAATTTGGAATCAAACATTTGTCTTGTTATGCTCTCACGGTTGAACCAAAAACAGCTCTAGAGCATTTTATTAAAAAAGGAAGTCACCCGCCAATGGACGATGAGTTGGCAGCCCAACATTTTGAAGTGTTACTGGAAGAGACATTGGCACAAGGATTGACTCATTATGAGACCTGTAGTTTTGGACATCCCGAATACTTTTCAAGACACAATACAAGTTATTGGTTAGGTAAAACCTATATGGGTGTGGGACCATCGGCACATTCGTTTGATGGGAAAAGTAGAAGTTGGAACCTTTCAAATAATACGAAATATATTAAATCCTTAGAAGCCAATATAAGACCGTTTGAATCGGAAGTATTATCTGTAGAAAATAGATTCAACGAATATATCATGACAGGCCTGCGAACCATTTGGGGTATTTCATTGGATAAAATTGAAACCGATTTTGGCGCTCCCATCAAAGAGCAATTGTTAGAGAATTCAAAGAAACTGAGAATTTCTAAGATGCTAGTTTTAGAAAAAAATCATTTAAAAATCACAAAAACAGGAAAATTTCTTTCGGACGGAATTGCTTCCGATTTGTTTTTAGTTTGATTATATTTATCCACATGAACCTAACAACTTGATAGCTTTGTCGTTTAAGAGGATGATTTATAGCGAACCTAACAGCGCTCGAAGGGACATGTAACGTTAAAAAAATAAGAGAAACATGAAAGCAATTATACAAGCCAACAGCCGTACTTATACTATTTATATCGATCAGCCTTTGGATATTTCAATTCCATTTCGTGCTTCAAAAGAGAATGTAAATGCCTGGTATTTGCCACCTCCAAAAATATATCCAGCCAAAGTGAAAGGTTGGACTGGAAGTATTAAAGAAGGCGCAGCAGTTAATTTTAATACCATCGAATTTAATCCACACGCCCACGGAACTCATACCGAGTGTGTGGGGCATATCACTGAAGAAGTTCATACAATTAATAGCTGTTTGACACAATTTTTATTTGTAGCGGAAGTCATTACGGTGGTTCCAGAACCTTTAAATGGCGATTTTATTATCTCCGAAAAACAACTGCGATATGCGATTGGTAACAAAAAAAGAGAAGCTGTTGTGATTCGAACACTTCCCAACACAACCGATAAATTAAGCCGACAATATGCACATACAAATCCGCCTTACCTCACGGAAGCTGCGGCTATTTACCTCCGTGAAAAAGGAGTGAAACACTTGTTAGTTGATACGCCAAGTGTCGATAAAGAAAAAGATGATGGTCAACTTTTGGCACATAAAGCCTTTTGGAATGTAGGAGGTGAAATGCGTATGGATGCAACAATTACAGAACTTGTTTATGTCCCTAATTCAGTGCTAGACGGAAAGTATATTCTAAACATATTAATAGCCCCTTTTGAAAATGATGCTTCGCCAAGCAAGCCAATCCTGTATAAACTATACGACAAAGAAACTCCAAAACCCTGATGATTACAATTGATGCCATTCAATCCTTTTGTTTAAAAAAAGAACAAACCACTGAAGAATTTCCTTTTGATGAAAGTACTTTGGTATATAAGGTTTTAGGTAAAATATTTGCACTTTGTCCGTTAGAAGCATGGGAGCAAGGCAATCCCTCAATTACTTTAAAGTGTGATCCAGATTATGCTGATGAACTCCGCAACGATTACGAGTCCATTCACTCAGGATTTCATACCAATAAACGACATTGGAACACGATTTATTTAAGCGACTGTGGGTTCTCACCTCAATTTCTTTTTGAACTCATTGACCATAGCTATACGATGGTGGTTAAAAACATGCCCAAAAAACTAAGTAGTCAACTCAAATCAACTTTTTAAAGGCTGAAGGGCTGAGTGTAGTAACCGTTTTGAACTGTTTGTTGAAATTAGAAACATTCTTAAATCCACATAAATAAGCAACGTCAATAATCCTCAAGTCCATCTGTTTCCGAATCAGTTTGCATGCATGTTCTACCCGAATTTCTTTTAAAAACTCAAAATAGGTTTTATTGGTTACTTTTTTAAAATATTTACAAAACGAATTCTTCGTCATGGCAGCTACTTCGGCCACCGCTTCAAGAGACACTTCCTTATTGTAATTTTCAAATGTATATTCCAAAACATCCGTCATTCTTTTTCCTTCAATTGGGCTATATTTTTTGTCATATACAAAAGATGTGAGTCGTTGGTGCTCTGCGGTAGTTAGAATTTTAAGAAGCTCTAAAAACAGTATAAATTGTTGCAGTTTTTTGGCTTTATGAATTTTGGTAAATAAGCTCGTGATCCTAGTTTTACAATTAGAAATTTTAAAGCCATAACTCGATTTATCAAAAAATGAGTGCAATTCATCAAACGCTTCTAAATCAAAAAAATCAGTTCCAAAGGATTCTTTTGTAAAAAAAAGAGATCTCATTTTTGAGGCGGAAGATGCCTCAATATCCGATTTAAAAACATGCGGTATAAAACTCCCAATCACAATGATATCACCTTTTTTATAGGGATTAACGGAATCTCCAAGCACAAGCGTGCCTTCTCCGATTAAGATATGGCATATTTGAATTTCTTCGTGTTGGTGCAATTTTTCATAAAAAAATGATCCTTCATCTTGCTGATAGATGAGGGTTGATTCTTTTGTTTTAGGAATGATAAAAGAAACAATGTTCATACTTCAAATTAACAAAATACTATTCTAATATAGAAATTAATTTAAAAATATGGATAATATAGCATCAACTATTGATTAAAACAGCCCATAATGTTTTTGAAAAAGGAATTAGTTTTATCTCTTTAAAATAATAAATAAAAGAATTATGACAATCAAATGGGAAGGCGTGATGCCAGCAGTGACCACTAAGTTTACTGAAAACGACGTATTAGATTTATCGATGTTTGCAACCAATATCAAAGCACAATTGGATGCTGGTGTACACGGAATTGTATTAGGCGGAACGTTAGGTGAAGCCAGTACGCTATTAGAAACAGAAAAAAAGACTTTGATTGAAACTACTGTTGAATTGGTAAACAATAAGGTGCCTGTACTAATGAATGTTGCCGAGCAATCTACCAAAGCCGCAATTCTTGCAGCAGAGTTAGCAGAACAACATGGTGCCAATGGATTAATGTTGCTACCTCCAATGCGTTATACTGCCTGTCCAAAAGAAACAGTCACCTATATTTCTGAAGTTGCTAAAAACACGTCTTTACCTCTTTTGATATACAACAATCCCGTCGATTATAAAATTGAAATTACCTTAGAAATGTTTGATGAATTACTTAAACATGATAACATTCAAGCCGTAAAAGAATCCACACGAGATATTACAAATGTGACCCGAATTATTAACCAATTTGGAGACCGTCTAAAAATCATGACGGGGGTTGATACGCTTGCTTTAGAAAGTTTGATTATGGGTGCAAGTGGTTGGATTGCGGGTCTGGTGTGTGCATTCCCAAAAGAAACAGTCGCTATTTATGAACTTCAAAAAGCAGGAAGGATTCAAGAAGCCATTGCTCTATACCGTTGGTTTATGCCCTTGTTAGAGTTGGATATTAATGCTAAATTAGTCCAAAATATTAAGTTGGCAGAAGTATATACCGAAATTGGAACCGAATTTGTAAGACCCCCACGTTTACCTTTATTTGGTTCGGAACGCCAAAAAGTTCAGAACATTATTGAGTCGGCTTTGAAATCAAGACCGACCTTGCCAAACTATTAAAGACAAAATTAGATCTATGGAATTAGGAAAAAATCTTATCGGACTTACGTACACTGCTACAGGGAGTAAAACGTTTACTACATTCAATCCAAAATTAAATAAGGCGAATGATATTTCTTTTACGGAAGCAACATCAGAAGAAATTGATACCGCAGTTGAACTAGCTGCAATCGCTTTTGACGCTTATAAAAACACTTCAAGCAAAGAAAGAGCTCATTTTTTAAATACAATTGCTGACGAAATTTTAGCTCTTGGTGATACTTTAGTTGATATGTATTGTCAAGAAACAGGTCTTCCCGAAGGCCGTGCAAAAGGGGAGCGTGGACGTACTATTTTTCAATTGCAAAGTTTTGCAAATTTAGTATCCAAAGGTTCTTGGGTCGATGCCACAATTGATGTTGCCAATCCAGACCGCACTCCCTTTCCAAAATTAGACATACGAAGAATGGACATCCCTTTAGGACCCGTTGTAGTTTTTGGAGCGAGCAATTTCCCACTAGCTTATTCTACAGCTGGAGGAGATACCGCTTCAGCCCTTGCTGCAGGTTGTCCTGTCATTGTTAAGTCACATCCGATGCATGCAGGTACCGGAAGCTTAGTAGCGGAAGCCATTACTTTAGCAGCCAAAAAAACAGGCATGCCAGACGGAGTATTTTCTAATTTGAACAGCAGTGGGATTGAAGTAGGGCAGCAACTCGTATCACATCCCAAAGTAAAAGCGGTAGGGTTTACAGGAAGTATTCGAGGGGGACGTGCTCTGCTAGATTTGGCAGCACAGCGTCCAGAACCGATTCCGGTATTTGCCGAAATGGGCAGTATCAATCCTGTTGTCATGTTTAGTAAAGAACTTGAAAAAAATACTGCCTATTGGGCAGAAGCTTATGCAAAATCGATATCCTTAGCCGCAGGGCAATTTTGTACTCAACCAGGTCTAATTTTGAGTTTAAAGGGATCGGTTTTCACAAACTTCACTAATTTATTAGTAGCTGAAATCAAAAAAATAGATGCTAATTGTATGTTGCATCCTGCTATTTTTGAAGGCTTTCAATTCAATAAAAACAAAGCACAATCACAACCGGAACTAGAAGTTTTGACCGATGAAACTTTCGCTAAAAACTCTAATTATGCACTCTCAAGTATTGTAAGAGTTGATGGCGGTGCATTTTTAAAGAACCGTATTTTGCATGAGGAAGTCTTTGGGCCTTATACGCTTCTTGTGGAGTGTGAGTCTTTGGCGCAAATGAAATCAATCATTATGAATTTAGATGGGCAGTTGACAGCTTCATTAATAGCAACTGAAGAGGAAGCAAAAGCCAGTTTTGAAATTATTGACGCACTTCAAAATCGTGTAGGACGTCTTGTTTTTAACGGAGTTCCAACAGGAGTTGAGGTGTGTAATTCGATGGTCCATGGCGGTCCTTATCCAGCATCTACAGACAGTCGATTTTCTGCTGTAGGAGTCCACGCGATCAAGCGTTGGGTTCGTCCTTTTAGCTTTCAGAATTTCCCAGACAGTCTACTTCCAGAGGCTCTAAAAGAACTGAATCCACTGGGTATTAAGCAAACACGTATTTAATTTAAATTTTAATGAGCAAAGCTGAATTCAAATGTATTGATGCCCATACTTGTGGAAACCCCGTTCGGGTGGTGACTACAGGTCATCCTCCTTTGGTGGGCGCCAATATGAGTGAAAAACGTCAGCATTTTCTAAATGAATTTGATTGGATTCGAAAAGGCTTGATGTTTGAGCCTAGAGGTCATGACCTTATGAGTGGGAGTTTTTTATATCCACCTCACGATCCTTCCAACGATGTTGCAATCTTATTTATCGAAACTTCGGGCTGTTTGCCAATGTGCGGCCATGGAACCATTGGCTCTATTACTGTCGCTTTAGAAGCAGGGCTGATCACTCCAAAAACTGCAGGAGTAGTTAAAATGGAAGCACCTGCTGGACTCGTAGAAATTGAGTATTCACAACTAGGCTCTAAAGTTGAGTGGGTAAAAATCACCAATGTTAAAAGTTATTTAGCAAAAGAGGCATTAAGTATCGAAGATGCCAATTTAGGATTGCTAACGTTTGATGTCGCGTATGGAGGGAATTTTTATGCCATTGTGGATCCTCAAAAAAACTTTTCTGGTGTTCAAGATTTTACGGCTTCAGAACTGATTGGAATTTCTCAAAAATTACGAACACAAATCAATTCAAATTATCCAAATCAATTTATACATCCCGAGAATTCTACAATAAATGGGGTGTCTCATATCCTTTGGACAGGAACGCCTTTGAATCCAAGTTCATCAGGGAGAAATGCTGTATTTTATGGAGATAAGGCCATTGATAGAAGCCCTTGTGGCACCGGCACTTCAGCACGTATGGCGCAACTTTATGCTAAAGGACAATTACAAAGAGGTCAAAAATTCGTTCATGAAAGTTATATAGGAAGTACATTCACGGGCTGTATTGAAGCGGTCAGTTCTGTTGGACCCCACAAGGCTATAGTGCCAAGTATTCAAGGTTGGGCACGGATTTATGGATACAATACGATTAGTATTGATTCCGATGATCCGTATGCTCATGGATTTCAAGTTTTATAGCGATGCAAAAAAAAGTCACAATCATAGGGGGAGGAATCATTGGGTTGAGTACAGCGTATTTTTTGCAAAAAGAAGGCTGTGAGGTAACCATTGTCGATTGCTCTAATATGAATAGTGGGGCTTCTTATTCTAATGCAGGGTATGTGTGCCCGAGTCATTTTATCCCTCTAGCAGCCCCTGGTGTTGTGCGTAGTGGACTGCGTTGGATGTTGGATGCTTCCAGTCCTTTGTATATTAAACCCAATTTAAATAGGGACTTTTTAAAATGGGCATGGGCTTTTAATAAGTCTGCGAATTCACGCCTTGTTCAAAAAAATGCCATTCACCTTCGAGATTTTACAATATTCAGTCAAGAGTTATTTCAAACTATAAAAAAAGAGGAACAGTTTTCATTTCAGTATGATAAAAAAGGATTGTTGATGTTGTGTCAAACCGATAGACAATTGGAAAAAGAATTAGAGATTCTGACCCTGGCAAACAGTCTCAACGTGCATGCTAAAGAAATATCAAAAGCAGAGCTTAAAATTATGGAACCTTCTATTGAAATCAATGGTTTAGGAGGAGTGTATTTTAAAAATGATCATCACAGCACCCCAAGTGATTTTATGCAGCAATTAAAAGCGTATTTAAAGTCTAAAGGCGTCCATATGTTTGCCAATGAACGTGTTCTCGATTTTAATATGAAACAGGGTAAAATAGACAGTGTAGTCACAGACAAACAAACGCTACATTCAGATGAATTTGTAATGGCTTCCGGTTCTTGGTCAGCAGATTTATGTAAAAAAATAGGTTTAAAATTACTGCTTCAAGCGGGGAAGGGTTACAGCATGCAAACAGAATACAAAACAGGAATTAGTATTCCAACTATTTTAGCAGAAGCTAAGGTGGCTGTGTCGCCCATGGATGGTTTTACCCGTTTTGCTGGGACGATGGAAATTGCCGGTGTCAATCACAATATAAACAGAAAAAGAGTGGGAGTGATAGCGAAAGCTGTCCATCAGTATTATCCTTCTATTAAATTATCAACATCCGAAATAGAAGCGGTCACATGTGGACTTCGTCCACTTTCACCTGATGGCTTACCTTATATTGGAAAACCACAGTCCTGTGAAAACATGACCATTGCTTCTGGACACGCCATGTTGGGTTGGACGTTAGGCCCTGGTACAGGAAAATTAGTATCGGAATTAATTCTCAATAAAAAAAGTTCCTTAGACATCAGTCCTTACCATCCCAACAGAAGATTTTAAGTTCCTTAGAAAACCTTATTTTATTTAAATTTATGTAGTTTTGGAGAAACGATATTTCTTGCATTATGAAACAACTATTTTCACTTTTAAGTCTTAGCGTATCTGTAATGAGTACGCTGTTTGCTCAAACAGAGCTAGACCTTATTAATGCCGTCAATTTAGATTCTTTAAGTCAAACACTTCAAGAGTTTACTGGAGAAGTAGCAACAAGTGTTGGGGGTAATAGTGTGACAATACTAAACAGAGGGCAAGCTAACAATGAACTTGCAGGTGATTATTTGGTAGAAAAATTCAATGCGATGGATAATTTATCTGTCAATACTCAAGCTTTTAATACCAACGGACGTAATATCATTGCGACGCAGCTAGGAAAAACCAATCCAAACGATATTTATATTATTTGTGCCCATTACGATACAGTGGCAGACTACTGTGCTGATGACAATGCTTCTGGGACAGCGACCGTCTTAGAAATTGCACGAATTTTATCGACACAATGTATGGATAATACGCTTGTTTATGCTTTATGGGATGAAGAAGAAATTGGTCTAAGAGGCGCGAATTTTTATGCCACTCAAGCCAATAATAATGGGGATAACATATTGGGTGTTTTGAATATTGACATGATGGGGTATGATGGTGATGGTGATGATGATTTTGATATTGATGTGCGTCCTATTGCGAACTCTCTAGCAATGAAAGATGATCTTGTCAATTTATTGTCTACGTATAATTTTAATTTAAACGTTAATGTGGTGAACCCAGGAACGACAGCTAGTGATCATGCACGTTTTTGGGATCAAGGATTTTCTGCGGTGTTGGTTGGAGAGTCTTGGGAAAATAGTGATCAGACACCTTACTACCATTCATCTGCGGATCGTTTAAGCACTTTGGATTTGCCGTATTTTTATGAGTTAGCTAAATTGATTATGTCATATATGGTGACCAAGGCGAGTTTGGTTTCTGTTGACAATTCACTAACAGTGAGTTCTTCGACTTTGACTTCAAACATGAATAATGCCAGCTATCAATGGGTAGATTGCAATACAAACCTTCCATTAATTTCTGAGGTTAGTCAATCCTTTTCTCCTACAGCTAGTGGTAGTTACGCCGTTGAAGTGACTGTAGGCTCTTGTACGGAATTAAGTTCATGTGTAGACTATACATCTTTAGGTTCCGACACATTCAAATTAAATACAATTAAAATCTATCCGAATCCTGCTTCGTCCACATTGAACATTGAGCATTCTTTGAATGAGGATTTGACGCTTGAGTTGTTCTCGTTAGATGGTAAGAAGATTCTCCAAAAAGTTTTAACAGAAAAACGCTCAAAATTAAATATCAGTCAATTTGCTCAAGGAGCATATTTTGCCCGACTGACACAAAATAAAAAGGTGTTTTCCCAAAAAATAGTGATTGGTAATTAGATTCTAAGATATTTTAAAAATTAAGACTGAAGGGCTGTAAAATACTTGTAAAACAGCGGGATTGTTTCAATTCCTTTATAATAATTGAACAGTCCAAAATGTTCATTAGGGGAGTGGATGGCATCACTGTCCAACCCAAACCCCATTAAAATAGTTTTACTTTTTAATTCTTTTTCAAATAAGGCTACAATGGGGATGCTTCCCCCCCCACGTTGTGGAATGGGTGCGGTTCCAAACGTATCCTGATAAGCCATCGCAGCCGCTTTATATCCAACAGTATCTATGGGTGTTACATAGCCTTGACCTCCATGATGTGGAGTCACTTTCACGGTTACTCCATCTGGAGCGATACTTTCAAAATGAGCTTTAAAAAGTAACGTAATCTCTTCACAGTCCTGATTAGGAACTAAACGCATTGATATTTTTGCGTAAGCTTTGCTTGCAATAACAGTTTTGGCACCTTCGCCTGTATAGCCACCCCAAATACCGTTCACATCTAGTGTGGGACGAATGGAGTTACGTTCGTTGGTTGAGTAGCCTTTTTCGCCATAGACGGCATTAATTTTTAAAGAATCTTTATAGTCTTCTAATGAAAACGGTGCTTTTGCCATTTCTGCACGTTCCTCATCAGATAAGTTTTCGACCTTGTCATAAAAACCAGGAATGGTAATATGATTGTTTTCATCATGTAATGAGGCAATCATTTTTGCTAATATATTGATTGGGTTAGCCACGGCTCCCCCGTAAATTCCAGAGTGTAAGTCTCTGTTAGGTCCTGTAACTTCAACTTCTACATAGCTCAAACCTCGAAGGCCTGTTGTGATAGAAGGTGTGTCTTTCGCAATCATTCCGGTATCCGAAATTAAGATGACGTCATTTTTTAGTTTGGCAGTATTATTTTTGACAAATTCAGCTAGATTTTCACTTCCAACTTCTTCTTCGCCTTCAATCATAAATTTAACGTTACACGGCAGTTGATCTGTTGAGGTCATAAATTCAAGCGCTTTGACGTGCATATACATTTGTCCTTTATCATCACAAGCTCCTCGTGCAAATATGGCACCTTCGGGATGGAGTTCGGTTTTTTTAATAATGGGTTCAAAAGCTGGAGCGTCCCATAATTCAATAGGATCTGCGGGTTGCACATCATAATGACCGTACACTAAAATTGTTGGGAGTTTAGGGTCTATCAGTTTTTCGCCATAGACAATAGGAAACCCTTTTGTTTGACAAATTTCTACGGCATCACATCCTGCTGTTTTTAGACTGTTAGCGACAAAGTCAGCGGTTTTAAACACCTCTTTTGAGTAAGCAGAATCCGCACTAACTGATGGGATTCTAAGTAGTTCGAAAAGTTCTTGAACGAAGCGGTCTTTATTTGATTCTAGATAAGATTGTAATGAATTCATAGCTTGAAAATTGTGAATGTAAAGTTACAAAAATCCTCATAAATAAATAGTTCGATCTACTATTTGTATTTATAAACTATTGTTTATATTTGCGTCCCTATTACTAGGGATGTTTAGCGGGCGTGGTGGAATTGGTAGACACGCTAGACTTAGGATCTAGTGCCGCGAGGTGTGGGAGTTCGAGTCTCCCCGCCCGCACTAAACAAAAAAAAGCTTCTCATTTTGAGAAGCTTTTTTTATTTAATTTTTTCAAACCTAAGTTTATTAATAAGCTGTTCTGATGAAAAGACATTTTGTAACATAGTACGATTGTTTGTATTTGTAAACAGGTCGATTATTTTTTTATTACTATCAATAATAAGATTAAGCGTTTGATCTAAGTTTGCAAAGTTGTTGTTTTTATAAAATTCTAAATAAATAATTAACTGTAGATCTTCATTATTAATAAGATACCTAACACCCGCTTTAATAGCTGCTTTTACTCCCTTGTTTTTTTTTACATCTATGACAGATCCATTATCAAAGGATTTAATTTCTTTTAGTTTGTCCAAGGTGCTGTCCTTACTTGCGTTATTTACAGAACATATCTTTTGAATATCCTTAATTAAAAGCGTATTAAATGGGTATTCTTTAATCTCTTTTTCATTATTAGAAAACACGACGATGACTCCTTTTTTCATACTAGTTTTCATTGGTTTTTAGGAAACTGACACAGACTTGCTTTTATAAAGGTATCGCAGTTTTGAAAGTGTTTTGTTTTCTCGTCTATAAGCCCATGCAATTTGTCCTAATTGCCACACAATTTTAATTGAATCCTTTATTGATAGATTTGAGTTATCGGCATGAATCCACCCTTTTAAAGGTTGCTCGCAAAGTAGTTGTTTTGTTTTTTTTAAGCCAAAATGTAAAGTGATTCTTTTAAATATTTCAATGTCAAAAATCCATTTTGTAATAAATTTTTTTCTACGAGTTCGAGAAACTCTGTAAAAACGATTCCTTTCATGTTAAATTCATATTAATTCGTTTGTGCATCAATAGGCTATAGCTCTATCAATCTTCTTTACGTAATCTTCATATTTTAAAGGTTTTAAAATATATCCAGAGATTCCAATAGTGTAACATTCTATAAGATCTTTAGGGTTGTTAGATGTTGTTAAAATAATTACAGGGATGTGTTTTAAATCTGTATTCTTCTTTAGAATTGTTAAAAATTCAATACCACTCACTTCAGGCATGTTTAAGTCTAATAAAATAATATTTGAAATGGCACTCGTGTCTTGTAAAAGTTCAAGAGCTTCTTCGGTATCTTTTGTTGAGTTTACAAGATGCTCCAACGGTATCTGTATTTTAATTTAAACCTAAATCTAAAATTTTAATTATGAAAAACAAAAAAATTTATTTTTTGGCCTTATTAACAATGGCCTTAGTATTTAATTCATGTGATACAAATACTGAAGAATTTCAAGCAGTATCACCATCCGATTCGTTTGAAACAAAATCGGGATCAATAATTGTGAACCCCCTCTCCAGCTCGTTTGAAATAGTTGTTACAGCTTCAGAAGCATATACAGCGGACCGTTCTCTTCCAATTGAAGTGACCAACGCCTCAACAGGAAGTGCACTTCAATATAGTTTTAGTGGAAATGTAGAAATTAGAGCAGGTGAACTCACAGGCTCTACCATGGTAGGATTTGAATTGGCTAATATACCATCAGGTGTAACCCAAGACCTTGTTCTTAGGTTAGTGTCAACTTCTGAAGAAATTACTATTTCTTACACAAAAATTTGTATTTCTAATGATGTAATGGTAAAACTTATTTTTGATAATTACCCAGAAGAAACAGAATGGCGGATCACAGATTCTGCAAATTCAGTTGTTCAATCTGGAGGGCCTTATCCTGGAGAAACAAGTTTTGAAGCGTCTTACACACTTCCTGATGGAAATTATACGTTTACAATAACTGATATTTATGGAGACGGAATATGTTGTAGTTACGGAGACGGTTCATATCTAGTAGAATTACCAAATTGTTCGACTATTTTAGGTCAAGGAGGTGAATTTGGCGCTTCAGAATCAATTACTTTTTCGTTGCCGTAAACTTCGGTCCTCTGATTCGTATTGCGTAAGTATTTGTTAAGTTTATTTAAAGCGGGATTTCTGTAGCGGAAATCCCGCTTTAGTTTATACTTTTGCAGTGTGAATAATTATAACGTATTAATTGTAGGTGGAGGTGCAGCAGGTTTTTTTGCAGCGATCAATACAGCGATTCAAAACCCGAGTCTTAACATTGCTATTTTAGAGCGTGGCTCTCATGTGCTTTCTAAAGTTAAAATTTCTGGAGGTGGCCGCTGTAATGTAACTCATGCCGAATTTATCCCCAACGAACTGGTCTTAAATTACCCTCGTGGCGAGAAAGAATTGAGAGGTCCCTTTCATAACTATATGACAGGCGATACCATGCAATGGTTTGAAGACCGTGGGGTACCCTTAAAAATTGAAGATGATGGCCGTGTTTTTCCTGTTTCAAATTCGTCACAAACCATCATAGATTGCTTTTTAGAAGAAATCAAAACGCATCAAATCGACGTATTATTAAATCATTCTGTTCAAGGGATTGATCATAGTAATGATGAGTGGAGTTTAGATACGACCAAAGGCGTTTTTAGAGCGCCAAAATTATTAATTGCCACAGGAAGCAATCCTAAAATCTGGAAACTATTAGAATCACTTGGTCATACAGTAATTTCTCCTGTACCTTCTTTGTTTACGTTTAATATTAAAGATTCTCGTCTGAAAACAATACCTGGAGTTGTCGCTCCAGATGTTCATATTTCTGTGGTCAATAGCAATTTGGAATCTGAAGGTCCTTTGCTCGTAACACATACAGGGCTTAGTGCGCCTTCCATTTTGAAACTATCCGCTTATGGTGCTTTGGAGTTGGCAGAAAAACACTATAAATTTCAAATTAAAGTTAATTTTATCAAACATGATTTTTTAGAATGTTTAGAACAGTTGTTGGAATTCAAATCGCAGTTTCCAAAAAAAACAATTTTAAAATCGTCTCAATTTGATCTTCCAAAACGCTTGTGGGAACAATTGGTAATTGCTTCAAATCTAGCGAGCGATCTTCGATGGGCTGAAATTAACAAACAACAATTACAAGAACTCTCCTGTCAACTAACAGAAGCAGTATTCAATGTTGATGGCAAAAGCACATTTAAAGAAGAATTTGTCACCGCAGGGGGTGTAGAATTGAAAGGGGTCAATTTTAAAACCTTTGAGAGCAAACAGTTTAAAAATTTATTTTTTGCTGGAGAAGTTTTAAATATTGACGCAGTAACTGGTGGCTTCAATTTCCAAAATGCCTGGACTAGTGCGTTTATTGCGTCACAACAGTTATGTAAATAACAAATAAATAAAGGGAAGTTAGTATCTTTGTCCTTCATGCCAATTTTATGATTGTAAACGAATTCATTCCAAAACCATATCAACATCTTTTAGATCGCGGAATTGCTGCCTATAGCGCCCCGAGTAATATTGCTTTGGTGAAATACTGGGGAAAAAAAGCACATCAAATCCCTGCCAATCCATCTATCAGTTTCACTTTAAATAACTGTAAAACGACAACCGTTCTTAAGTATGAAAAAAAGACGTCCGAAGGATTTTCATTTGATGTATTTTTAGAAGGCGTTATACAAGAAGATTTCAAGCCAAAAATCGAACAGTTTTTCAGTCGAATAGAAATATATCTTCCTTTTCTAAGTGCGTATCATTTTGTGATTGAAACTTCAAATACTTTCCCACACAGTTCAGGGATTGCATCTTCAGCTTCAGGAATGAGTGCTTTGGCATTGTGTTTAATGCAGATAGAACAACAGTTAAATCCAACTATTTCAAAAGAATTTTTCAATAAAAAAGCATCCTTCTTAGCACGTTTAGGATCTGGAAGTGCCTGTCGAAGTATAGAAGGCAATTTGATTGTATGGGGCGCTCATGCAAACATTAAAGGAAGTTCAGATTTAGTAGGGGTAAAATACCCATATGAGGTCCACCAGAACTTTAAAAATTACCACGATACAATTCTTTTAGTCGATAAAGGCGAGAAGCAAGTGAGCAGTACTGTAGGGCATAATTTAATGCACAACCATCCATTTGCTGAACAACGCTTTGAACAAGCACATTCCAATATGGATGCCTTAATTTTAGTTTTAAAATCAGGAGATTTAAATACATTCATTAGCATCGTAGAGCGGGAAGCACTCACGCTTCATGCCATGATGATGAGCAGTGATCCGTATTTTATATTAATGAAACCCAACACCCTCCAAATCATAAATAAACTATGGGAATTCAGAGCAAAAACAGGACTCCATATTTGTTTTACACTGGATGCTGGTGCCAATGTTCATGTGTTGTTCCCTGAATCTGAAGCCAAACAAATTCAAGAATTTATAAAAACTGAGTTGGCAGTACATTGTCAAAATGGACATTTTATTGAAGACATGTTGGGTCAAGGTGCACAACCAATAAAAATTTAATGTATATTTGAAGTCTAAGTTAATCCAATGAAAGGACCACTTTTTTATTCTAAAATCTTACTCTTCGGAGAGTATGGAATCATAAAAGATTCTAAAGGACTATCTATCCCTTATAATTTTTATAATGGTGCTCTGAAAATGGATAAAAACTCTAGTTTATCAGCGGAAGAGTCGAATCGTAATTTAAAGAAATTTCTAAAGTACTTATCTAATATAGACACTAATTTGGTGACGTTTGATATAGCTCAATTAGAACAAGACATTAAAGCTGGAATGTATTTTGATTCTTCAATACCACAAGGCTATGGGGTAGGAAGTAGTGGTGCATTGGTTGCTGCGTTGTATGATAAATATGCTCAAGATAAAATCACTGTTTTAGAAAATCTTACCCGTGAAAAATTATTAAAACTCAAAGTTATTTTTTCGGAAATGGAATCTTTTTTCCATGGTAAATCATCTGGTTTAGACCCACTAAATAGTTATCTAAGCATTCCGATTCTTATAAATTCTAAAGACAATATTGAAGCTACAGGTATTCCTTCTCAAAACACTAATGGCAAAGGAGCCGTCTTTTTACTTGATAGCGGAATCATAGGAGAAACCGCCCCGATGGTTGGTATTTTTATGGAGAAAATGAAGCAAGAAGGTTTCAGAACAATGCTTAAAAATCAATTCATCAAACATACAGATGCTTGTGTTGAAGATTTTTTAAAAGGAGATGTTAATTCCCTTTTCAAAAACACCAAACAATTGTCTAAAGTCGTTTTAAATCACTTTAAGCCCATGATTCCGAAGCAATTTCATACAATATGGAAAGCGGGTATTGAATCAAATGCCTATTATCTCAAACTCTGTGGATCTGGAGGAGGAGGGTATATTTTAGGATTTACAGAAGACTTTCAAGCAGCTCAAAAAGCACTTATAGGTCATAAACTAGAAGTCGTATATAACTTCTAAACTTACACTATGTTTACGCCAATTCAAAAACAGATGATGCTAAAGTTATTTAGCATGTTTGTAGTTGTGAGAGGTTTTAATCTTGCGCTTATTGTGATTGCCCAATATATTACGGCTGTTTTTATTATGGCACCCCCCTCTCAATCCCTTTATGAAATTTTGTTCGATCGTCCTCTTTTTGCATTAATTTCCGCAACGGTCGGAGCTATTGCATCAGGGTATATTATCAATAATTTTTACGACAGCGAAAAAGACAGTATCAATCGTCCTCGTAAATCAACTCTAGAGCAATATGTCAGTCAAAACACAAAGTTAGTTCTCTATTTTATAATTAATTTTATTGTTGTATTCATCGCAAGCTATGTATCCTTTCGGTCGGTATTATTCTTTTCAATTTATATTTTCGCAATCTGGTTTTATTCTCACAAAATCAAAAAAATGCCAATTATTGGAAATTTGATTTCAGCAATTTTAACGATCACCCCTTTTTTTGCAATCTTTTTGTATTATAAGAACTATAGCGGTTTGATATTTGTTTTTGGGTTTTATTTGTTTCTTATTCTGTCGATGCGAGAACTCGTAAAAGATCTAGAAAACCTAAAAGGTGATCTTACTTTAGATTATAAAACCATCCCCGTTGTTTATGGAGAAAAAATAGCTAAAATTATGATAGCACTTTTAGTGGCGATTAATATTTTAGTGACATTATTTGTAGTAACTACATACGATTTGGGCACGATGGATTATTTCTTTTATGGAAGTATGACTTTACTTTCTATAGTTGTTCTTCTTGTGTTTCTAGCCCAGAGTCAACGACAGTATGTGAGAATTCACAATCTATTAAAGGTCCTTATTTTATTAGGCGTTTTTAGCATTGTTTTATTAAACCCTACACTTGTTCTGTCAAAGATATTATAAGTAAAAAAATAACACTCATTGCCAATGAATGCGTTACATTTGCAAAAAATTAATCATGGCAAAAGCGAATAAACATTCAGATAAACGTGTAGGAAAGTCGAGACCATCAAAATTGAAGGCGCCTGAAACTTCATACGCAAAGAAAAAGTCAACGCCTTCAAAGTCAAAGGCGAACTCTAAGTCCGATGAAATTCGTTTAAACAAATACATTTCAAATTCTGGGATGTGTTCACGTCGTGAAGCAGATATGCATATCAGTATTGGGAGTGTTATGGTCAACGGAAAAGTTGTTACCGAAATGGGATATAAGGTCCGTTTGGAAGACGAGGTTCGTTTTGATGGTGCACGTATCAATCCTGAGAAAAAAGCGTATGTCTTATTAAATAAACCCAAAGGTTTTGCAACCACCACAAGTGAAGGCAAAGGGAGAACAGTGATGGATTTAGTAGCCAATGCTACAGATGCAAAAATTAGACCTATAGGACGTCTAGGGAGAAACTCTCTCGGACTGATTCTATTTACTAATGATGAACAAATGCATGCTAAGTTTACAAACTCTAAACATGGAGTGACTCGTTTGTTTCATATGGAATTAGATAAGCCTTTAAAGTTTGAGCATTTAAAAAGCATTCAAGAAGGCTTTAAATATGAAGGAAAGTTAGTTTCTGTAGAGGCGATTAGTTATATCGAAGGAGTCTCTAAAAACGAAATTGGACTTCAAATAAAAAACACGGGCAACACTATTTTAAGACTGATCTTTGATCACTTTAAGTACGAAATTGTTAAAATGGATTGTGTAACTATCGGACCCCTTTCCAAAAAAGACTTACCAAGAGGACATTGGAAACATCTTACAGAGCAAGAAATAAGCAATTTAATGATGCTTTAATTTTCTTAGCATTCTTTGATTCCATAACTCCCATGCTAAAACACCCAAAACAGGAAGGTATTCTAAACATAGAATAACCCCTTTTTCTTCCACACTAAATTGATGGTAAGCAAAATAGCTTAAAATCAAGGTGTAACTCCAAACCTTAGCAAACTTAAAGGGTGTGAAAATAGAGAGTAACAACAGGCTAATGATATACCATGGGTGCACCGTTGTAGATATTAAATAATAGCCTGTAAACACCCATAAAACAGTGGTAATAAGTGCTGTTGTTTTAGTTTTATTTTGCAGCAATTGGTAGATTATTTGCAGACCTATAAAACTCACAACGATGACACCCATGCTGTGAATTAGTTCAAAATTTAAGATTGTTTCTACCCCCCAGTTTAAAAGGTAATAAAAACTTGCATTAAACTCAAACTTAGAAAACCATAGACCAATGGTAGCACTGTAATTTTCAAAAAAGTTATCCTTTAAAAAGGGAGCGAAAAGCAGCATGAAAACAATTCCAACAGTTAAGTAAAATCGAATGCTTTTTTTCCACCCTAATTTATTTAAAAATAAAGGAAGACTTAGTATAGGCACTAATTTTACAGCAATTGACAATGCCATTGTTAGGGCCGCTAAATGCCATTTTTGTGTGTGCACATAATACAGTGCCATGACAAAAAAGAATAACATCAACCCCTCAAAATGCAGATTACCCGTCAGTTCAACAATCACCAAAGGATTTAATATAAACCAATAGATATTCATTGTGGGCAGTTGTAGTTTTCTGAGTAGTTTTTTACCAAAAAAGAGGATTCCTATGTCTGCGCCAATTAATAGGAGTCTCAGTATGACAACCGACCCTAAAATGCTGTGTTTAGAAATTATCGCAGCCAATATAAATGGTAGTTGGTGTAGGGGTGGGTAATTGGAATAATGCTCTGCGCTTAACGCTCCCATGCCCTCAAAAAGGGTCTTCATTTGTGGAAACAAATTGGGTTGGGAAATCATTAAATTATCAGGAGTCGTCAAATAGGGGTTGAGCCCTGATAAAATTAACCGCCCATCCCATATAAAGCGGTAAAAATCTTGAGACAAATTTGGAATTGCAGCTATAAAAACCAATCGCAAAGCAAGAGCTAAATACGTTAGATGCTGCTCTTTTATTTTAACTTGCCTCAAGATTAAATAATAACAACCGAAAAGAACACTATATAGCGTGAGAAGCGTGAAATGTTCGAAACGTTCTAAATCGTATGCCCAAAGTGCATATAAGACCATGCTAAGACCACCCCAAAGAAATAAGATGTTTTTTGAATTTAATATTGACCTATTGAATTCCACAAGTCAGGGGGTAAGTGATTAAACTTTAGATGAAAGCGATTTGAAAAATACAAATCCAAAACCTAGGAAAAGCATCAGATGAAAAGGAAATAATCCAAAATCACCACCTTGATCGCCAACAATAAATGCACTGTACATTCCAAAACCAAAATAGAGCATCAAAATCCCTTCAAATATGACATTTGTAGAGATATTTTTTTTGAGATACTTATTAGTTTTCCATGTGTCAGTCAGCGCATTGATATTAAATTTTGGAGTTCGCACAAAATCACTACGTTTGCCAAAATGACCTTCTAGTACTGCAATTGAATTGTGTAATGAGAACCCCATTGCAATCGAAAAAAATGTAAAAAACAGGATGATATACTGCACAAAATTTTTGAGACTTGATCCATGTGATTTTTTGTACATAAACCAATAGCAAATAAAGAAGATAAGTGTGCTAATCACAAAAAAGCTCATCACATAAAAATACATTTTTAAATGTGCATATTCATTCTTTATGTAAAGCATCGGGATGCTTAGGATTCCTACAATTAAGACATTCAAAAACATGGTGCTATTTAATAGGTGAAGTAAGCTGTGCAGTTTTGTTTTTGCAGAAATATTTTTACTTTTTAAGACACGCCACATCATTTTCTGAAAGTTCTCCGCACCACCTTTGTTCCATCTGAACTGTTGAGATCTTGCAGCACTGATTGCAACAGGTAATTCTGCAGGAGTTTCAACGTTCTCTAAATATTTAAACTTCCAATCTTTTAGTTGCGCTCTGTAACTTAAATCTAGATCTTCAGTTAAGGTATCACCTTCCCAATTTCCGGCATCAATAATACAAGTTTTACGCCAAACGCCTGCCGTGCCATTAAAGTTGATAAAGTGTCCTTTTGAGTTCCTTCCTACCTGTTCTAATGTAAAATGAGCATCTAAGGCAAAAGCCTGTATTCTTGTTAAGATTGAATAATTACGATTAATATGTCCCCAACGAGTTTGTACTACACCAACGGCTTCATCCTTAAAAAAGGGTATTGTACGTTTCAGCCAATCTGTTTGTGGTAAAAAATCGGCATCAAATATGGCAATATATTCCCCTTTTGCATCGACCAGACCTTCTTTGAGCGCTCCAGCTTTGAACCCCTCACGGTTTGTTCTTTGAATGTGTTGAATGTCAAAGCCTTCTTTTTGTAAAGCTTCTATTAAAGTAGCGGTAGATTCTACAGACTCATCTGTGGAATCATCAAGCACCTGTATTTCTAATTTATCTTTTGGGTAGTCAATAAGGACGATATTTTTTAATAAGCGATCCATCACATAAATCTCGTTAAATACTGGAAGTTGTATGGTCACATAAGGAATCTCCTCTGTATTTGAAAAATCAAACTCAGGACTGTTTTCTTTGTTTTTTTGAGATCCTAGATAATTGAATAACAAATTCAATTGAGCTAAAGCATACATAAATATGAGTATGAGCGCAATAGAGTAAACGCAAATTATGATGATTTCTAATAGCATTATTTGAAACTGTATTTAATTATCCAAGTTAATATCTTAATTCCTGCAAATATACTACCTTTTAACGTACCAGAAACCTTTGAAACTCCAATTCTATTTCGATACTTTACAGCGATTTCTTCGTATGTGAATTTTTGTTTTAATATTTTTAATTGCATTTCAACCGTCCATCCATAAGTGGGGTCTTCCATTTGTAAGCGCATCAACGTATCAAACTTAATTGCTCTAAACGGCCCGAGATCTGTAAATTTTGATTTAAAAAACAAGGCCATTAAGCTAGTTGCAAGCCAATTTCCAAAAATTTGTTGAGGCTGCATCGCTCCTTTTTCTCTAAGCTTTTTAACACGACTTCCAATTACAAAATCAATATTTTTTTCGATCATAGGTGCCACAATCTTGGTGAGTTCTTCTGGGTAGTCACTGTAATCTCCATCCAAAAACACGACAATATCTGTATCTTTTTTTTGCTGTTTTATATATTCAATTCCTTTTAAACAGGCATTGCCATAACCCGATTTAAGTTCTGTTAGGACGGTTGCACCAGCCTCTTTTGCGTTTTTTGCTGTAGCATCGGTTGAGTTATTGTTGACCACGATAATTTCATCCACAAAAGGCGGTAAGTCTTTTATCACTTTAGCTATTGAATCTTCTTCATTATAAGCGGGGATAATAACTTTTATAATATTTTGATTGCGATTGGGTGTGTTCAAAATAGGATCTATTTTTCGTTGAGTTGATCCATTAAATTCATCTCATTACCAAGCAATACAGCACTGCTTCCAATACGCCCTTCCTCAGGTCCATTTTCTAATTTCAAAACCCCTCTAGGACAAACGGCACTACAAACACCACAACCCACACAGCTCGCACGCACAATATTTTCACCCTTTTGAGCATAAGCGCGTACATCAATCCCTTGTTCGCAATACGTAGAACAATTGCCGCATGATATACATTGACCACCATTGGTAGTGATTCTAAATCGTGATTTAAAACGTTGAATCACTCCCATATAAGCGGCTAAGGGACACCCGAATCGGCACCATACTCTATTTCCGAAAATAGGATAAAATCCAGTACCAATTACTCCTGCAAATATTGAACCTATTAAAAAGCCATAGATGTCTTGTATAGTTTGTACTTTGATTCCAAATACTTTGTAGGTTTCTGAAAAATAACCATACAATGTCAAACTGGTCATGACCAGTGCAAATACAAGCACACCGTGTACGAGCCATCGTTCGACTTTCCAAGAAAACAAGGATTTACTTGATAGTTGGCGGTAAGGGTCTCCCAAAGTTTCTGCAAGGCCGCCACAGCCACAGACCCAAGAACAATACCAGCGTTTTCCAAAAAAGTAAACCATTACCGGTACTACGACCAAAGTCAATAAGACACCCCACACTAAAATAAACAAACCAAATCCACCATTTTCTAGGAGCTCATTTAAGTTCCATCGAAAGAAAAAATCATAATCTAATGGAAATGCATTTTTAAAATCATACCATGGTTTTTCAAAGCGTACGAGTATTTCAGGTATTAAAAAAGCAAATACAATTTGAAAAAATAAAACGGAAGTCGTTCTTAAAACCTGATAGTTGTTATGGCGGTATTTAATATACATCCGAACGGCCATCATGGACATGATGACACAATATAAAAATCCATACAAAAACCACTGACTGGCGGGATTCCCACTGAGTGATTCACTGATGGGGTCCACGATATAAATCCAGTTGATCATATAACTCGGTCTGAAATATAAGACCAAGTAAAACAGAATTAAAAACGCAAATACAAACCAGGCGATCCATCCTCTGTTGGTTGCACTGCTTTGATAAATATGGTTGTTTTTAATTCCCGCTGGACCTTTTAGAGGGATAGCTGGAAGCATAAATAGAAGTCCCGCTAATATTGCAAGTCCGAAACTTAAAAGGTAGAGAGTGAGTTTATTTTGAACTACAATACCAGTTCCAGATGATTTCACTATTTGATAAGCTAAACTGTGTGGTTTGGTCCAAATAACTTTCCCCCATTCTTTGTTTTTTTTATGGTACGCATTGGCGGACTCTACGGCATCAGCAATTGAATGGGCTAGAAAAAAAGGGGTTGAAAAATCTTTATCAACACTGCTGCTTTTTAAGTTTTTTATAAAAACGTTGCTCGTGATGTTGTTTTGAGTTATAATCTCCTCAAAATTAGCAGACGTAAGTTTATAGTGCCCCATAAATATCAGGCTCATAAAAAGAGCAAACACTGCTAAAAGGAGGCCTAAGCCAAGAGTTCTTATGTTGTTCATATTAAGGTTTTAGGGTAAATATTTGTGACCAACTTTTCTTTTTCAACTTAAGGGTTTTATTCGTTTCAGTATTATATTTTTTAAGAACCTCCAAGTAGTAGGTTTTATAAAACTCAGGATCAAAATGAGCAATTTCTAAGTGTTCAAGTACATAGTCGATCGTCTTTTTTTGATCCAACCAACGGTTAAAAATTTCGTGACGCATTCGAATTCCAAATGTATTAATCCCTAGAAATAGTTGGGTTGATTTGTCAAAAGCCATGGTCAAACATTTTGTTTGATCTGGATGCATCCAATGAAAATGAGATTCATTAGGTTTTATATGCTGTTCGCTATTGACCCACCCATAGGTTTGGTATTCAATGTCAAAAAACTTTGCTGAATTGAACCAATGTCCAGGCGTGTAAAGAGTTTCTTTATTGCAAATAGTTTGGGCGACGGTTTCACCCATAATTCGTCCGGTATACCAAACAGCTTCAATAGGTCTTCTACCCTCAACGGCGGAACGTTGTTCTGCACAATCGCCAATGGCATATATGTCTTTAATGTTTGTTTGCAGATTACGATCTACTAAAATGCCACGATTTGTTTCAATGTTAGAGTTTGATAAAAACCCAATATTTGGTGAGACACCTGCGGTCAGCCCCACAACATCACATTCAATTTCTTCTGCTGTTTCTGAAATCACAATCGATTTAACGGAACCATCTGCATTTGAGTTTATTTGTTTTAAATTCGATGCAAGTCGGAGGTCTATCCCATTTTTCCGAATTTCAGTATTAATCATTTTACTTTCGCCACGAGGCAAAATACCATTCCAATAACTTTCTTCTCTTACTAGAAAAGTGACAGGAATATGACGCGAATGAAACATTTCAGCCAACTCAATTCCAATCAGTCCTCCACCAACAATGACCGCTCGTTTACAAACGCTGTTGTTAGGGGCGTAGGTTTCTAGGGCGTCTAAATCTTGCTTATGGTACAGGCTAACCACCCCTTTTAGGTCTTGACCGGGCCACCCAAATTTATTGGGTTTACTTCCCGTGGCAATGATGAGTTTGTCAAAAGATAGATGTTCGCCATCCGAAAAAACAAGGGTCTTTTGAAAGGTGTCAATTTGTTCTACAAATCCTTTTTTTAGAGCGATATCATTTTTTTTCCAAAACCAATCCTCATAAGGTTGTGTGTGCTTAAACTTCATGTGTCCCATATAGACGTACATCAATGCTGTTCTAGAGAAAAAATAGTCTGTTTCGGAAGAAATGACTGTGATTTTTTTATTGGAACGTTTTCGGATATGCCTGGCAGCAGTAATACCTGAAATGCCATTTCCAATAATAGCAATGTGTTCCATGCTAAATGAGTTTATGGGAGTTAGTTCTTAGAGGTTGATGTTGAAACCCTTAAATTTTAGAATTATAAAGTTAATGAATATATTTTATATAATAAGCTTCTAGTTTCTTCGGAGTTGCTCCAAAGAATTTTTTTAGGTGAATCACCCAAAAATGATACTGTAATACCCAAACTCCATTGGATTGATACCTTCGAGACGATGTTGTTAGCCAATACGGAAGCACTTCAAAATCGTACTGTTCATAAAGCTTATAAATCAAATCATTGTCTTCATAAATCACAAAATCTTCATTAAAACAACCTAAATTTTCAAAGGCTGTTTTGTCTACAAACAAACTTTGATCACCTCCGCGGCACGATTTCCAGTTGAATTGTGTGAACCAACCTGCAAGTTGTAACCACCAATGGTTGCTGTCAAACTTCATTTTGAAACAGCCTGTTTTGGAGCCGTTCTGTGTGGCATCTAAAATATACTGGTCAAAGTTTTCTGGAGGGATGGAGTCTGCATGTAAAAAATACAAAACAGTACCATTTGATTGTGAAGCTCCAAGGTTCATTTGTTTTGCACGTCCTTTAGGACTGTTTATTAAGACAATCGAAGGCTGTGTTTTTGAAATTTCGGACACTATTTCTTGTGATCCATCAGTACTTCCACCGTCTACGACGAGTATTTCCGAAATTGATGCTGTACTGCTGTGAAGCGTTAAATAGTTCAATAAGAAACCTATATTTTCAGCTTCGTTTAATACAGGAATTATAACACTGATACTATTCATTCAGAGACCAGTTGTAATTTTGATAGTTAATTTTTGTTTCAGGGAATAGTTTTACAACACTGTAGCTGTTGAGGTAACTTATAAAGGCATCTCCTTTTGGAAAATCAGACTTAAACCATTTGAAAATTTTTGAAATTGTAATTTCTGATGCTGTTAAACTATTTTTTGAGGCGTCGTTAATAAACTCTTTTGCAGCCTGATCTAATTGGTCGTTTAAAGTTTCGGACTCATAGGCACAATTCAAAAGTTTTGGACACGACTCAGAAGCACAAACTATTGCGAAATGAATGCGCGGATCTCCCATAGGTCTTAAAATTTCATGTTCAATCCTTTCTAGTGACATTGATTTACCACCTATTTTAAAAAACATTTGCCCCCAAGGTTCACTTATATCCTTGATGCTTTTTATAGGGTAGTTGTCTAGAACCAGTTGAACAGTAAATGCATTATAAGCATTGATCCAATAGGCTTTTATTTCAGCGTTGTTCCAGCTATCTTTTGGAGGATTTGATGCTAAAACATTAAGATACACCTTGAATGTGTCTCTGTTTTTTTGCATTTTTTTGTAGTTTACATCTCCATTTTGAGCTACATAAAGCTGTAGGATTTCGGTCCATTTAGAGTGGTCGATTTTTTGCGCACTAACAGTGCAGAAACACAAAAGTAAGCTATAGATTAAAAAGCGGATCAGTTTCATGTGTGAGTTAGGTTAACAGCAACCACCGCCATCATAATGGAATGTGGAGTCGCTAATGTAGATGTCGTTTCGGTTTAAGTTTGCTAGGGCAGCAGCGGTTTTATCACAAATGGCTAAAGGTTGATTTTTTACTAAAACATGCCCCGCCTTATCGTCAAAAAAGTCTTCTTTTCCATAAAAAATGGCTGCTTTTCCTGTGAAAACACACGGGCCGTCTGCAGGCATTGGGTCTTTAATTGCAGCAACTTCAATGGATTCAATATAGATCAACTCTTCAGTCTTATAATGTACTGGGTCAAGAACTCTGTAGGGTTTTCGAGCCCTTATTTCAATAGTTCCAAATCCGGCATCTGTGAGCATTTTCACATATTCCGCAATTGGAATGCTTCCGCTCAAACATAAGGCTCTTAGGCGTTCGTCTTCGCGTAAAGAATCGTTCATGGCTTGCTCACAAGTGGGGTCGCTCATCACCAATTTCCCATGAGGTTTTAAAACACGGTACATTTCAGAAATTGCTTTTTTAAGTTCTTCGACCTTAAAAATATTAAATAAACAATTTTGTGCTGCGACATCAATGCTATTGTCTTCTACAGGTAAGTTGAGCGCATCTCCTTTTTTTAGACTTACAAATTCTTTACTAAACCAAGAGTTTTGTGCTTCGGCTTCTGCAAAATTTTTCTCGGAGGCGTCCAACATTTCATCCACCACATCCACACCAATCACGCCGTCTTTTTGACGACTGAAATATGCAAATTGCAACAATTCCATTCCGCCACCCACGCCGACATACAGTATTTTTGGGTTGTTGGTCAGGTCACGTGCATGCACCGTACTTCCACATCCATAATTCATTTCTTGCATGATTTTAGGAATTTTCAGACCAGGGAGTTCCCAAATAGGGTTGGTGGTACAGCAAAGTCCAATATCAGGACTGAGGGCTGCTTCTTTGTAAACGTCGTGGGTGGTATCTAGGTAGCTCATTCTAGTGTTTTTATCAGTTCTTTAAACAGTGTGATCATATCGGGTTCGGCTTTTGCAGCCATTGCTATAATTTCTGAAATATCGACAGGTTTTAAATTTTCCGGGTCACATTCATCTGTCAAGACTGAGACGGCTGCCACTCTTAATTGAAGGTGATTTGCTACAATAATTTCGGGAACAGTACTCATGCCTACGGCATCCCCGCCCATGAGGTTTAGCATCTTATATTCTGCACGTGTTTCGAGTTGAGGTCCCACAACACTCACATAGACCCCTTTGTGCAATGTAATATTATTTTTAAGGGCAATAGATTCAAAGTGTGCGTTGAGCGTGACGTCATAAGGTGCACTCATATCTACAAAACGTTCCCCTAAATGTTCCACGCCTTTAAATGCTAATGGAGAGCTGCCTTGTAAATTGATATGATCCTCAATCAACATCAGTTCTCCTTTGTTGTAATCTAAATTTAGGGCTCCAGAAGCATTGGAAACCAAAAGCGTCGAAATTCCCAAGTCCTTCATAATACGGACGGGATAGGTCACATCTTGCAGTGTGTAACCTTCGTATAGGTGAAAGCGTCCTTGCATGATGATTGCTTTTTTTCCTTCTAGAATCCCATAGATTAATTTTCCTTTATGAAATTCAACCGTTGCTGTTGGGAAGTTAGGAATGTGATTGTAACTCACTTCTTTAATAATTTCAACATGGTCTAAAAGCTGGCCTAGACCAGTGCCAAGTATAATTCCAATTTCAGGCGATTCAAAGCCTTTTTCTTTTAGATAATTCGAGGTGTCTTCAATAAGTTTCTTCATCATTCTTTTATTGTTTTTATCAGTTCTGGATGTGCTTTTAGATCTTCATATGTGTCAATGTCGTTCAAGGCTTCCAAAAGTTCAACGTTTTGTGGTTCTAAGTCTTTTAAAGTGGTTTCTAAAACCGAATCAGTTCCCCATTGTTTATTTTTAAATATAGCGGGGTAGAGTTTTTTCATTCCTAACAAATAATAACCTCCATCGATTGAGGGCCCTATAACAACATCGTGATGTTCTAAAGCCTTTAGGGCATCTTCAATATGGGTGGGGTTCAAATCATACAAATCACTCCCCACAATCACCACGTTTTCATACGAGTTCTTAAAAGCCGTCTCAAAAGCATCTTCCATCCGCGCGCCTAAATCAGCTCCTTTTTGCAACTTTTTTTGATACACTGTCTCACACCATAAGTCGCTGTGCTGTACTTCTTCCGAGTAATATACGACTTTATCCCCAGAGATTACATTTAAAACAGACTCGGTATGTTGGAGTAAAATAGTATATACTTTTAAGGCATTGCTATCTCCAATAGTTTTGGCAAGTCGTGTTTTGACTTTCCCTAACTCTGGATTTCTCACAAAAACAAGAATCAAATTTTCACTCATATACTTTAGTTCCTTTTAATAAGTAGCTCCCCCAAGATTTTGAATACGCATGTACTTTTGAAGTTTCTTGGGTGTTGTTGTAAACAGCCTTGCCTTTATTAACCCATTCAAAAATGCCTCCATACAAATTGTAAACTGCTGTATAGCCTTCTGCTATGAGTTGTTTGCCAATAATTTCAGAGCGTATGCCAAGCGAACAATACACCACAATCATTGTGTCTTTATCATTCGGAAGGTTGGTTGTTTTTGATAACTTTAATCCTTTAAATCCCAGATGAATAGCATGCTCTAAATGGCTAATTTGATATTCTTCTTCTTCACGCGCATCAAAAAGGAAGGGCTGTGTTGTGAGGTTAGAGAGATCATCGACATATATGTATGGTACAGAATGGTCATTGTATTTGTTTAGCACTTCTTGAATCGAGTCTTGACTCAATCCCTTGGCGCATATCAGACCTATTGCTATAAAAATTAGTTTCTTCATTTTGTTAAGCTACGGTTCCTTGGCAGCTACTTCCTGCACCAGCTGTACAGCCATAACAGTGTTGCGAAATACAAATAGAACGTTTATTAAGGGTCTCTTTATTAAAATCACTAATGTGTTGCACAGGGCTGTTAACTTTTAATTCTAACATTTGATTAAAATCACAGTCATAGAGCCATCCATCCCAACTCACTGAAAGTGTATTGGTACACATCACATTGTCCACAGCTGCAGGATTAAAAGCCTCCACTAGATTATACATATAGTCTTCGTAATTTTCAGAGGCTATTAAATAATCTAAAAAACGACTGATAGGGAGGTTGGTAATTGAAAATAGATGATGAAATTGAATGTCAAAATTAGTAAATAAAGCTTTTTTGAAATCCGCTTTTAAGGCTGTTTGGTCTCCCGGCAGAAAAGCTCCAGAGGGATTGTAAACTAAATCGAGTTTAAGCTCGGAACCTGGCATGCCGTAGCCGACTGCGTTCAACATTTTTAAAGCTTTAATGGAGGCATCAAAAACACCATCGCCTCGTTGTTTGTCTGTTTTTCCCTCCGTCCAGTGTGGCATTGACGATATGACATGTACCTTGTGTTTCTTAAAAAATTCTGGTAAATCGTTGTATTTTTTATTGGCGGTAATGATGGTCAGATTAGAACGTACAATGACGTCTTTGACCCCAACTTTGGTAGCTTCTTCTACAAACCATCTGAAATCAGGGTTCATTTCTGGGGCACCGCCCGTAAGATCTAGGGTATGTGCACCCGTCATACTGATCACATCCAAACACTGTTGCATGGTTTGGCGGGTCATGATTTCTTTGCGATCGGGACCGGCATCCACGTGGCAATGGGCACACACTTGGTTACACATATAGCCGACATTGATTTGTAAAATTTCTAATGTTTTAGGCAGTAATGGAAACTTGTTTATAGTTTTTAATTTTGAACGAAAGGTGGGGAGTTCCTCATTTTGAAAGATGCCATTCGATAAAATTTCTAATTGACGTTTGGCATTGGCAAGTTCATTTTCGCGTTTTTTTAGAGATTTCAATTGCATCGGTTACATGGATAATTTTTTATACTTATTCATCATTTGTACACTGTGAACGAGAGTTGCGCCACTTTCAATAGCTGCACCGGCATGGACTGCTTCCATCATTTCTTCTTTCGTGATGCCTCGTTTTAAGCCATCTTGCGTATAAGCGTCTATACAATACGGACATTTTACTACATGAGATACTGCTAGGGCAATGAGCGATTTCTCACGTGCGCTTAACGCCCCTTCCTCAAAGACGCTTCCATAATAGTCAAAGAATTTTTTCCCGAGTTCTTCACTCCATTCTGTGATGTTTCCAAATTTTCGTAAATCCGAGGGTTCATAATAGGTATTACTCATGTTTGTGTGTTTAAAACTGTTTTTATAATATTTTTTAAAACTAGTGAAAATTCTCCGAAATCCCTCAAATTCTCCGAAATCCCTCAAATTCTCCGAAATCCATAGAAACTCAGTTCTGTACTCCATTTAAACACCTTTAGCGAACCATACAAAACTACAACAGTGCCTTGTGTTTTTGTTTGCGAATTTTTATTGCAAAATGCAAGTTAGTTAAATTATTTATATTTTTATCAGGTTAATATGAGGATTTTACTGATTTTTATCTAAAAAATTAAAGAATGTATATTTTTTGTTGTGGTTAAAAATTAGTGCATCAAGAGGTGTGTTTCTTAATATTGGTGTATAACCCTTAAATCTATTTATTATGAAAAAAATTACTTTATTATTAATTGCAATGATCAGCTATGTTGGTTATTCTCAAAGCACTATTGACTTTGAAACAGGAGGTGTAGGTGCTGCTTGGACTTGGACTGTAGATCAAAATGGCACTAACCCTGCACTCGAATTTGTTGCCAACCCAAACACAACAGGAAATACTTCTGCGATGACAGCTAAATTGACTGCACAAACAGCTGGACAAGCATGGGCCTTAACTTACTCTGATGGAATTGGTAGCTTTACCTTTGATGCAAATAACAGTCTTGTGAAAATGTGGGTAAGAAAAGATGTTGCTACTGATGTTGCTATTAAATTTGAAATCCCTGGTGGAATAAATAAAGAAGTCAAAGCATCAACTACCGTGACAAATGGAGATTGGGAAGAATTATCTTTCGATTTTAGTTCTGTCATTGGGAGTACTTACAGTCGAATTGTAATCATCCCTGATTTTTTAGTTCGAACTTCAGATCACATTGTTTATTTTGATCAAATCACATTCAATCCCGGGACTCCGGCGGCAACTCCTACAACAAATGCTCCAATACCACCAACGCGAGTAGCTACGGATGTCATTTCAATTTACATTGATTCCTACACTAATATAAAT
The DNA here is from genome assembly GCA_018608765.1 of Flavobacteriaceae bacterium. Lineage (GTDB taxonomy): Bacteria > Bacteroidota > Bacteroidia > Flavobacteriales > Flavobacteriaceae > Hel1-33-131. Next base: position 58,612 of record JABAYY010000086.1, read on the forward strand.
GTAACAAATTTCAATCCAGGTTGGGGGCAATCAGGATCTGTTGATACCACCTTTGATCCAACGGGAAATGGAACTAACACAGTTCTTGCTTATACAAATTTTAATTATCAAGGAACGGAATTTAGCGTCCAAGATGCTTCTGGAATGGAAAACCTGCACGTCGATGTCTGGACTGATACTACAGGAGCAGTTCTTAAAGTATCTCCAATAAATGATAATGCAAATGGGGGTACTGGAGTTGGCGAATTACTTGTTAACGTACCCATAGTTAATGCCGGCTGGAGTTCTGTGGACATTACTAAAAGTTCTTTTACTGGAATGGTATGGGATAAATTGTATCAACTTAAATTCAGTGGCCAATCAGGAACAAACCCATCAAATGTTTATATTGATAACATCTACTTTTGGAAAGCAGCAACTGCTGACTTAGATGAGGCTTCTTTAAACTCCATAAAAATGCACCCGAACCCAGCAAGTGGAATCGTGAAATTCTCAACGACATTAGGAGATGCTTTAAGTGTTTCTGTATTTGATTTATTAGGAAAGCAGGTCATCCCCGTTCAAACCATAAAATCAGAGCTAAATATTTCTGCACTAAACCCTGGAATGTATTTTGTGAATATGGTACAAGGAGCAAGCTCGGTTACTAAAAAATTACTTGTAAATTAAGTTGTTACTAACCAACCCAACTTTAATTTCAAAGAAGCTTCCAGCAATGGAGGCTTCTTTTTTTGTTCGTAATGTTTTTAGAATTCTCCACGTTGTATAGTTTTTCGGGCTTATCAATATGCTCATAGTGAATTGTATACCAACAATTTTCTGCTATTGTTGAGTTGTTTTAAATCATCCCCTTTTTTTTGATGTGATGTATTTAAATCATTTTAGCAATAAAATGTTTAATATATATAACACAACATTAAACGTAATGAGCTATACAACTCCCATACACTTTCTTTTATTATTAGCACTTAACATAAATTTATGATTTTATAATTGCTAATATTTACAGGTGATATTTATGAATCCTTGCGTTTCAGGCTTGTAAAATTGACAGTGTATGTATTTTGTATTGCTTTGTTTAAGTATAATACATTAAGTTTAAACTATATTTGAACTTAATTTAACTTAAAACTATATTATATGAAAAACTATTACTTTTTAATTGTTGCGTTGATAACTTTCAATTTAACAATGGCACAAACAAATTTTTCACCTGTTTATGACGGTGTATTTGATGGTACAGCTTACTCTCAAACGTTTACATTTCCTACAGAAGCTCAACCATGGGCAGGATTTGCCAACAACAATGCTAGCATTTACCCTTTGTCCTATCCAAACGGAGGTCAAGTATCATTTAAGGCAACAGTAGCTGCAGATGCGGAAGTTTACTTCAGATTTGAAGCAAATCCTTATCCAGCTGTTGATCCAGCTGTAGTCACAGCAAATGTTGCGTTATTAGCTTCTAATGCAGCTGAAACAGTATATACAGTAGATATTCCAGTAAGTGCTACAAATACTTACAATTCTGCGCTCATGTATGTTGTTACAAGAGATGTAGATGTTGTAATTTCTGAAACTAAGCTTATTCAATTTGACACAGATGGAACTACTGCTTTAAGTACTGATTTCCCTGTTTATGAGGGTGTTTTCGATGGTACATCTTACAATCAATCTTTTCTTTTTCCTGCAACAGCACAAGCATGGGCAGGATTTGCGAACAACAACACAGGTCTTTACCCATTGACATTTCCAGAAGCCGGATCGGTATCATTTAAGGCAACAGTAGCTGCAGACGCGGAAGTTTACTTCAGATTTGAAGCAAATCCTTATCCAGCTGTTGATCCTGCTGTAGTCACAGCAAATGTTGCGTTATTAGCTTCTAATGCAGCTGAAACAGTATACACTGTAGCTATCCCTGCAGATGCTACAAATACTTACAACTCTGCGATCATGTATGTAGTAACTCGTGATGTAGAAGTTGTTATGTCAGAAATTACGATCGTTCAAAACACGACTGCCGGTCTAGAAGATTTCGCTGCTAACGCAGTAAAAATGTATCCAAATCCAGCTAAAGGATTTGTGAACTTTTCTTCTGCTTCAAATGAAGCTTTAGATGTAGCAGTGTATGACATGTTAGGAAAAGAAGTATTACGTGCAAACGCGGTACAGTCTCAACTTAATATTTCTAGCTTAAACCCAGGAATGTATTTTGTAAATATGACACAAGGAACTAATGTTTCTACTAAGAAATTATTAGTGAACTAAGGTTTTAACCAACCAATTTAATTTTTAAAAGACCTCCATTTGGAGGTCTTTTTTTATACGCTGTTCTCAAAGTCGCTTTGCCAGTCCAACGATCAAAGTGAGATGGCAGATGTCCCGATCTCATAACTGAAACTCAAAAATTAAATAATTTGCCATCCCCTAAATACTACTCAAAAAGACACAAAGAATTGAAATAAATCTTTTTGTACATTATTTTTCTTAAATTTGAAATAACCAATTTGACTTTTAATGAAAACATTTTTATCTATTTTTTTTACAGGCACTCTTATAACCTTTGGTCAATCTTTGGTGGTCTCTGAAGGCAGTTCTATTAGTATTAACTCTAACAGTTCAGTGTCCGTTGATGGTTTGGTATTGGCACCCAGTCAAGCCTACACTTTTTCTGGACCAACTTCGTTGACACGTTCTAGTGAGCCCATAGTTGTGGGCAACAACACAAGCATTAATAGAGTTTACGACTTGTCTTCTGAATTGTCTAACTTCACAGGAATAGTGACGTTTAGTTACCAAGACAGTGAGCTCAACAACATTCTTGAAGCCAATTTGGTATTAGAAGTGATGGACGCCAACGATGTTTGGACTAGTGTTGCGCCCAATGTAGATGCATCAAACAACAATTTAACATATGATTTTACAGGCATTGTAGAAATTTCCAAAGTAACTGCTAGTGACGCCTCAAGCACACTAACCATTACATCCGAAACTCTTAATAGTTTTGTTAGGGTCTATCCAAACCCTACAACAGAGAAACTTTTTATTGTCTCAAAAACTTCTCAAAAAGCGTCATTGTTTAATGTCGCTGGGCAAAAACTTTTAGAATCCAATGCAACGGAGCTGGATGTTACAGACCTACCCTCAGGCATTTATTTATTAAACTTACAAAACACTCAGAACCAAATTTCCACTTTTAAAATAATAAAGAAATGATGAAATCAAATACATTAATTACATCTATAGTTTTAATAGGAACATTTTTTTTCTGTTCAACTATTAATTCACAACAAACACTAGCAGAATGGTACCTTAACGATAATGGTTTAGGGGGTGTTCAATCGAGTCTTAGCTTTGCAACTGGATCACAATCACTAGCGACAGGTGCTAATAATACTTCTTCAGGGATTCATTCTACTGCTCTGGGTACCGGTGTTCTAGCGTTTGGCGATGCATCCTTGGCTACAGGGAGTCTAACACTAGCAAGTGGTTATGGGTCAACTGCTATGGGTATTCAGACGACAGCTGCTGGTTACGGATCAACTGCTATAGGGCATAAATCAATAGCATCAGGTCTTTATTCAACAGCCATTGGATTTGGAGTTGATGAGGAGTATGACCCAACTCTGGGAGGGACGCCGTACTATAAAAATCAAACTTTAGGAAATTACTCTGTAGTTTTAGGTTCTCGTAACAAATCTGTTGGTATCAATTCTATATCTATTGGCAGGGATAACTTATCTGCAGGCGGCTCATCTTATGCCATTGGGGAAAATAATATAGCAACCGGTAATTATTCTATGGCAATAGGGCTCTTTAGTGAAAGCCCATCAGTTCAAGGGTTTGCTTTTGGAAATAATGCTTATGCAGATGGTTTTAACACCGTAGCCATTGGGTCTGCAAATACAATAGACGAAAATGCGGATAGCCAACAATGGAATGTTAACAACAGAGCTTTTGTGGTTGGTAATGGATATTACGATTCTGCTTTAGGGACAATCACAAGGTCAGATGCATTTACAATAAGGTTCAATGGAGATGCGACTCTTTCGGGTAATCTAGCAATAAATTCAGATGCAAGGTTAAAAGCCAATATAATTTCATTGGGTAGTACACTTGCCAAACTTCTTCAAATAGATGGAAAAACCTATACTATGAAAAGAGATGACAATCAAAAACAACAGATTGGTGTATTGGCTCAAGATATAGAAAAAGTATTTCCTGAACTTGTTTCTGAATCTAATGGAGTAAAATCAGTTAATTATCAGGGGCTTGTTCCTGTATTAATTAATGCTATGAAAGAGCAGCAAAAAGAAATTGAGGAACTAAAGAATTTAGTAAAAGAAGTCTTAGAAAGTAAATAAGTTCACAACTCTTTAGACTTACTTTATTGTACACCCAATTGAGCTGTTTTCGAAACAGTGCATCAGTTTCATGAAAAATTTGGCCAAGTGAAATCAAGATAACTTAATCTTGTTTATCCTAAATTTTAGATTCTTACATATTCCTTTTGGATAAAGGATGTTGAGCCGTCGCTACTTGGTAAGTCATAACTAACCTCAAGCCTATTGGCTATGATTTGAAAATTAACAGTCAGTTGTAGGCTAGTATCAGTGTCATCTACTTCTCCATTACAAAAATTTATATCTCTAGTTTGATTAATTAGCACAAATGTTGATCCAGATTCATATGTGATATCCCATGTTTCCAAGCTGTATATACTGCATGAATTAAATCCACAAAATGAATTATCACTAAACTCATTAATGAGTAAAAGTGTAGGGGAAACAACAATAGTAGATTTAAGTTGGCAATCATTTAAATATAAATCAGTGCCATCTTCTGATTCTGATATTAAGCGCCAAGTACCAACAAATTCATTAAAAGTATAATCATTATCAGGTATTGTTTTTGTTCCTTTCCATGTGCCATAATCAGCAGGAGTGGAAGTATTATTTACAAATACTCCAGAAGCCTCATTTCCGTACATTACCCCAGTAAAAATAGCGCCATCTGTTGTGGTTCCGGCTGTTAGTGACGCATCGCCATTGGGGGAAACAAATCCTGAATACGTATCTATTTCGTTGCTTTCCGAACTCACATAATCACCAATAAAGTTATTCTGATTTGTAATTGTCCCTAACCATGTTCCAGAATTTATACCGTCTTCATCAATTGTTTCGTCATAAACTCCAGACCATTCTCCAATAAATGGATTATCTATATTGGTGTCGTTGTCATCACTATCTCCTCCACTGCAAGCATAGAAAATGATTGTTAAGCTTAGTAATAATAATTTTTTCATTAATTAATTTTTATTTAGTAATTGAATAAAGTTTTTTATATCAGATTAAACCAGTGTAGAAAATAAAGATATAACTAATAGTTTCATAGTATTTAAAAAATTGACGGACTCCGTAAGTTATCCTGTATTTGTTAAAACTATAATTTTATATCTTTAGTTAAAATTAATCACATGTTTAAAATTGCATTTCTGTTTATAATTAACTTACAAATCGCGCCAGAATTAATTGGAGATCGATTTATTACATTTCAAAATGAAGGTTATTTTTACATCATAACTGAAGAAGATATTTATAAAACAGAAAACGGACAATCCTATAGTGTTCGTAAGCATAACACACATTTCCCGCATTTTAATTTTAATTTTCTTAAAGTTGACAAAAAAGGCTATCTAATATCAAAAGGTGGAGGATTGGTATATGTTTTCGTAAATAATGAAATTTATAGAGTTGATAATTCTTTTGATCATAGAAATAAATATCAGTCTTCATTATTTGAGTATCAAAAAAAAGTGTTTTCTTTTGGTGGATATGGCTTATTTACCGACAAAAATAATCTAACATATTTTGACAATAGTACTAAAGAATGGTTTGACTACAATTATTTTCCAAATGAAACTCAACCATCACCAAGACGTCTGGCTGTTAGCAAAGTAGAAGATTCTAATTTATATATTTTTGGAGGGTTTCAAAAAAAAATAAATGAAAAATTGGATGTCTACACAGAATATTTGCAAGATTTATGGCGTTTAGATTTAAAGTCTCATGTCTGGGAATACTGTGGCGAAACAACTATTTCAGATTTATTTGACCCCAAAATAGATTTAAACCAAGTAAAAATAGTTCCGTATAAAGAGAATCATTTATTAATAACGAAACAAAATTGTTTTCTTATTGATATTAAAAATAATTTAATTAAACAATTCGAAGGGTTTAATTCGGCAATTATAACAAGCAATGGTTCTAACAAATTCATCTAACGTTCCATGGG